>CAZJGG010000047.1:0-23359 GCA_964545475.1 uncultured Eubacteriales bacterium | reverse complement strand
CTAAAAATGAAATTCACTGCTCTTTTTTACATACAATTCCGCTTCTTTCGCTGTTTTTGATAAATATTCCATAACCTGCACAGGATATTTTCCCACCGCAGTTTCTCCTGTTACCATTAAAGATGAAGCCCCGTCCAAAATTGCGTTAAAAATGTCGGAAACTTCTGCCCTTGTTGGTACTGCGGAATTTTCCATTGAATGTAGAAGCTGGGTTACAACCATAAACGGTTTTTTATGCTCCTTGCAAACTTCCCCAATATATTTTTGAATTTTAGGAAGATGCCATAATGGCATAGAATTGCCTAAATCCCCACGGGCTATAACTATTTCGTCCGCTTCCGGTAAGAACTCATTAATACGGGTTACCCCCTCTGAGTTCTCTATTTTAGCATAAATTTTAAGTTCCCCTGCCCCAGCTTCAATTAGAGCTTGCCTTACCTGTTTTAAATCCTCAGCACTTCTTACAAATGGCTGCATAATACCTGTTACCCCGAATTCTTTAGCCTGTTTTATATTTTTAATATCTGCCGAAGTCATAACAGGCAAATTAAGCTTAACCCCCGGTAAAGCCAAACTCTTCCCGGATTTTAATTCTCCTCCCCTTTCAACTTTACAAATTATATAATCCCCGTGTACTTCTACAGCTTTTGCCAAAATCTTGCCGTCATCAAGCAAAATTTGCTGCCCTTTTTCTATTTCTTTCAGTATATCATTTTGTACTGGTATGCAGCTTCCACAAAGCCCAAGCGTAAATTCCTTGCCGCTTATAAGCTCCAACGGCGTGTTTAGCTTGCCTATGCGAAGTTCCGGCCCTTGCATATCAATTATAAGTTTGCTTTTTAACCCACATGATTCAGCAGCTTCATGCAAATTTTCAATCCAATTTCTGCTCTGTACTAATGTTGTATGTGAAAGATTTAGCCTTACTCCAGTCATTCCCTCGTTAAATAATTGTTTCAATATTTCTGTTTCATAACACGCTGGTCCTAAAGTTCCATAAAGTTCAGTCAATTCACTCACCTCTTAAAAAATACTTGATATTAATTTTAAATTAACATATTATTAATTACAAGTTATTTTTTGAGAGAAGGGATTTTATGAGTGTTACTGAAAGAATAGAACGGTTACGACAGCAGTATGTTAATACCAAACCCTCAATTTGCTGTGAACGAGCAAGAATTTTTACTGAATCTCATAAAAAGACAGAAGGGCTTCCCGTAACACTACGCCGTGCCCAAGCTTTTTATGATTTTTGCATTGAGTTTGAGCCTGATATTTTTAAAGACGAGCTTATTGTGGGCACTGCAGGAAAATTCAAAAGAAGCGCAATTTTAACACCGGAGTTTTCATGGAAATGGGTAGACAAGGAAATGGATATTTTCCACAAACGCCCTCAAGACCCATATGAAATGACTGACAAGCAGAGGGCGTTTTTGCGGAGCGACGTTTTTCCTTATTGGCAAAACCAGTCTTTAGAAGAACACTTCCTTGCAAGGCTACCGCAAGAAACATATAATATTGCCGTTGATACAGGCATTATTGACAACGATTCAAAATGGCGGCAAGCAGTTGGGGAAATTACGCCGGATTATCAGGACATTTTGTTTGTAAAAGGCTTTGGGGGTATTAAAAAAGAAGCTGAACAAAAACTTAATGAACTGGATTTTGCAATGCCGGAGCATTTGGATAAAATAACTTTTTATAAATCTATAATTCTTGTTTGTGATGGAATTATTGCCTATGCTAATAAATATGGAGAAATAGCAAAAGAGCAAGCTTTAAACGAAGCAGACTCAGACCGCAAAGAAGAATTGCTTAAAATAGCCGCTGTTTGCAAAAATGTTCCAGAAAATCCACCCAAAAGCTTTCATGAAGCAGTTCAATTTGTTTGGTTTACTCAGCTTGGAGGCATTATTTCGGAAAACCCTCTTGCGCTAAATCCTGGGCGATTTGACCAATATATGTATCCCTACTTAAAACATGATTTGGAAAACGGCGTTTTAAATGAAGAAAACGCCCAAGAATTAGTAGAAGCATTATGGCTAAAGCTTTCCGAATGGGTATGGACGATTTCTTCAAACACTGCAGGTTTTTTCGCCGGATATAACCAGTTTCAAAATTTAACAGTAGGCGGCAAAACAAGAGATGGTTATGATGCAACAAACCAACTTTCTTACATGTGCCTTAAAGCCACAGACAGCGTGCGGACACATCAACCGGGATTAAGCGTCCGCATACACCCGGACTGCCCTCATGAGTTTTTAACGGCTGTTTGCGAGCTTGTAAGCAAAGGAACAGGCTTCCCGGCGATACATAACGACCAGACAGGAACGCAGATGCTTTTGCAAGCAGGATATGAACCGGAAGACGCCCGGGACTGGAGCAATTGCGGCTGCGTTGTGCCTCATTTTAGAAAAACAGGGGAATGGACATCAGCAGTTAATATTAACTTTGTGGCCGCCCTTGAATATGCAATGAACCAAGGCAAAAGCAGAATGACAGGCAAAACCATGGGCTTGCCGGAAAAACCCTTAAAAGCCTTTGAAAGTTATGAAGAATTTGAACAGGCATTTTTGCGTCAGCTTAAAAACCTTATACACCATTCCGTCGTTTCAACAATTATAGCTCAAAAGCTTCATACAGAAATGGTTCCTAGACCGTTTCTTTCCGCCTGTGTCGAGGATTGCCTTGAAAAAGGTATAGATTTAAGCAAAGGCGGAGCGCACTACAACGTTGGGCCGGTTCTAACGGGCATAGGGCTTGCTGTTACTGCAAATTCTTTAGCGGCAGTAAAAAAACTGGTTTTCGAGGAAAAGGAAGTGTCTTTATCTCAATTAAACAACGCCCTTGATGCCAACTGGGAAAACTTTGAAGCCCTAAGAGAAAAAGCCCTAGAAGCGCCTAAATACGGTAATGACGACGATTATGCAGACAAGTTGGCTGTTACAATTTCTAATTTTTATTATAGAACTACCCGCTCTTACAAAGATATTTTCGGTTCAAAGTTTAATACAGCATTTATGGGCATTTCAAATTATATTCCAACCGGGCGAGTTATAGGCGCAACCCCTTGCGGAAGAAAAGCAGGGCAACCACTTACGGAAGGTGTCTCCCCCTTTGCCGGAAGTGACGTTGAAAGCCCTCTTTCAGCAATGCGCTCCAGTGCAAAAGTCAACCACGATGTTCATACAGGGGGTACGCTTTTAAACCTCCGTCTTAATGAGGAACTGTTGAAAACAAAACGGGGTATACAAAACCTTGGCGCTCTTATACGTTCTTATTTCTCTTTAGGGGCTTTTCACGTACAGTTTAATACAATTTCCACTGAAACCCTTCGTAAAGCTCAAAAAGAGCCGGAAATGTATAGAGATTTGCTTGTACGTGTGGCAGGATACAGCACACAATTTATAAACCTTTCGCCGGAAATGCAGGAAGCAATTATTATAAGAAACGCCCATGACAATTGGTGATTTTAAAATGGATATATCAAACACAGGAGTAATATTACAGACCCAAAGCTTTTCCCTACATGACGGAGACGGCATACGCACTGTCATTTTTCTTACAGGCTGCCCCCTTCGATGTAAGTGGTGTTCAAACCCTGAAACATGGACTGTTGAACCAAAACTTGTTTTTTCTGAAAGCAAACCCTCCCCTACTATGCTTTGTAAGGAAACATCTGTTCAAGACATATTAAAAAAAATAAAACGTGATGAGGTTTTTTACAGACATTCAAACGGAGGTGTAACATTTTCCGGCGGTGAACCAACTTTTAAGCATAAGTTTTTACGCTCCTTGGCACAAAACATTGATGCACTGGGAGTTGATATGTGGATTGAGACTTGCGGTTATTTCTATTGGGAAGATGTTAAAGATATATTTAGTTATTTCAGCCATGTCTTTTTTGACATAAAATCAATGGATACTGTGCTTCACAAAGAGTTTACCGGAATAGACAATACCCTTATACTTCAAAATGCAATAAATGTTTATAAAACTGGCGTGAAAATGGTTATCCGCATTCCTTGCGTTAAAGAAGTTAATTTTAATGAAAGAAATTTGACTCAAATTGCTGAGTTCATTAAAACAAACTTGCCGAGGGCTTCTTTAGAGCTACTTCCTTACCACGACTTTGGAAAAGAAAAATACAACGCCTTAAAAATGAGTGAAAAATTTCACAAATTTACACCCCCGGAACGAAAAGAGCTTGAAGATGCAGAAAGCTTGTTTAAAAGCTTTGGAATAAATATAGTAAAATTTAAATAAAAAGTGAATTCAGCGCAATAAAATTGCGCTGAATTCACTTTTTTTATCGTATAAAATCTGCAAGTGTAAGCTGTAAAATGTTCGCTCCTATTTTCAGTGAAGCGTCATAAGCCGCTTTTGCAGAGCTGTAAGCAATGCCCGCCTCTGCAAGGTTTGTATCTTCGTTTTCGGAAAGCAACTCTCTATAATTTATAAGATCTGCATCTAGTCTTTCGCTAATTAAATCCAAGCGATCCATTCTTGTTCCGTTATCTGTGTGTTTTGTAGATATGTTTTTGGCATGACCATCAACTAAGCCGATTAAATTGTTGAACCTATCTGTAATTGCAGCTTCAACCTCTTGTTTTTCTCTCGCTAATTGTTCGCTTACAATAGGTTTTGCAGCTTCTTCAATTTGAGAATCAGTCCAGCTAGGGTTTTGGGCTTTTAAGTTGGCTTTTACTTTTTCAGTAAGCAAGTTTTCATCTGAAATAGCAACATTGTTAACAAATACACAAAAGCTTCTTAAATCCGCATAAAGCTTGTCGGAATAAATATCTTTACCTAAAGTGTTTATAGCTATTCTTGTGTTTACACCAAATTCATATTCCAGATATTGGCCGTTCATGTTGTATGGCATAGGTGGATTAGCGTTTAAGTCCACACACTCAAAATTTACGACAGGGTTTAATTCGCCCTCTTTAAAGCCTTTCTTTTCATAAGTCAATTTATACCCTGTAGCTTGCCCTGATAAATGCCTATAAACATCAGCGCCTAAAACAATTTCTCCTGTTTCTTCAATTAAGTGCACCGTCATAGAGTTGTCAGGAGGATTGTAGGCATCCGTTGCAGGGCCTTCCAATTTTTTTGTAACAACATTAATAGGCGGATTAAAAGCGTTACCATTTACATCGGTAATGACTAATGTTCCGTTTTCAATTGTAGAATATGGAAGCTTTAATATTTTAACATCCGTTGGAATAGCTTCGTTAGTATCCCCAACTTTTTGCAAAGCTTTTGTTGATTCTACGTCTATCGCCTTAAAATATTGGCTAATCTCGTAATAATCATTGCTGTTGGCTTCATAAACAATGGGCTTATCCGTTCTATACCCGGAAAAAACATATCTTCCGGCATAAGTTGCATTCATTTCTTTGCCTAGCTGATTCATTAACTGCTGAATGCTTGTAGTAATCGCTTGCCTGTCATCATACATATTTGTTCCTGTAGTACCACGGACTAAAAGTTCCCGCATTTTACCCATAATATCATTTACATTAAAAAGCGCTTTGTCCGTAGCAGACATCCAAGAAAGCCCCTGCCCAACATTTCTTTGATATTGCTCAGTTTCTGAAATATTGGTTTTAAATTTCAGCGCCCTAGCTGCTAAAATAGGGTCATCCGAAGGTAGGTTTATTCTTTTTGTGCTTTCAATCATATTGCTGTATTTATCAAGCATTCTCATGTTTCTGTTAACATTGAGCATAAGCCTGTTTGAAATCATTGAATTTGTAACTCTCATATTATCCCCCTTACATTACGCCCATTCTGTTTATTGTTGTATCATATATTTGGTCTATTATATTAATAAGCTTAGCAGAAGCCTGATATATTTGGTTTAACCTAATTAAATTTGTGGTTTCTTCAGAAATATCAACTTTAGATACGCTTTGCCTTTGATAATCAATAGTCTCCGTTAATTCATAATAACTAACATTAAATTTTTTAGATTGGTCAACGTCTACAGCAAGTTCCCCGGCTATACCAATAATATAGTCTGATATTTTACCTTGCGCGAACATATCCTTAAAATTCTTTAGTTCAGCTATTTTAAGAATTAAATCATTTGCGCTTTCGCCGTAATCAGATTTAGTAGCACACGCAAGCTCAAGGGGATTATCAATTAAATGTTGATTTACAGAAAAATTAAGGCAATTAATTTTATTGTAATTTAATATTTGTTGTGTATTGCCTTTGTAAGTAAACAATACCCAACCGGAAGGTACAGGGGCACCTGTAATTGGATCAATCATTGGCAAGCCTGTAGCCGGGTCTATTTTAACTCCGGTTTGTTTGCCGTTAACGTCATATCCGTTTACAACTCCATCAAAACCATCAATATTATTGCCTTTTCTGTCCAAACCTTCGTTAACAGCAAGAGCAAATGTACGAACAAGCTCGTTTAACCTATCCATATAATGGGGGATACCTTTGTAATTTGAGGTTTTTCCTGCAGTTACAGAAACATTGTTACCACTAAATGTTAAAGGCTTTGTAAGGTTAAAAGTATAATCCCCGTTATTAGCTACAGTAAAGCTGTTATAATCAACATCGAAAGGAATTCCGTTTACAGTAATCGTAATTGTCCCTTTAAGCCCCGGCTCTAAATCAAGCCTCATGGCTGAATCCGGTGTAATTGTAACGGTTGTGTCGCCACTAGCTACATTTATATTATTAGCCGCTTTAACATAAAACTCGTTGTTGCCGTCTCTCGTATCAATAAGACCCTTTAACTGCCCTTTTAAATCCGGGCTGTAAATATCAAATTTTCCCCCACCTGATCTAAAATAAATGTCGTAAAGCCCGTCAGCATCCATTGGGTTTTTCTTTGTGCCGGAAAGTGGATAAAGATTAGTGTCTAAATCTCTCGGAACGCATTCAAGAAGCCTAACATCAGAACCTTTTACAAATTCATAACCGTTTATTGAAACAAAAAACAGTTTCTGGCTTTTTCCTCTGTCCTCCGGCTCTGGATACATGCCGGAAGCATAATCTTGGTTCATTTCAACTTCTTTAACTTCAACATTAACGTATAAAGAAAGTTCATCAATAAGTTTTGCTCTTTGATCCCTCAAATCGTTGGCTTTTGAGCCGTCCAGCTCAAATTTAGCTATTTGGCTGTTAAGGCTTACAATTTGATTTCCGATTGAGTTAATTTGCATAACAACAGTTTTAACTTCTTCATTAATATCCCTTTGATATTTTACAAGAGATTCTGCCGTGCTGTTAACAAATTTTGTAAGGCTTTGAGAAGCCTGCAAAACGTTAGTACGGTAAACCCCATCGTTAGCACCAATGGTTAATTCCTGCATTGCTTTAAAAAACACGTCAAAGCCATTGGAAGTACCTGTGCCGGACATTTCTCTAAATACACGCTCCACCATGCCCATTTGAGTGTATTTAACTTGATACTCACCTAAAACGCTGCTTTCGTGCCAATATTTCATATCCAAATATACGTCTCTAATTTGACCAACTCCATATATTTGAGATCCTGTTCCTATCATACCCCGACCGTCGTAATAAGTTATAGGCCAGCTTGCCCTTTGCTCAACAAATTGCCTGGAATACCCAGGCGTTTCGGCATTGGCTATGTTATGATTAACTATGTCAAGCCCACCTCTAGCACTATACAAGCCTGATATAGCAACATTAAATTCAAAAAATGCTGAACGCATAATATATTTCCCTCCCTGTGCCTAAAAAGCAAGTTCTAAGAGCCTTTCAGAATCTAAACAAATTCAAACAAATTAACGTCCGGCTCTGCCTGTTTCGTTAACTACTTTATCTATCATAGAGTCAATTACATTAATCATTCTTGCAGATGCATTATATGCATGATGGAACTTAAGCATATTAGTCATTTCTTCGTCAAGAGAAACCCCTGAAACCGACTGCCTTTTGTTCTCTATCTGAGTAACTAAAACTTCCTGGGCTTCACAAAACTTTATAGACTTGCTAGTCTCAGTGCTTATGTTATTAACAAATTCCCTGTAAGCATCGTCTACCGAAACCGGAGCACCATTAGATAAAGAAATAAAAGCGCCTTTCCAATTAAGCATAAGCTGGTTTAAAACAAGCCTTGTATCTTCAACATCGTTTTCATTAATAGCAAGAGCAAGCTTGTTAAAGCCGTCGGTATTTAAAAGTTCAGGGTTTACAATAACGTTACCTATTGTGTACAGTGAATAATATTCATTAGGGTTTTCCCCAATATAATTATCGTTTGCGTCAAATCTCTTAGAGTACGGCTCATATTTGCGTATGAACACCTCGTCAAACTGGCTTTTATCAAGACCATAAGGCGCATTTGCAAAATCCTTTTTAAGAACAAAGTTTCCAGAACCCACAGGTTCTTCAACTTCTGTATAAGGGGAAACCGCATCATTAATAAGAGTTACAATTTTATTAAAAATCGTGTCAAATTCCTTTAAAACTTTTGGTATAACTGCGTAATTTAAATCAAATATCTTTTGAGAATACGCTTTATAATCAATATCAAATTGTTTTTTATACTGGTCGTAGTTGCTGGAATAAGTGGCATAGTCTGTAGCGTAATTAGATGCCGGGTAAGCCGTTAATACGTAGTTAGAACCAGTAAAAGCCAGGTCTGCAAATATGGATGCCGGCGGTCTTGGCGCTTTAGGCGGCAATGTATCTGTCAAGCCATTAACATATGCTTGATATTTTGCTTCATATGCCGTAAATTCCGCCAAATATTTATTATAATCCGCTTTCGTTTGTGGGTTTGTGGAAGCCCAAGCCGGGTCAGCAGTAGGGTCTGGCATTCTTGTCATTAACGTGCCTGGGCCTGGTCTCACCGGTGTCGAAGCATAGTTAGCAGGTTCAAAACCTCTTGCAACCATTAAACCTTTTAAAGCCCCTTTATCATTGTTAATGGCTGCAGAAACTTCGCCTGTTAAGTCAAAAACCGTTCTATAACTGCTTGGTGGAGAGTCGTAAGGTAAAATTGTTAAAATTCTAACTCCTCCGGTAAAAACAGGTTCTACAAAGTTGTAGCTTCCGGAACAGTATTTAAGCCCCATGTAATTTATATCATTATTAACAAGCAAGTCGCCGTTTTCGGAAACAATGTCAATTTGTTTATTTGGTCTTTCCTTATAGGTTATATCCAAATAAGTGCTTAATTCGTCAATAGCGTTGTTTCGGACGTCTCTAAAGTCGTTGGCTCTGTCCCCAGAAGCCTCCGCCTCCGCAATCATTGTATTATAATTCTTAATTTGCTCAAGTAATTGGTTAACTCTTGTAACGCTGTCTCTTACTTGCTGGTCTAGGTTTCTTTGGTATTCAACAAGCCTTTCTGCAACGTTATTTGCTTTAGTAACAAAAGCAACACAAGTGGAGATAAAGTTAGCCCTTGTTTCAAGACCTGGCTGATAAACGCTTAATTCGTTAAGGGCACGCCAAACGTTGTCTATAACGGCATGGGCGCTGTATGCGCTTTGAATTTCTCCGATAATTGTTTCTATTTCAAGGCCTGTGGTAGCTTTTACTTGATAAAAGCTTCCTCGTCCGACTTCCTGTCTATAAGCTATATCCAAAAATTTATCTCTTATTTGCTCTATCCTTGAAACATCTGCACCCAAGCCAACTTGTAAAATACCGTTGGCAGAATATCCGATATTTTTTTGTATAAATTCGTGCTGTAAAACCCTTTGCCTAACATAACCGGGGGTATTGCTGTTAGACATATTGTGCCCTATTACGTATAATCCGGCCTGGGCAACGCGAAGCCCGCTATTCGCAACGGACAGGCTTGACATGGACATAAAATCCCTCCTTATTGTTTAGCGTCAAAAAAAACGTTTTTATCCGCATAACTTCCACCCTCTTGAGAATACGTGGGCGCTTCTTTCAAAACTGTGCTGCGGAATAAATTGAGGCTAAAATCAACATAATCTAGTGCATTTAACAACAGCATTTTGTTATTTTCATTAATTTCTTTTAATCTTTCTATAATTGATAACATTTTATCACTTATAAGCTTTAAACTTTCATATTCAGGCTGATTTTCAATTATTTGAAGCAACACCGATAGCGTTAGCTCATTTTCGGTTTTACCTAGAACTAACGCAATATCTGATACGGCTATAGACCTTTTTTTCTCCAGCTTCTGATTTTTTGATATTATAATGTTCTCAACAGAAGTAACTTTCTGTAATTCGTCAATATTGTTTTTGATGATTGCGTCTTTTTTTTCTTCCGAAAGAGCAAGCAAGTTTTCATAAAGCTCCGTTTGCTCCTGAAGCAGTAAAACAAGCTCGCTTACCAGCCCTGCCAATGTTATTGCCCCCTTAAATTCGCTTAATAAGTTTTGCGCTTAAAGCTTTTCCAGCAGCTTATCGGCAATCATTGGGCCGTTAACATGATAGCTGTTAGTTTTAATGCGGTTCATTACAGCTTCGACTTTATCACTACGAATATCCGAAACTTCATTAACAGCCTGTTTTGCAGTCAAAAAATCTTTAGCCTTTGAGGATAAAGCTACCATATCTTTTTTTTCTTCGGCCCTGCTAACCCTGTTAGAAGGAACAGCCCGGCTTTTTGGCGTACTTACCTCATATGCAGAAAGCACTCCTATAATTGCTGCACTCATATTAAACACCTGCCATATTTCTAGTTGTCTTTTCATCAATGTCACAGTTTCTTTACATAGTTTTTATCGGATTATTAAATTAAAAATATTAGCACTTTTTTTATTTAATCAAAATTTTTTGTGCAAGCAAGGGTTAAACACAATACTTCGACAGCACCGGCATTAATAAGTGCTTTTGCGCAATTATCCGCAGTTGAGCCTGTTGTAAAAATATCATCAATAAGAATTATTTTTTTACCCTTTATAAGCTCAGTTCTTTTGCAAGCAAAAGCATCCTTAACGTTTTCTCTCCGCTCTCCACCGTTTAAACCGCTTTGCCTTTTTGTATTTCTTATTCTTATTAATCCACCTTTAATAAACGGAATTGAAGCGTTTTTGGATAACTCCTTTGCCAAAATCGCAGCATGGTCAAACCCCTTGCTTTTTAGCCTTTTATTATACATGGGCACAGAAACAATAACATCTGCCTCATACTCTATATTTTTAGCAAAATATTCAGCCATAAGCTTTCCAAAATAAACGCCAAACTCCGGCTTGTCTCCAAGCTTAAATTCCAATATACTCTCTCTTATTTTATCTTCATAATAAAACAAAGAGACATTCTTTACAAAAGAAAATTCTGCTTCCCCGCAATCAAAACATGTTTCATTATAATTTTTTGTTTTTCTTCCACATTTTATACAAACAGGATTTTCTATAAATTCCAATTTATTTAAACAACTCTCACAAAAACCATTTTCCATGTTAATAGGAATAATTTCAGAACAAAAAACACACTTAGGCGGGTAAAGCCAATTAATTAAATAATTAAACGCTTTAACAAACATAATCTCACCCTTTGTGTGTTTTTTTAATCAGGACAAATCATTTCTTTCATTTTTCCTATCCGCCTGTTAAGAGCGGAATATCTATTAATTTCCCGTTTATTATTTATCATCAAGTTTAACATTTCCGTGGTCCCTACAAGAACAGTAAGTTCTTTCGCTCTTGTAACTGCTGTATATAATAAGTTTCTGCTCATTAAAACAGAAGAACCGGAATGAACAGGAATTACAACAACCTTGTATTCACTGCCTTGGGATTTATGAATCGTTATGGCATAAGACAACTCAAGCTCGTCCAATTGGCTGAAATCATATTCCACAAGCCTGTTTTCATCAAAAATTACAGATAATTTTTCGTTTTGCATATCGATATTTTTGATTATACCAGTGTCCCCGTTAAAAACCCCCTGCCCCTCTTCAGTTTTATAACCGTTTTTATTTAAAACCCAAAACCCCATATTATAATTATTTTTAATTTGCATAACTTTGTCACCCTCACGGAACTTAGTAGAGCGGAAGTTCCATTCACGTTTATTGTCATTTGGAGGGTTCAAGTTTTGCTGCAATACTTGGTTTAAGTTTGTAACCCCTAAAGGAGATTTTCTCATGGGTGTCAAAACCTGAATATCGGCTATAGGGTCACACTCTGCATATTTCGGCAGCCTTGCTGCCACAAGCTGGGTTATTGTATTAACAACATCGTCCATAATGTGTTTTTTTACAAAAAAGAAATCCTTTATTTTTTCATTAAATATAGGATATTCACCATTGTTTATTCTGTGGGCATTCATTATTATTGCGCTTTCTTCTGATTGACGGTAAATCTCCGTCAGCCTAACAACCGGCAAACAATCGGACATAATAATATCCTTTAAAACGTTGCCCGGCCCAACGGAAGGAAGCTGATCAACGTCTCCTACAAGCAAAAGCCTTGTTCCCGGCTCAATTGCAGAAAGCAAGCTGTTCATAAGTAAAATATCAACCATCGAGCATTCATCAACAATTATAATATCTGCTTCAATTGGGTTTTCCTTATTTTTGCCGAAAGTTTGCCTGCGGCTACTTTCATCTAAAAAAGAAATTTCAAGCAAGCGGTGAATGGTTTTGGCTTCCATGCCTGTTGCATCAGACATTCTTTTTGCGGCACGCCCTGTAGGTGCTGCAAGAACTATATCAACGTTATTTTTCTGCAATATGCTTATTATTGTGTTTATTGTAGTTGTTTTGCCTGTTCCCGGTCCGCCTGTTATAATTAAAACTCCGTGCTCCATAGCTTCGGTTACGGCGTTTTTCTGTCCTTCTGCAAGCTTTATGCTTTTACTTTTTTCAAATGCCGCAATTTCATTTTTTATATTAAGCCGTGTTTTTGCAGCATAATCTGATAATTCCACAAGTTTTTTAGCAACGTTGTTTTCAGCGTAAAAAAAGCTGTTTAAATAAACTATTGTTTCCCTGTCAGTTTTTTCCTGCCAAATGGACCTATCAAGCTGAAGCTTAGCAAGGCTTGTATCAATCAGCTCAATAGGAACGCCTAAAAGCTCAAATGCTTCACTTCTTAAAATGCTTAAAGGCAAATAAACATGCCCATCGTTAGCTCCTAAGTTAAGCACGTATTTTATACCGGACTCAATTCTAAATGGGGAATCTTTAGCAATCCCGGCTTTTTGTGCAATACTATCAGCAATTTTAAAGCCGATTCCCAAAACATCGTCCGCAAGGCAATATGGGTTTGATTGTACCTTCTCTATAGTTTGATCTTTATAAAGCTTGTAAATTTTCATGGAAAAAACGTTGGAAATACCTAAATTCTGCAAGTACAACAAAATCCGCCGCATTTGAGCTTGTTCATGAAAAACAGCGGATATGGTTAATGCCTTTTCAAGAGTTATTCCTTTAATCTCGGCAAGCCTATGAGGGTGGTTTTCAATAACTTCAAACGTATATTTACCGAACTTTTCAACTATCTTTTTGGCGAGTTTTTCCCGCACCCCTTTTACAACGCCGGAGCTTAAATATTTCTCCATTCCGTCTTCCGTAGATGGTATGCTTTTTTCATATGTATTTATTTTAAGCTGCTTGCCGTAAGTTGGGTGAACAACAAATGTCCCGGTAACTTTCATACTGTCCCCAACTAAAACAGACGGGACTATACCCGTCGCCACAATCTCTTCAAGGCTTTCTCCTTCTACTGAAAGCCCGAAAATACAATATCCGTTTTGATTATTTTGAAAAACTATATTTTCAACAGTTCCCTCAAAGCAAACCTCTTCGATCATTGCCCATATTCTTCCTTTTTGTCTTTTATCGCATCAAAAACAGATTCAAGCTCGGCCTTATGAACCGCTAAAATGTCCGAAATTTTGTCCGGAAGCTCATTAAGGCTTTCGCACTGTTTAAAAACAACTGTCCATGTGGGATTATAACATTCGGCATCTTCAATTATTTTTATGCCCAAATTTTCCATAGGTTCTGTGTCATAATAATCGTAAATAGCATTAAACTGCCAGTCCATTACATCTTCCGCTGTGCTTATTTTCATATAAATTTCGTTTTCTTGGGCATAAATATTAACCAAAAAATCATCATTTTCACTTACAGTAAAAGACAATAACTCTTTTTCTAAAAATCCCGTTTTAGCATCTCTTTCCATTATAACAATAACAGTTTCTTCCATTTTTTCTCCTTATAAATATACTACTTATAAAACCCGACTTTATTTAAAGCATATTGCGCATGTTCGTTATCATCATCTAAATAAAGCGCAAGCTTAAACGCCGCCTCCGCTTTTTTATATTTTTCTTTGTTAAAAGCATAAACGCCCCTATTATATGATATTGCGGAGCGTTGTTCCTTTTTTAAAATCTGAAAAACAATAATACAAGCACCTGCAAGGCACACAGCCGCTGCAACAAACCAAACCGCCATGGACTTTATTAAAAAATAGTTTGCTAAAACTATTAAAATGCCGATTATAGCCGGAATCAAATTAATTTTCATATCCATATAGGGAAGCTTATACTGTGGAGTATTGCTAGAAAGCTCTTGCCCAATAGTAAGAAGCTTAGCCTTAGAAATCTTTTCGTCATAATCTTTAGGTCTAGGCTTAGAACTCGGCACGGCAACACCGGCTTTAAGAACTTTATACTCCGATATTTCATTGTTGTAAAGCTTAAATAAAATATTAATTTGGCTTTTTAAGCTTTGCCCTCTTTCAGAACGCACTTTTGAAGAGATTTTAAGCAAATAATAAATATTTTGCTCGTATGAATCTATGGGTGAAATTACTATCATATTTTTAGCTCTGTTATAGTTAATATCAGTGCGCATTATATAACCCAAAGTGTCCGTAACGGACATTGTCTCGGGTGATACTGTATTTTCGTCTAGTGGGATGTTAAACCTAATATACCAAAAAACATCATCGGCATCAGTGCGTAAATCTATTTGAATTTTATTCTGCAAACTAGGTGTTGAGGTTTTAATTTTAATTTTGCTTCCCATATATGCACCCCAAAAATTTCAAAGTGATTTTAAATACACAAAACATGGCAATCATCCACTTATTATAGCATAATTCTAAAAATATACAAGGCAATCCAATAATTTTACTGTAATCATGGGTTATCAATATCAGTTTCTAAAATATCCGGTATATTTTTGCCTTTGTTCATAATAAACCCTAAAACTGCTCCGCACCCACCGCCAATTATGTGAGTGATGTGAGAGATGTTATCGTTAGTTGTAAGCCCGTCTATAACTTCTTTGCCAAGAAAAACTAAAACTACAAGAATAAATGTAAGCGGAATTCTTCCTTTTTGCAAGTTTACAAAGGAACCTAAAATTATAAACATAAACGCAATGCCGCTTGCGCCGATTAATGCCACGTTAAAAAAAGCCACGTTTATAATACCTGTTATAAGGGCAGTAATCACTATCATGACTAATATTTTTTTAGAACCGTATTTTTCTTCCAAAATAGGCCCTATTAATAATATAATTAAAAAATTGCTAAAAAAATGTTCAACATTTATATGCCCTAAAACATGGGTAAATATTCGTATGTAAGTAAGAGGGTCTTGCAGGGGGCTTCTATACACGCAGAATAAAAGCTGCGTGGAAGCCCCATTTGTGGCAATACCTAACATAAGCGCAAAAAGAGAAAGCAATGAAAATGTTAAAATTACAGGTGAGTTATAATGAAATTTATTTATTAAAGCCATATAATACCCCCCCAAAAAAGTTCCTTTATTCATATCTAAGTGCTTCAATTGGATCAAGCTTTGCGGCTTTACCCGCAGGGTAAACACCGAAACAAACACCAATACCACATGATACTACAACAGATACTAATACAATTAATACGTCAATTGACGGATTGATTTTAAACGCAGTCCCGATGCCAAATGCCCCGGCATATCCAATAATAATACCTATGATTCCACCGATACCAGTTAAAATCATAGCCTCAACCAAAAATTGAAAACGAATATTTCCGTTAGTTGCGCCTAAAGATTTTCTAATGCCAATTTCCCGGGTTCTTTCAGTAACTGTAACAAGCATAATATTCATAACACCTATGCCCCCAACAATTAAAGAAATAAAAGCTACAAGCCCCACAAACGCTGTTATGCCGTCAAGCACTTGATAAATTGTATCAACACCTTGGAAAATTCTATTTACGTTATATACATCTTTTGTGTTATGGCTAATTTCAAGAAGCTTATTAAGCTCTAAAGCAGTAGTATCCATAATTTCTTTGTTTTTAGTCATAACATAAATCGTATCAATGGTTATTGCGCCGCCCCATAAGTCCATCATTGTGGTAACAGGCACAAACCCTTCCGAGGACATGTTAAACATAACCCCATATTCTTCGGATTTCGTTATACCAACAACAGTTAAATCAACGCTTCCAAACCAAAACTCTACTTTTATTTTGCCGCCAACACCGTTTGCTCTACCAAAAACTTTTTTAGACAAATTTTCGTCAATAACAATTACCTGACTTCTGTTGTCCACGTCGTTTTGTGTTAAAAACCTACCATGTTTTAATTCTATATTCTGAACAAATCGGTATTTATCGTTTGTACCAGTAATATAAAGCCTTTCTGTTTCTTCCTCGTTTTTAAGATGTGCAGAGCCAACAGAAGAAAAAGACGGAGCAACATAACTTACATTAGGGTGCTGTTTAATTAAGTCGCAGTCTTCAAGCTTTAAATAATCGCTAAATTTAACTTCTTTATCGTATCTAACGTTAATATATAAGCCGTCTAACCCAAGCTTTTCAAAGTCGTCCCTAACGCTTTGCTGAAAGCCCATACCAATTGCAGTTATCATTATAACGGCTGCAACGCCGATTATAATACCAAGAGCTGTAAGAATAGAACGCATTTTGTTCCCCATAATGCTTGAAAAAGCCGAGGAAACACTTTCAAAAAAATTCATTGAGCGCCCCCCTTAATTACAGGCTGGTCGCTTATAATAACACCATCTTTAAAAGCAACGATACGCTTAGTATGTGCTGCTATATCAGGCTCATGAGTTACCATAACAATTGTCGCACCCTCGTCGTGAAGTCTTTGGAAAATTCCCATAATTTCCTCGCCGGAGCGGCTATCAAGGTTTCCAGTAGGTTCGTCTGCCAAGAGGATAGAAGGGCTGTTTACTAAAGCTCTTGCAATGGCAACTCTTTGCCTTTGCCCTCCGGAAAGCTCGTTTGGTTTATGGCTCATACGGTCATTAAGCCCCACTCTGTCAAGAGCATCTTTTGCAGCTTCAATTCTTTTTTTAGCGCTTAATCCTCCGTAAATCATTGGAAGCTCAACGTTTTGCAAAGCTGAAAGCTTTGGTAAAAGATTAAAAGATTGAAAAACGAAGCCAATTTTTTTGTTTCTAATTTTTGCAATTTCGTTTCCTTTTATTGTAGAAACGTCTTGCCCGTCTAAATAATATTTGCCCTCGGTAAGCCTATCTAGGCAACCTAAAATATTCATAAGAGTAGACTTTCCTGAGCCGGACTGTCCCATTACAGCAACATATTCATTTTTGGCAACGTTAAAATTAACATTTCTAAGCGCCTTAACCTCTATTGTGTCAGTAGAGTATATTTTAGTCAAATTTTCTATTTTTATCATAACGGCGCTCCTTATTTGCTGTTCTGCTCGTCCGTACCTTCAACAGGTTGAATTTCTTTTACTAACGATTTTTCGTTAAGCATAGGCGGCGGGCTCACTATAACTTTTTCGCCCTCGTTAATTCCCATAACAGAAACATACATCCCAGCATAAGTTCCAAGTTCAACAACTCTTTTTTCAACTTTATACTCAGGCGCCATTAAATAAACATAATCGTTACCTTCCTCGTCTGTTTGCACAGACATTAACGGTACTACAACAGCATTTTCATTAACATCAATGATAATGTCGGTTGCAAGAGAAAACCCTGGCTTAATAGGAGCATTTTTATCTGTTGGAGAAACGTCTACAACAACAACTGTTTCCATGCTATTGCCAATTTGCTTAGATTCCGCTACAGGAGAAATTTTACTAACTTTCCCGGGATAGCTTTTTTTGCCTAAAGCATCACCGGTTATTTCAACATCCTGACCAACCTGAATTCCGGCTGTTTTATTTTCGGCAACATTAACTTTTATAACCATGTTTTCAATAGATAGATCGTCTATTTTCATTAAGTGTTTACCGAAAACTGATGTATCCCCTTCGCTAATATTTAATTCTGTAACTGTTCCGGCATATTCCGAAACAGTTTCCATTTTAAAATTTTCTAATGATTTTTGAAGCTGTTCTATTTTTAATTTTGCCTGTTCAACTTGAACCTGCTGTAAGTCAACTTTATTTTGGCTGGAAACATCTTCATTTTTGTTTTCAATTATAGAATATTGGCTCTCTGCGTTTTCTAAAGCGGTATTAGCACTTGCCAAGCTAACAACAGCCGCTTCACGCCTAATAAGCGCTGTATTAAGCTGGTCATTTAAGTCGTTTAAATCTTCCTGCTCAGTATCAACATCTTTTTTGGCTACAACACCGTTTTCAAAAAGAGATTTAACTTTATTGTAATCATTTTGCTTATTAGCAATTTTATTTTTTATCTGTTCTATTTCCAAGTCAATTTGTTCAATTTGCTTGTTAACATCTGAAACAGATTTTTCAGCTTGTAAGATTTGGGTTTCAGTGGATAAAAGTTCTGTTTTGCTTGGCGGAAGCTTTGCAGACTGCAAATTAAGCTGGGCCGCTTTAAGATCAAGTTTAGCGTCTTCAAGCTGGTCTTTAGTTGCTTTTAATGAATCATCATCGTAGGTTACCAAAACCGTTCCAGCTTCAACAAAGTCTCCAACTCTTACATGAACTTTTTTAACTCTTGCCTGTGTATCGGGGTAAACGAAGTTGGAATCAATTAGTTCTACATTGCCTTTTGCATTAGTTTTAGTAATTATTTTATTTATCTTTGCCGCTTCGGAAGTAACAGTCATTGCCTCTTTAGGCGCTCCTGCCAAAGCTTCCTTTTGGCTTTTTTGAAAATTAATAATGCCGATAACCACAAGTGTTACTATAACAACAACAATAGCTACCACCAAAATAATTTTTTTCTTTTTAGTCATATAAAAATACTCCTTTGTTTTATAGTCCCATGTTCAAGAAGAATTCAGTCATTTTTAGAGATCCTAGCATTATGTTTCCTGAAGAAAAAATGAAACCAAATATTACTGTAATTATTATGATCACAAGAGTTTTTATAAAACTAAAATTGTTAATTGTTTTCAAACCAATAAACGTTAATATTGTAATCCATATTGTTGATACATTAATATATGATAAAAAGTTATAGAAAATTGATGTATAGTCTCCGTTTGGCATAACAACTGCAGCTAATGAAAGGAAATCCAAATAAGTTCCAAAAGCGGTTTGCAAAGCAACTGTAATCAGCCCCAGTAATCCAGCTAAAATATAAATATGAAGAAAAACAGAGAAGTATTGTTTAAATTTTGCTTTGCCTCCTGCAATTTTACATAAAATAAGGAATAAAAACGCAATTAATAATATTGAGCCGGCGCTTACACAAGCTGTTATCACTGTATTGGTAACTTGCATTACAGGTGTTTTACTCATTGCCATTGCCGGGTTTTGATATGCCGCTAAATCTAAACCGTAGTTAGACAAAATATAATCATTTGTAAACTTTAAATAAATCTCTTGAAGTTTTTGTGCTAAATAACTCATAGGAATATAAACCAACATTAATATTAAAAATGGAGCTAAAATTACTGGTTTTTCTTTTATATTTTCCATTAACGCCTTTGGAGAAGTGATAAGGCTAACAAGCCTTTGCCCTAAACTAAAAGGCTTAACCTCTTCCTTTTCCACAAAGTGATAAATTTCATTTTCTTGTTGATTATCAAAAATTTCATTATTATTTTCCATTTTATTTTCTCCTTAATTATTCTTTAATAGGAAAACCAAAATACTCTAAGCAAACGTTTGTAACTTGTCTTCCCCTTGGTGTCCTTTGAATAAATCCCAGCTGTATAAGATAAGGTTCATAAACGTCTTCAATCGTCTCTGCTTCCTCACCGATTGATGCAGCTAAAGTTTCTATCCCAACAGGACCTCCGTTATACTTTTCTATTAGTGTCAAAAGGGTTTTTCTGTCTATTAAGTCAAGCCCCATTTTGTCAACTTCTAACAAGTCTAGAGATTCAGTAGCAATTTTTTTGTCTATACGGGAATCAAATTTAACTTGCGCAAAATCCCTAACTCTTTTTAAAAGCCTGTTTGCAATTCTAGGCGTCCCTCTGGACCTCCTAGCTATTTCATTGGCACCCTCCTCATTTATTTCTATGTTTAATACACTTGCGGAACGAATAATAATATTAGAAAGTTCTTTTATATTATATGGCTCCAGCCTGTGTATTACTCCAAAACGGTCTCTTAGCGGCGCAGTTAAAAGCCCAATTCTAGTTGTTGCGCCAACTAATGTAAACCTTGGCAAATCCAGCCTAATACTTTTTGCCCCCGGACCTTTCCCTATAACAATATCCAGCACAAAATCCTCCATAGCCGGATATAATATTTCTTCAATAACACGATTTAACCTATGAATTTCATCAATAAAAAGCAAATCCCCCTCGTTTAAATCGTTAAGTATTGCCGCCATATCGCCTGGGCGTTCAATAGCAGGGCCTGACGATGTTTTCATTTTAACGTTCATTTCGCTTGCAATTATGTTTGAAAGGGTTGTTTTACCAAGACCAGGCGGACCGTACAAAAGCACATGATCGAGGCTTTCATTACGCATTTTTGCTGCTTCTATGTATACTTTTAAATTTTCCTTAACCCTTTGCTGCCCAATATATGAATCGAAGCTTGACGGGCGCAAATTGGTTTCAAGCTCACAATCCTCCGCCTGAAGCTGGGTATTTATTATTCTTCGCTCCATAAAACCACCAATCAGATTTCATATTTGCGCAATTATCCTATAAATTATACGTAGATAGCTTGCGCAAAGTCTGTTTAATTATTTGTTCCGTGCTCATGCCTTCAACAGATACCTCTAAAACCCCTTTTAATGCCTCGCTTCGGCTATATCCCAAGGCAATAAGGGCATCAATAGCATCCTGTTTAGGGCTGTTATCTCCTGTATTAATTTGCTGTTGATTATCAATAACATCAGAAATAGAATCGCTTGTTTTAATTTTATCTTTTAATTCAAGAATCATTCTACCTGCTGTTTTCTTGCCAATTCCAGGAGCTTTTCCAAGCTTTGCAGTATCCTCGGTAATTATGGCAAGCATTATTTCCGAAGGCTTAAAGCAAGCCAAAACGGAAAGAGCAACTTTTGGACCAATGCCTGAAACGCTAATCAACAAATTAAACATTTTAAGCTCTTCTTTTGTCAAAAATCCAAAAAGACAAACACCATCTTCCCGAACTTGCATATATGTATTAATTTTTAATTGCTCCCCCATTTTACATATATTAGACATTGTTGCCGTCGAAACAAATACTTCGTAACCAACCCCATTGCAATCTATTATAATAGAATTATCCGTTACACATTCTAATATACCTTTTATAAACGTTATCATTTCACCACTCCCTGCCGCCGTTTGTAAACTTGAAAAAAGACTTTAAGCTTACGCTCCAGTCCTTTTTCATATGTAATTATACACCGATTTTGTTGTTATGGCAATAATAAAGGATGCGTAAATATGATTAATTTACACACCCTTTATATTAATTACATTATTTTATTAGTTATTTAGACATACCCATGCCGCCGGACATACCGGAACCCATAGCGCTTGCGCCTGTTTGTCCCGCCATTTGTCTTTCCTGAGCTTCGATCATCTTTTTAACCATATAACCGCCTACATAGCCGTTTTGAGCTGATGTAAGATCGCCATTGTAACCTTGTTTCAAAGGTACACCTATTTCGTTTGCTACCTCGTATTTAAATTGGTTTAAAGCCTCACGTGCTTCTGGAACTGCTTTTCTATGAGTGCTGCTTGTATTATTAGTCATAGTAAAATCCTCCTGTAAAATAATTATAACCAAACCATAAAAAAATTTATGTGTTTTGATGTTACATAAGTATTATTGCCTACATAAACGTTTTTATTAAGGTAATTTATTCATTTGATAAATATGGAGAATTTAGAGCCTATGTTCAATAATTAATCATTCCAAGAATTATCGTGAAGCTGCCCGAATTTTTCTAGCGAATTAAAATTCAATTGCCGTAAAGCTTCATATAAAACTATTGCCGCAGAATTGGATAAATTAAGTGAGCGAGCATCTGAAGCCATAGGTATTCTAATACAATTTTGTTGATTTTTTAACAAAATTTCTTCAGGAATACCTTTGCTTTCTTTGCCAAACATTAAAAAATCATTATTATTAAATTTAACATCTGTATATATTTTTTGCGCTTTTGTTGTACACATATAAACATTTGCATTTTTATTTTTGTTTAAAAATTCATCAAAATTATCATATTCATATAATTTAATTAAATCCCAGTAATCCATGCCAGAGCGTTTTATGTATTTGCTATCAATAATAAAACCGTACGGTCGGATTAAATGCAAAGCCGTATTTGTTGCGGCGCATGTTCTGCCGATGTTTCCTGTGTTTAATGGAATTTCCGGCTCTAATAAAACAATATTTAGCATATAACACCTTCCTTAGTTATTTCCAGTTATTATTATCAAGAAAATAAGTCAAATCGTTGACAAAATATTAATATTAGTATATGATAATAATAATAACTATCTTTAAAGAGGGAATTTCTATGAAAACTATTTCTGAAAAACTAAAAAATTGTAACTTAAAAGTTACGCCTCAAAGAATAGCAATTTATAACATGTTGTATAACACAACATCGCACCCCAGCGCAGAAACTATTTACCGGTCATTGGAGGATATTCACCCGTCCATGAGCCTAGCAACCGTTTACAAAACATTGGATACCTTTAAAAAAAGCGGTCTTATTCAGGAAATAAACGTTGGCGAGGACAGCTTCCGTTATGACGCAAATAACTACACACATGCCCATATGGTTTGCAATTGTTGCAGACGTGTTTTTGATGCGCCTGAATTTGATATAGTAGCCAACTTAAAAGATGAAATAACCAGGAAAACTGATTTCGATGTAACCCAAGAGCAAATATTTTTTTACGGTACATGCAAAGATTGCCGTCAAGGGCATTAGAGCCTGTTCAAAGCCTCGCTTTTAGTGGATTTTCGAGCAAATTTTTTGAGGCAACCGCTAAAGCGGTATCTTATTGCAAGGAAGAGGCGAACGTTCATACTACGATAAGTATGGGCGTTTGCCGCTGACGAAGCAATTAAGGGGCGTGTTGAATAATCCTTATTTG
>CAZJGG010000046.1:0-24835 GCA_964545475.1 uncultured Eubacteriales bacterium | reverse complement strand
ATTCCTTGCAACAAGGGGCTTCGGGCTGTCGGGGACGCCAGCCCCTACAACATTAAATACCATGGGCAACACGTAGGGGACGGCGTCCTCGACGTCCCGATATTTCTTGCAACAAGGGGCTTCGGGCTGTCGGGGACGCCAGCCCCTACAACATTATCGACTTTAGCTGATGACATTGGGGGGCATTACCTACGTTGTTTGCGCATACTCTCAATTTATGAAACGAGTGTCCTATTTCTTTTTCTTTAATAATTTTATTATAAACAAATAAAAATAAATTTGCATTAAATATATTGGCATATACATTTCAAATATTGCTAAATAAAAAATATTTTTAAACAGCTTTTGCAAAATAATAAACGCATTTTACACGACTATTTTGGATATTTTTCACATTCAACAATATAAATATTTCTGATTAACTTATTTTCTAATGGTTTACTACACCAATAATATTGATGTTACCTTAAAAATTTTATATGTAAAAAATATGAAAATTTTAAAATAAGTACTAAAGTATTTGAAAATTTTTCCGATATAAATTATGGAATTTATATTCCATGTAACGTCGTTTAACTTGAAAATGGGCTTCAAGTTTCGCCCGGAACTCGCCTAAAGCCGCGCGTTCCAGGCTCGCTTTCAACCTTTTTCAACTAAAACGACTATACATAAGATAAACAGTTTTTAAGCTTTTGTACGTTTTTAAACCAAAGTACCGGAGCTTTGGTTTAAATAAAATTTGCGCCTTTAATGCGCAGCGGAAATGGATTTTCGCAAACAAAAAATTATCCCAAGGAAGGATGTTTTATTATGAGTAATATGGTTATCCAAACTAACGTTTTATCTTTAAATTCACACAGAAATGCCAAGCTTGTTGGAAACACTCAAGCTAAATCTTCTGCTCGTCTTTCTTCCGGCTACAAAATTAACTCTGCTGCAGACGATGCTGCAGGCCTTGCTATCAGCGAAAAAATGAGAGCGCAAATCCGTGGTCTTGACATGGCTTCTAAAAACTCTCAAGATGCTATCTCTCTTGTTCAAACTGCTGAAGGTGGTATGCAAGAAATCGATAATATGCTTCAAAGAATTCGTGAATTAACTGTTCAAGTTTCTAACGATACAAACGAACACAACTCTATCGGTACTGGCGACCGTAAAAAAGTTCAAGACGAAATTGATCAGTTAACTTCTGAAATTGATTCTATGGCTGAAAGAATAGAATTTAACAAAAAGAAAGTTATCAATGGCTCTTTTGCAGACCCATTAGAATTCCTTAAAAATGCAAGCACAAAATATGCTGTTGCTCAAACTAACTTAAATAGCGCTAACAATGGTTTAACTGATGCTTTAGCAAAACAAACTCAAGCATATGACGACTTCAAGTCAGTTTCAGATGCAGTAGAAGCTTTTGAGTCTGGCAAAAGATTATTAGAAACCGCTAAGACAAATGCTATTAAAGCTCTTGAGGGTTCTAATATTTCTACCTACGCTGGTGTTACAAGCTTAAATGCTAGCGTTCTTGAAAAGGCTACAAAAGATTTCCGCGATGAATTATCTAAGTTAGATCCAAAACTATGGACCGAGTCAGAAATTAACACTTTAGCTAATAAATACTTTGATAGTAGTAAGAATAAGGATCTCATATTAGCTAACCCAACTGTTCCTCCTTCAGGTACAGAATTCAAATCCACTAATGCAGTAGTTACTCTTAGCAACGGTGGTGCGTGGTCTATTAGGTTGACGGGCGAAATGCAAGACAGCACTGCATCTACAGGAACTGATATTAATATTCTTACTCATGGCGGTAGCGATTTAGGCACGAGAATGAACGCTGCTTATGTTGCAAGCCAAAATTTAAAAGCGTTTGATTCAAATGTTGATACGGCTGCAAGAAATACCCTTATTGGCACTTTAAATGCTAATGTTGGTGCTTTACAGGGTGCGACTGTAAATGGCGGTACTTATGCAACCGCAAAACAAGCTGCCGTTAATGCTGCAGTTCAAGCTTTCCGTGATGAATTGATTACCTATGCCCCAGATAAATGGGATCAAGCTTTACTTCAAGAAATAGCAAATAAACATTTCACAGATGCTTCAGGTGCAACCTTAGGTAGCGGCGCCGCTACTGCCGGTGACCTTGCAAAAGAAATTAGTGCAACTGTAACCTTAACAGGTACTACGTTTTCAATTGTGTTAAACGGTAAGGACGATGGTGGTGGTGCTTCTACAGCTATTAATATAGCTGGAGCTACTGGTGGTAATTTCCAAACACAACTTAATGCCGTTATGACAGCTCTTGCTGCTGTAAAAACTTTTGATGCTGCTAACCCAGAGGCAGTTAGATTCGTAGGGGCTAATAAGAGCGGCGGCTTCCTTGCTCCTGGCGTAACAGCAACTATACCTCCAACAACTTACGCTCATTCTAGCAACCAAGGTTTGAAACTTCAAAACAATGTTAGAAACTCTGCTGATTTGTATGACTTATTTAACAAAGTAACTCAAACTAAAAACCTTGCAGACGTTGATGTTGTTCAAGCACAAAAATCTGTTGATAGATACCAAGAACAAATCAACAGATATGGTGAACAAATTACAAGCTCTAAAGACCAAATTAATACATTAAACGGCAACACTCCTGGTCTTTATTTCCAAGTTGGTGCTAACTCTAACCAAAGCATTCAGTTGTCTATCAGCTCTGTTAAAACAGATTTCTTAGGCATTGGCGATGGCAACGGTAAATCCAAACTTAACGTTCTTACAGACACAGGTGCTGATATCACTAACTTCCTAGACGTTCTTGACGAATCACTTTCTTATGTTACAACTGAACGTTCTAAATTAGGCGCTGTTCAAAACAGACTTGAATACGCAATTAAATCTCTTGACATTTCTTCCGAAAACTTATCAGCTTCCGAATCTCGTATCCGTGACACTGATATGGCTAAAGAAATGATGAACTTAACTAAATCTAACGTTTTACAACAAGCTGCAACAGCTATGCTTGCTCAAGCAAACCAAGCTCCTCAAGCAGTTTTACAGTTGTTAAGATAATTTATCTTTTACAAAAACCTCCGATATCCGGGTCGGAGGTTTTTTTTGTAAAAAAATACCTGCTGAAAATAACATCCGTATGGGCAGCCCACGCGACCGCCCGTTTTCGGGCGCACACACAGGTGCGCCCCTACGGGTTTGTATTTCATGGCATTTTTTGTTAATAATAAAATTTGACAATGCAAAATTCATATGATATTATGTGTATATGAAAAAGAGAGGTTGCTGGACACAACCCCTCTTGCGCTTACCGCTTTAAAGGCGGCTAGGCTTGCCGTTAATTATGTAAAATAACCGCAGACCTTTTCTGAGGGGGGCGGTTATTTCTTTTTAGAAATATATGTCAAGAGGGTAATTAAAAAAATCCCAAATGTAAGCATTAACATTAACGCTTCAAAACTCGACATGACCTCACCCCTTTCTTAAGTAAGGAGTGCAAGCCTAACCGCCCACAAGCAGTGCGCATAATTATTATAACATATTTTGAAAAAAATCAATTTTTTTGTCAATAATGAAAATTGACAATACGAAATTCATATGATATTATGTGTATATAAAAAAGAGAGGTTGCTTGCAACAACCCCTCTTGCGCTTACCGCTTTAAAGGCGGCTAGGCTTGCCGTTAGTTATGTAAAAATAACCGCAGACCTTACCACAGGAGGGCGGTTATTTCTTTTTAGAAATATATGTCAAGAGGGTAATTAAAAAAATCCCAAATGTAAGCATTAACATTAACGCTTCAAAACTCGACATGGCCTCACCCCTTTCTTAAGGAGTGCAAGCCTAACCGCCCACAAGCAGTGCGCATAATTATTTTAACATATTTTGGCAAAAAATCAATTTTTTTGTTAATAATGAAAATTGACAATACGAAATTCATATGATATTATGTGTATATGAAAAAGAGAGGTTGCTGGTAACAACCCCTCTTGCGCTTACCGCTTTTAAGGCGGCTAGGCTTGCCGTTAATTATGTAAAAATAACCGCAGACCTTACCACAGGGGAGCGGTTATTTCTTTTTAGAAATATATGTCAAGAGGGTAATTAAAAAAATCCCAAATGTAAGCATTAACATTAACGCTTCAAAACTCGACATGACCTCACCCCTTTCTTAAGTAAGGAGTGCAAGCCTAACCGCCCACAAGCAGTGCGCATAATTATTATAACATATTTTGGCAGAAAATCAATTTTTTTGTTTAATTAAATATTGACAGTGCAAAATTCATATGATATTATGTATTAGAAATATATGTCAAGAGGGCTATTAAAAGTATCCCAAAAAGTATTAGTATTAACGCTTCAAAATAACCGCAAACCTTTATACAGGAGTGCGGTTATTTTTTTTGTAAAAAATATCTATTATATAAAAAAACAATGAAAAATATGACTAATATTGTGCCTAATATTTTACTAATTTACTTGAACATTTCACAAAAATGTGTTAGTATTATAAAAAAAGGAGGTTGAAGTATATGTCTTTAGTTTTGGTTGTTGGCGGCGGGCTTTCAGGCGCAGTTGTGGCTAAAGAGCTTGCGGACTTAAACACCCCGGTTACAATTATCGAGGCATCCCCCGCTATCGGCGGAAAAGTCCGCTCATACGGCTGTAAAGCAACGGACAAATGCAACAATTGCGGCGTTTGCCTAACAAAAGGGCTTTGGGAAAGCGTTGAAAAAGACCCTAACATAAGCATTATGTTAAATTCAAAGCTTGTGGACTTAACGGGCGAAAAAGGCAGCTACACCGCAACGGTTAAAGGCAAAGCTGGAATTAATTACATAACAGGCATTTCAGACGTTGTTGTTGCCACCGGCTTTAAGCAAACAAAAGATTATAACGGCTTTTTAGAAATTAATGGCAATAAAAACATTATGTTGGGAAGCCAGTTAGAGGCTGTTATTAAAAACCGCAGTGAAAGCGCAATTTTTGAAAAAGCACCAGAAAGCATTTCCTTTATTCAATGCTACGGTTCAAGAGATTGCAAAGAAAATGGAGTGTATTGCTCCAGAGTTTGCTGTGCATATTCAACCCGGGCGGCAAAATTAATTAAACAATATTATCCAGACTGCAAAATTACTTTCTTTTATATGGAGCTCCAAACGGTAAACAACGGAGATTATTTTAATTCTCTTAAGGATTTAGGTATTGAATTTATTAAATGCAGACCGATAAAATTGGCAGCAGGAGATAAAACAGTTGTTACATATGATAACCCAGAAAGCGGCAACAGAGAGCAAAAAGAGTTCGACTTAACAATTTTGTCCGACGGAATACACCCTAATAGCGACGCAGCTAGGATTGCGGAAATTTGTGGGCTTTCCCAAGACGAAGCCGGCTTTTTAACAAGCTGTGTTAACCCAGATAAAAATGGCATTTATGTTGCAGGGTGCGCTAAGGGTCCTGCCAAAATAGAGGAAACTTATAACGGCTCGGTTGCAATAGCCAAAGAAATTCTTTTTTCGTAAGGTGAGGAGGCTTTTATGAACGTTTTAATTCTCGGTAACAGCGAATTAAACAAAGATATTGAACAAACCATTGTAAACGAGGGAATGTGCGCTACAACAATTTGCGACCCAACGCAAATTTTAAGATTCAAAGGCGAACCCGGAAAATTTATTGTTACAACTAACGAAAACAAGCTTGATATATCTTCCGTTATAATTACAGAGCCGCCTAAATATGAAGGTTTAGCTGTTGGCGAAGGTATTACATATAATTTACTTAACGATAATGAAATTGAAAAGCTTATGAACAAAAAAACACATGAAAAAATTGTGTTTGTTCTTGATTATTCCGAGGAAAGCCCCGAATTTGTTACGGCTAAAGCCATTTCCACGGCGCAAAAGTTAGTAAACAGAAAAAAAGACGTATTAGTTTTATCAAAATTTGTTAAAGCCTCTTCCGACGGAATGGAGGCGGCATACAGAGAAGCAAGAGCTGCAGGGGTTTCATTTATTAAATATGAGAGCCTTGATTTAAGCTACAATGAAGAAAACCTCAAATTCAGCTTAGAAGCATTTGACGGCGTTTTTAGTGTAAAAATTTTAACGCCATTTGTTGTTTCCGCTGCAAAGAAAGAAGCACCGGAACTTAAGACAATTGCTAAAAAACTTAACATCACTTATAACACCGACACCATATTTAATGAAGATAACTTTTCTATTTACCCAAATTTTACTACCAGATGTGGAATCTATTATATTAACCCTTCCTTTAGCGCAAGCAAAGTTATGCCCCATATTTTAAGCGACATTTTAGCAAGCGCAAGCGACAGCTATGTTCCCGAAATAAACAGAGGTCACGTTTTTCCTGAAATTAACGGAAACAAATGTGCTTTTTGTTATACTTGTTATAGAGCTTGCCCTCATGGCGCACTTGAGCCGGATGTTGCCAACAGCGCAATGAAGCATGTTGAAGCCTCTTGCCAAACATGCGGCGTTTGTGTTGCTATTTGCCCCGGCGAAGCAATAAGCGTTAAAGGCGGCCAAGAAACAAAAGGAAACGAAATGAAATGCAAACTGTTTTGTTGCGAAAACGGTGCGGCACAGGCAGTTAAAGAAATTTTGCCTGAATTAGGAGAATATGCCGCTTTTATAGATATTGAAAAAGTAAACTGCGGCGGCAGAGTTAGTGCGGATATGCTTTCAAAAACATTGTCTTCATACGGAAATGTAATCGTTGCATGTTGTATGGACGACGCTTGCAGACATATTAACGGAGATAAAAGAGCTTGTAAACAGGTTGAAAGAACTGCAGAAATGCTTAAAAAAGCTGGAGTTAACGGCAAAAAGCTTAATGTTATAAAAGCTTCCCACGCAATGAAAAACGTATTAAAAGACAAAATTTTAAATATATTGGAGGGATAAAATTGATAGTTGCCGAACAAAAACCTATTGACGAAATTATTGATTCGTTACAAGGCTTTAAAAAGGTTGTTATCGCTTCCTGCGGAACATGTGTTACAGTCTGTTTGGCCGGCGGCGAAAAAGAGGCAATAACCCTTAAGGGCTTACTCGAGGCTAATGCAAAGGAAAACGGCAAAGAGCTTGAAGTTTCTGTAGTAAACTGCAAACGTCAATGCGACAACGAGTTTTTAGACGATTTAGATATTGAGCTAACTTCCGGAGATGTTGTTTTGTCTATGGCATGTGGCGTTGGAGTTCAGTTTCTTGCGGAAAGATTCAAAGATAAACTAATCCTTCCTGCCCTTAATACAAAATTTTACGGCGCAGCAAAAGAACTTGGCTATTGGACGGAATATTGCCAAGGATGCGGAAACTGCCTTCTTTCCAGCACAGGTGGGGTTTGCCCTATTGCAAGATGCTCTAAAAGCAACTTTAACGGCCCTTGCGGCGGTTCTCAGTGCAGTAAATGCGAAATTAACCCGGATATTGATTGCGGCTGGCAGTTAATATACGAAAAATTAAAAGACTTTAACCGCCTTGATAAACTTATGGATATTCACGAAACCAGAGACTGGCGCACAAGCCGTGACGGCGGACCACGCAGCGTTACAAAATCCGATGTAATGTTAAACCAATAATACGGGAGGTTTATATGGAATACGAGAAAAGCAACATGCAAAAAATCCTCGAAGCCGGAAAATTTTCCGTTACGGCGGAAATCGGCCCCCCAATGAGCGCCGACGCAGAAAATGTTAGAGAAAAGGCTAGAGAATTAAAAGGTATTGTAGATGCGGCAAACGTTACAGATAACCAAACAGCTATCGTAAGAATGTCGTCTATCGCAGCTTCTTATCTTTCTTTGCAAGAAGGCGTTGAATGCGTTGTTCAAATGACAATGCGTGACAGAAACAGAATTGCTATGCAAAGCGATTTATTAGGTGCTTGGGCTTTAGGGCTTAAAAATTTATTAGTTCTTTCCGGAGACCACCAGTCTTTCGGAAATCACCCTCAATCTAAAAACGTTTATGACGTTGACTCTATACAATTTTTGCAGGCAATGAAAAATTTGCAGGAAAATGGGATTTTCCTTGGCGGAAGTAAATGCAAGTGCCCTCCTCAGTTCTTTTTGGGCGCAACCGCTAACCCATTTGCAGACCCAGAAGAGCTTCAGTTAATTCGCCTTGAAAAGAAAATTAACGCCGGAGCAAGGTTTATTCAAACTCAATGTATTTACGACTTTGAGAAGTTCGACAGATGGATGGAAAAAGTGCGTGAAAGAGGTTTGCATGAAAGAGCCTATATTCAAGCCGGTATTTTAGTAAATAAATCTTTAAAATCTATTCAAATGACTCAGCTTGTTGCCGGAATGGACGTTCCAGACGAATTTGTTAGACGTTTTGAAAAAGCGGAAGACAAAAAAGAGGAAGGCGTAACTATCGCTCTTGAATTAATTGAAAAATTAAGAATCGTTAAAGGCGTTTCAGGTATACACATTATGGCTGTTGGCTGGGAAGAAATTGTTCCAACAATTGTTGAACGTGCTGGCTTTTTGCCAAGACCAATAATTTAGTGAGGTGCGAATAATGAGTGAACAAGTTTTAGAAAATTTCAAAAATGAAGTAAGAAACACTCCAGGCGGCGCTAACGTGCTTAACTGCTTCCTTTGCGGCTCTTGCACTGCAGGCTGCCCCGTAAACGAAATTGACGACAGCTATAACCCGAGAAAAATTATGAGAATGATTTTGCTTGATAAACAAGAAGAAATTTTAAAATCTGACGAAATTTGGAAATGCAACCAATGCCACGCTTGCGTTTCACACTGTCCACAAGACGTTCGCTTTGCAGACGTTTTAAGAACACTTAGAGAGCTTGCGGTTGAAAAAGGCTATAAGAGCCAGGAATTAATAGACAAAATCAACGCTCTGGACATTGAAGCAAAAAAAGACCGCTTGGCTAAAATTTGTCAGGCACTTAACAAATAATTGAGGAGGCTTCGCATGAAAAAACCTGTAATGGTTATCGGCGGCGGTATTGCGGGAATTCAAGCTTCCCACGACTTAGCGGAAATGGGCATACCTGTGTTTTTGGTTGAATCCACCCCCTCAATCGGCGGCAGAATGGCACAGCTCGATAAAACCTTTCCAACAAACGACTGCTCCGCTTGTATTTTAGCGCCAAAGGTAACGTCATGTTATAATCACCCGCTTGTAAAAACCCTTTCTTACAGCGAGGTTACGGAAATTAAAGGGGAAGCTCCAAACCTAACAGCCGTAGTTAAACGCAAACCACGATACATAGACGAAGACATCTGCAAGGGCTGCAACGACTGCTTTGATGCGTGCCCTGTTACTCATAAATCGGAATTTGACATGGGAATTGGCAACAGAAAGGCTGTTTACAAGCCTTTTGCGCAAGCCGTTCCTAATAAAGCAGTTATAGATAAAAAAGGAACATCTCCTTGCAAATATGAATGCCCTGCTAAACTTGATGCACATGCTTATGTAACTCTTGTTGGCGAAGGCAAATACGAAGAAGCTTTAAACGTTATTAGGCGCACAACTCCTTTTGCCGGAGTTTTAGGGCGTGTTTGTTTGCACCCTTGCGAAACAAACTGCTCACGCCAATTTGTTGAAGAATCTATTTCTATAGCTTCTTTAAAACGCTTTGTTTCTGATAAACTTAAAGAACAAGGCAAATTAAACCCAATTGAAGTAAAAGCTGAACCTAAAGACACTAAAGTAGCTATTATCGGCGCAGGTCCATCCGGGCTTAACTGCGCATACAAACTTTCTCTTGAAGGTTATAAAGTTACAATTTTTGAAGCGCTTCCTGTTGCAGGTGGCATGTTAAAAGTTGGTATTCCTGATTACCGTTTAAATAAAGACATTTTACTTGAAGAAGTTAAAATGATTGAAGATATGGGCGTTGAAATTAAGCTTAATCAAGCTGTCGGCAAAGATTTTACTCTTGAACAGCTTAAACAAGACGGCTACAAAGCTATTTTCGTAGCAATCGGCGCACATAAAGACATGAAGCTAGGCATTAACGGCGAAAATGCGCAAGGCGTTATTTCTTCCGTAGACTTTTTGCGTGAACTTAACTTAGGCAACCGTGATAAAATCGGTCAAAAAGTTTTAGTTATCGGCGGCGGTAACGTTGCAATGGATGCTGCACGCTCCGCTTTAAGGCTCGGCTGTGACGTTACAGTTGTTTACAGACGTTCACAAGACGAAATGCCTGCCAACGAATGGGAAGTTGAACACGCAATGGAAGAGGGCGTTAAATTTGAATTTTTAACTGCTCCTGTAGAAGTTGTGGAAGAAGACGGCAAAGTAACCGGCTTAAAATGTGTTAAAAACAAACTCGGCAAGCCGGATGCCAGCGGCAGACGCCGTCCGCAAACTATTGAAGGCTCTGAATATGTTATTGAAGCGGACTGCATTATTCGCTCAATCGGTCAATATTCCGAAAGCGAAAAACTTACGGAAGCCGGAATTTCTATTTTTGATGAAAAAGGCAGAATTATTTGCGACAAAAAGACTGTAAAAACAAATATGGACGGCATTTTTACAGGAGGCGACTGCTTAAGAGGCCCTGCAACAATGGTTGAAGCTGTTGCAGACGGCAACCGTGCCGCAAAAGCAATTATCAACTATTTGGAAGGCTTAGATCTTCCTATCGACCCATTTGTGCTTCCTCAAACTAACATTGAAGATGTTGACGTTAGAAGCTATAAAAATGAAGCAAGAGCAAAAATGCCTATGATAGATTTAAAACGCAGACAGACTACTTTTGACGAAGTTGAGCTTGGATACAGCGAAGACCAAGCTGTAAAAGAAGCGAAGCGTTGTGTTGACTGCTCTATTTGCTGTGAATGTAAGCTTTGCGAAGAAGCTTGCCAAGCAAAAGCAATTTGCCATGCACAAACAGAAACAATTGTTGAAATTCCAATAAGCTCTGTTGTTATTTCTTCTGGTTATGATGCTACCTCTGAAATTCCTAAAGAATTCGGATATGAAAAATATCAAGACGTTGTTACAAGCCTTGAATATGAAAGAATTTTGTCCGCCGGCGGCCCTTATGCAGGGCACGTTCAACGCCCGTCAGACAATAAATCACCTAAACGTATTGCGTTTATTCAGTGCGTTGGTTCTAGAGATAAACAATGCAACAACGAGTACTGTTCTTCTGTTTGCTGTATGTACGCAATTAAGGAAGCAATGATTACTAAAGAGCATTTGCCAAGCGTTGAAGATATTGATATTTATTATATGGATATGAGAGCTTTCGGCAAAGACTTTGACAAATACATAGATTCCGCTAAAAATAAATATAAAATTAACTTTGTAAGAAGCAGAATTTCTACAATTGACAGAAACGATGAAAACGGTCAGTTAATTGTTAGGTTTACAAACGAAAACGGTGTTGGCGCAGATTCCGAATACGACATTGTTGTGCTTTCTATCGGTATGAAGCCTAAAAAAGATAATGCCGTTTTATATAACAGCACAGGCATTAAAACTGATAAATACGGCTTTGTTTGGTCTAACGAATTTAACTCTACCGTTACAAGCAAAGATGGTGTTTTCGCTTGCGGCGTTGCGGCAGGGCCAAAAGATATTCCTGAAACTGTTATTGAAGCAAGCGCAGCGGCAGCCGGAGCGGCTAAAATGGCTAAGCTTGAAGAAATTGATTTGTTTAAGGATTACAGCACATTCTTTAAAGAAGAGCCTGTAGTTCCAATGCGAGACGTTTCCAAAGAGCCTATAAGAATCGGTGTTTTCCTTTGCCATTGCGGCGTTAACATCGGCGGATACGTTAGCATTGAAGAAATTGTAAATTATTCTAAAACATTGCCTTTTGTTGTTCATTCAGAGCAGTTCCTTTACACTTGCTCTGTAGACTCTCAAAAGATTATTGCAGATAAAATTGAAGAATATGGGCTTAACAGAATTGTTGTTGCTTCTTGCACGCCTAGAACTCATGAACCTTTGTTCCAAGGGGTCTTAGTAAAAGCAGGGCTTAACCCATATTTGTTTGCTATGGCAAACATTCGTGACCAATGCAGTTGGGTACACATGGAAAACCATGAAGTTGCCACATTTAAGGCTAAAGAGCTTGTTCGCATGGCAGTTGGTAAAGTTACTCATGCTAAACAGCTTACACGTAAGAAAATTGATGTTAACAAAGCGGCTCTTGTTATCGGCGGCGGTGTTTCCGGGCTTTCTTCGGCTCTTTCTATTGCGCAAATGGGTTATCCAGTTCATTTGGTAGAACGCTCTTCTGCTCTTGGCGGCAACGGCATTAACGTTAACACAAGTAATTATGGTCGCCCCGTTTCGTTCTACATAAACGAAATGATTAGCAAAGCTACAAATAACCCGTTAATCCAGGTTTACTTGAATTCAACGGTTGACACAATAGACGGCTATGTGGGCAATTACAAAACTAAACTTAAATGCGGAGAATTTTCAAGAGACATTGCACACGGCGTTGTAATTGTGGCTGTAGGCGCAAACGAACAAAAACCGGAAGAATACTTATACGGCGAAAGCGACAAAGTTGTAACAATGCTTGAATTTGAAAAATATGCCGGAAATAATTTTGCAGACCTTAACGGCGCTAAGAGTGTTGCAATGATTCAGTGCGTTGGCTCTCGTGAAGGCGAACACCAATATTGCAGCCGTGTTTGCTGTAATCAAGCGGTTAAAAACGCTATATTGTTAAAAGAACAAAACCCAGAAATGGAAGTTACTATTTTCTACAGAGATGTAAGAACTTACGGCTTAAACGAACTTAATTATATAGAAGCTCGCCAAAAAGGCGTTAGATTTATCCGTTACGACCAAGACAAAAAACCTGTTGTAACAGCTAACGGCGATAAGCTTTCAATTAAAGCTTACGAACCGCTTTTACAGGGAGACGTTGAAGTTTGTGCAGATATGCTTGTTTTAAGCTCCGCAATTGTGCCGGACGTTGACAACAACAAGAAAATCGCTCAAATGCTTAAAGTGCCGCTTAATCAAGAAGGATTTTTCCTTGAAGCCCATGTTAAGCTCCGCCCTGTAGACTTTGCTACGGAAGGCGTATATTTATGCGGTCTTGCTCATGCACCTAAAAATATGAAAGAAAGCATAATTCAAGGGCGTGCCGCTGCCGGGCGTGCCGCTACGGTTATTTCTAAAGACCAGCTTGAAACTGAAGGAACAATTGCAACTGTTAACAGTGACTTATGCGTTGCTTGCGGCGCTTGCGAACAAGTTTGCGCTTACAAGGCTATTGAAGTTAAAGACGTTGCTGTCAGAAACGGAACAGTACGCCGTGCCGTTGTTAACGAAGTATTATGCAAAGGCTGCGGAACATGCTCTGCAACTTGCCGTTGCGGTGCAATTGATGTCAGCGGTTTTTCCGACAAACAGGTTCTTTCAGAAATTGAATACTTATTACGCCGCAGCGTAATTTAGAGAGGGGGCAGAATTTGATGAGTTGCAGTTGTCAAGAACAAAAAGATAAATCCGCAGAATTTGAGCCGAAAATAATTGCGTTTTTATGCAATTGGTGCTCTTATGCCGGCGCAGACTTAGCAGGAACAAGCAGGCTTCAATACCCGCCCAATATTCGTGTTATCCGTGTGCCTTGCTCCGGGCGTATTAACCCTGTTTATATAATAAAAGCTCTCCTAGACGGCGCAGACGGCGTTATGGTTTCCGGCTGTCACCCGGGGGATTGCCATTACCTTTCCGGCAATTTGTTCGCAAGAAGACGTTTTGTAGTGCTTAAAAAACTTCTAACAACCGTTGGTATAGACCCGAACAGAGTTCAGTTTACATGGGTTTCCGCTTCTGAGGGTGGTCGCTTTGCCCAGGTTGTTGATGAAGTAACCGCTAACGTTAAAAAGCTTGGTCCAAATAATACGCTCAAAAAGAGCGGCTGTTGCGAGGGGGCTTGCTGCAAATGAGTTTTGATAAAATAATACAAGAAATAAGAGAAGTAAGTAAAAAGCTTTTAGAAGAAAAAACTGTAGATACAGTTTTGGCATACACCGAGGGTGGCATTAACGGCTTGCAAATACCGTTTTTCGCTTCAAAACCTGAGGATGCTGAAAAAATTGTTTGGGGTAACAGATGTTATCAAAATTTAGCACCGTATCTCCATGGGCAAAAGCAGAAAATTGCTATTTTAGCAAAACCTTGTGATGTTCGGGCAATTGTACAATATATTATTGAACAGCAAGTTAGCCGTGAAAATGTTTATATTATCGGCGTGGACTGCGGCGGAATGGTTGACGAAAACGGAGACTGCCGCCCGGGTTGCGGAGATTGCAACGTGCATACTCCCCCACTTTACGATACATATATTAAAGACGAAAACGTTGACAGCGCCGCCGGAAAAGCTAAAGATTCTGAAGGCGAAGATTTGGCTAGAAATTTAGAAAAATTACAAAAAGAAATTGATAAATGTATTTTATGTTATTCCTGCCGTCAGGCTTGTTATGGCTGTTATTGCAAAAACTGCTTTGTAGAGCGGGATATGCCGGACTGGCAGCCTGCTGAAATTGATGCCGGAACAAAAATGACATTCCATTTAGGGCGTGCAATGCACTTATCAGGAAGATGCGTTGAATGCGGCTCTTGCGAGGCGGCTTGCGCCTCCGGCGTAAACGTGCGTTATATTATTAAAGAGGTAACAAACTTCATTAGCGATATGTACGATTACCGCTCCGGAATGAATTTGGAAGACACACCGGCTATGCTTACACACACTTTTGAAGACAAAGAAGTCGGCTTTTTAGGAGGTGAGGCTCATGCTTAATATTTCAAAAAATGAAATGAAATCAGTTCTTGCTGAAATTATGAAAGAAAAAACAGTAGCTGCGCCTGCTTCTAACGGCAAAAAACTTGACTTTCTTAACATTGCAAGCGTAGACGAAATTGTAATGAATGATGAAATTCCATATAAATCTCCCAAAGAATATTTCTTCCCTCGTTGTGAAAAAATTATTACTTTTTCTGAGGGTGAAGTAATTGCGGAAAAACCTGATAAAGGTGTTGTGCTTTTCGGCGTGCGCCCTTGCGATTTAGAAGCCTTAAAAGTAATGACAAAAGTTTTTACAACCGGCAAATTTAGCGACCCGTTTTTTGAAGCCCATTTAGAAAATACCGTTATTATTGGAGTTGGCTGTAAAGACAAAAAGCCCGGCTGTTTCTGCGACATGCGTGAAACTGATATGAAATATTCAAGCGAATGCGATATGTTCCTTGAAGATAAGGGCGACAGCTACGAAGTTCTTTACGCTTCCGAAAAGGGTAAAGAAGCTCTTAAATCTTATATTCCCGGCTTAGAAAGCTTTACAAACCCTGAGTATAAATCCCCGGAATTTGACAAAACCCTTTCAATTGATGCAAGCGAAGAGGAAATGTTTAGCAAAATTAACTGGGATGACGTTGTTAAAATTTGTCAGGGATGCGGTATGTGTACTTACATTTGCCCGACTTGTCACTGCTTTTTGTTTAAAGACGTTACCGAGGGCGGAGATTCTTGCAGATACCGTAATTGGGATAGCTGTATGTTCCCGAAATTTACGCTTCATGCTTCCGGGCATAACCCAAGGGAATCTAAGCAAGAGCGTTACCGCCAAAGAGTTATGCACAAATATTTATATGTTAAGAAAAACTTCGGTCATGTTGCGTGTACGGGCTGCGGCAGATGTTTAAGAAGCTGTCCTGCGGGAATGAACATTAAAACAATTGTCGAAGGGATAATGGAGGAATTAAATTGAGCGAAAATCCATATTTACCGATGAAAGCCGAAATTGTGGAAATTGTCCAGGAAACCAAGTCCGATTTGGATATAAAAACATATAAATTAAAATTTGTTGACGGATATAAAATGGATTTTATGCCTGGGCAGTTTATTGAATTTTCTGTTCCCGGCATAGGCGAAGCCCCTTTCGGCTTCGCCTCCAACCCTCTTGAAAAAGATTTTATTGAGTTAAGCATAAAACGAACCGGCGTTTTAACAGATGCTATTCATGCCCTTAAAGTGGGAGATTATGCTTATATTAGAGGGCCTTTCGGCAACACTTTCCCTATTGAAACTCTTGAAGGCAACGACATTTTATACATTGCCGGCGGTTTAGGTCTTGCGCCTTTACGCCCACTTATTACATATGTTTTCGACGAAAGCCAAAGGGATAAATACGGCAAAATTCAAATGCTTATAGCTGCTAGAAGCAGTGCGGACTTTGTTTATTTTGACCAATATAAACAATGGCGCAAAAATAAAGATACAGCAATTACTCTTACAATAGACAGAGACGAACCCGGCTGGAATGAAAGAGTTGGCTTCCCCCATAATTTGGTTGCTGAAATGACATTTGATATGAGCAAAACATATGCTGTTTTGTGCGGTCCTCCTATTATGATTAAGTTTGTTTCTCAAAAGCTTATTGAAATGGGTATGCCAAAAGACAAAATCCTTACAACCCTTGAAATGAGAATGACTTGCGGTGTTGGCAAATGCGGCAAATGCAACATCGGGCATCAATATGTGTGCATAGACGGTCCAGTTTTCAGCCTTGCGGAACTTGACAATATGCCTAGTGAATATTAATTTATATATCCATAAATGTATAATGTTAGGAGAGTAATTTATGGTAAATAAAAGCTGTGTTGAATTTATAAACGTGCTTGCTTCTAAAGAGCCTGTTCCCGGCGGCGGCGGCGCTTCCGCAATTGTGGGTGCTATTGGTATGGCTCTTGGCAGTATGGTTGGTAATTTAACTTTAGGCAAAAAGAAATATGCAGACGTTCAAGAAGATATTAAAGTTCTTTTAGAAAAAGCAGAAAAGCTCCAAAACGACCTTTTGGAACTAGTTCAAAAAGATGCAGAAGTTTTTGAACCGCTTTCTAAAGCTTACGGTCTTCCAAAAGAGACGGAAGAAGAAAAAATGCAAAAAAATAAAGTTATGGAAGAAGCTTTAAAGCTTGCTTGCAGTGTGCCTGTTGCTATAATGGAAAAAGCAATGGAATGTATTACACTCCATGAAGACTTTTGCAAAAAAGGTACAGCAATTGCTATAAGTGATGTTGGTGTAGGCGTTTTGTTTGTTAAATCCGCATTAATGGGCGCAAGCCTTAATGTGTTTATTAACACAGACTTAATGAAAGACAAAACTTATGCAGAAGAAATAAACAAAAACGCTGAAGTTATGCTTAAAGACGGCTGCGAGAGAGCGGACACAGTTTACAACGAAGTTTTAGGCAGGATAAAGAAATAATGATGTTCAGGGGGTAAAAGATATGGCTGAAATTTTAAAAGGCATTGAAGCTGTAAACGGCATGAAAGACAGGCTTATTGAGAAAAATAATGAGCTTATTTCTAAAGGCGTTACACCTTGTTTATGCATAGTGAGAATCGGCGAAAGACCGGACGATTTGTCCTATGAAAGAGGCGCATTAAAACGCTTTGAAGGGCTTGGCATAAAAACTCAGGTTTGCGTTTTCCCTGAAAACATAACACAAGAAAGCTTTGAAGCTGAATTTATAAAAATAAATGATGACGTAAATGTTCACGGCATTTTGCTTTTCCGCCCAATGCCAAAACACATTAGCGAAGAAGCAATAAAGAAAATTATTAACCCAGAAAAAGACATGGACTGCATGTGCTCCGAAAATATTGCAAAAGTTTTCGCAGGGGATGAAAGCGGCTATGCGCCTTGCACACCAATGGCTGTTATGGAGCTTTTAAAGCACTTTAACATTCCTGTTAAAGGCAAAAAAGTTACTGTAGTTGGGCGTAGCATGGTTGTTGGCAAACCTCTTTCAATGCTTTTATTAAAAGAGCATGCAACTGTTACCATTTGTCACACCAAAACAGAAGATTTAGTTGCTGAATGCCAAGGGGCGGACATTGTTATAGCGGCGGCAGGCGTAGCCAAAATGATTAAAGCAAAACATATAAAACCAGGCACTACGGTTATAGACGTTGGCATTAACCTTGATGAAAACGGCAATCTTTGCGGTGACGTTAATTTTGCGGAAGTTGAACCTCTTGCTTCAAAAATCACCCCTGTTCCAGGTGGTGTTGGCACGGTTACTACATCAATCCTTGCAATGCATACTTTAAAAGCCGCAGAAAAAACACTACTCTAATTAAAAAAATAAATAGCAGGGAAATCTCTTTCCCTGCTATTTATTTTTATCTTTTAATAGTTTTCACAGCATCAAACCTACAAATATCTCTGCAAGCCCCACAAGAAATGCATGAAGATTTATCAATAATATGAGGTTTTTTCGTTTCTCCGCTAATTGCATTAGCCGGGCAATTTTTATAACACATACTACAACCCTTACATTTATCTTCTTGTATTTCAAAGGCTATTAAATGGGTGCAAACACCGGAAGGGCAAAATTTATTTTCAATATGCTCCAAATACTCGTTTTCAAAGTATTTAAGTGTTGATAAAACAGGGTTTGCTGCTGTTTTTCCAAGACCACATAAAGCGGCATCTTGAAGGGTTTCCCCTATTTCTTCCAGCTCTAAAATATCCTCCTCTTTGCCAAAGCCGTGGATTATAGCTGTTAATATTTCAAGCATACGACGCAAGCCCTCACGGCAAGGTACACATTTTCCGCAAGATTCCTCAGACAAAAACTTAACGTAATACCTTGCCACTTCAACCATACAAGTTCTATCGTCCATAACTATCAAACCGCCTGAACCCATCATAGAACTGTGCTGGCTTAACGTGTCAAAATCTATAGGCAAATCTAACAAAGAATCCGGCAAACAGCCGCCGGACGGGCCACCTGTTTGAACTGCCTTAAATGGCCTGCCCCCTAAAACTCCACCGCCTATTTCATAAATAAGCTTGCGCAAAGTAATACCCATTGCCACTTCCACAAGCCCTGTTCTTTTTACTTTTCCAACGAGAGCAAAAACTTTAGTGCCTTTGCAGTTTTCTATGCCCATTTCAGAAAAGTTCTTTGCTCCGTTTAAAATAATTTTAGGAACGTTAGCTAATGTTTCCACGTTGTTTAAAACCGTTGGGTTATCCCAAAGCCCTTTTTGAACTGAACGGATATATTTCGCCCGAGGCAAACCGACACGCCCCTCAATTGAAGCCATAAGCGCAGTGGATTCTCCGCAAACAAACGCACCACCCCCACGGAAAACCCTTATATTAAACTCAAACTCCGAACCCATTACGTTTCTGCCTAATATGCCTTTTTCATATGCTCCATTAAGAGCAGCGGATATATTTTTCAAGGCAAGGGAATATTCGTCTCTTATATACATAAAACCTTGTTTTGCGCCGATTGCCAGTGCACAAATAGTCATGCCTTCAATAACCGAATGTGGGTCTCCCTCTAAAATTGAGCGATCCATAAAAGCCCCTGGGTCGCCTTCATCACCGTTTAAAACAACGTATTTTGGGAATGTATCGTAAGATGCCGCTTGCCTCCATTTTGCCCCTGTAGGGAATCCAGCCCCTCCCCTACCCTTTAAGCCGGAATTTGTAATTTCATCTATTATTTCATTGGGTGTCATTTCAAGAGCCTTTTTTAGCGCTTCATAACCACCACGCTCTATGTATTCATCAATTGAAAGGGGATCAATTAACCCTATGTTTTGTAAAACATATTTATGCTGATGTGCATAAAAAGGGTTTTCATTTTGAGTTTTAACATATTCGCCTTTGTCATTTTTATATAAAAGCCTTTGTATTAATTCGCCATTTATTATTGTTTTATCAATGATTTCTGAAACATCTGATTCTTTTACTTTATAATATGATATGTCCTGGGGCATAATCTTAACAATTACACCATTTTCACAAAAGCCGTTGCACCCAGTTGCTTTTGCACCGCAACCGTCTTTTATAAAATTAACATTTTCCCCAAGCTCTTTTTTAAAGGCTTCATAAATTTTTAAACCGCCGCTTGCCATACAACCTGTTCCGCAGCAAATATACACCCAGTTATTCATGGCTTTCACCGCCTTTTTCATAACCCCTTATAATATCGTTAAGCTCCGCTGTGTAAACTTTGCCGTAATATATCTCTCCAATAACCATTGCCGGCGCAAGAGCACACGCACCAAGGCAGTTTACAGTTTCCAGGGAAAACAGCCCGTCTTCTGTTGTTTCCCCCGGTTTAATGCCCAGCCTTTCATTAATGCCGTCTATTAGCTTAACAGAACCCCTAATATGGCAAGCCGTTCCGTCGCAAACTTTTATTATGTTTTTACCCTTTGGCGTAAGGCTTAAAGATTTATAAAAAGTTACAATTGAATAAAGCTCTGAAAGTTCAACTTCTATATGTTCTGCTAATAAAGGCAGGCTTTCTTTTGGAATATAGTTAAATTTGTGAGAAATATCCTGTAAAATGGCAAGCCCATATGTTCTTTCTTTAGGTTTTTTATTAATAATTTGTCGAATTTCATCAATATTAACAGAAACCATACAAATCCCCCCGGTGTTTTTATAAAATTATAATATATTTTTATAATTACTTCAAGATTACTTGACACATAATTTTATTTTTGTTATATTATGAAAGTAAACCTAGTAAGTAGGTATGAATTGACTTGGCGGTGATAAAATGAAAATTTCCACTAAAGGGCGTTACGGCTTAAAAGCCTTAATCGACATTGCGGCGCATCAGGATGACGGCTTTATTACTCTTAAAAGCGTTGCCGCAAGACAAGGCATTTCTAAAAATTATTTAGAACAGCTAATTTCAATTTTAAAAGAAGCCGGCTTTGTTAAAAGCGTCAGAGGGCAAAACGGAGGATATTGCCTAAGCTGTGAACCTGATAAAACATCTGTCGGAGATATATTACGCGCACTGGAGGGCTCTTTGTGCCCCGTGGAATGTTTAACGCCGGAAGAAAAAGAAGTTTGCGGCTCATCAAACTGCCGTTCATGCGTAACCAGACCCATTTGGGAAAAAATATATGAAAGTTTAAACGATGTGCTGGATTCTATTTATTTAGACCAGCTTGTAATAGAATATAAACAATTAAATTCATCGGACACAGGAGATGATTAAATGAAAAAAGTTTATTTGGATAATGCAGCAACAACATTTGTAAGACCAGAAGTTTTAGAAGTTATGCTTCCGTTTTTTACTGAAAATTATGGAAACCCATCTAGTGTTTACGAAATAGCAAGAACAACAAGGCAAGCAATTGAAAACGCCAGAGAAAAAGTAGCAAAGGTGTTAAATGCTTCCCCTAGTGAAATATACTTTACTGCAGGGGGCACTGAAGCGGACAACTGGGCAATTATCGGTACAACAAGAGCTAACAAAAAAAAGGGTAAACATGTTATAACCTCTGTAATTGAGCATCACGCAGTTTTGCATACTTGTAAGTTTTTAGAAGAGGAAGGTTATGAAGTAACATATCTTCCTGTTGATTCTGACGGACTTATTTCCCTTTCAGAGCTTGAAAATGCAATTCGCCCAGACACAGTTTTAATTACAATTATGTATGCCAACAACGAAATCGGGACTATTCAACCGATTAAAGAAATCGGAGAAATTGCAAGACGCCATAAAGTATTATTCCACACAGACGCTGTTCAGGCTGTTGGAGCTGTCCCTATAGATGTTGCGGACCAAAATATAGATATGCTTTCGCTTTCCGCCCATAAGCTTAACGGGCCTAAAGGCACAGGAGCTTTATATATTAAAAAAGGAGTTAATGTTTCTGCTCTTATTCACGGCGGTGGGCAAGAAAGAAAAAAACGTGCCGGCACAGAAAACGTAGCAGGAATTGTAGGTCTTGGCACTGCAATTGAATTAAAAACACAGGAAATGCCGGAAGAATCCAATAGATTGAAAGAATTAAGCGACAAGCTTATTGACGGAATTATAGAAAAAATACCAAACGTTAAGTTAAACGGTCACAGAACAAAACGTTTACCGGGAAATATAAATTTCTCTTTTGAATTTATTGAAGGAGAATCTTTGTTATTATTGCTTGACATGAAAGGGATTTGCGCTTCAAGCGGCTCTGCGTGTACTTCCGGCCAGCTTGATCCATCTCATGTGTTATTGTCAATTGGGCTTCCCCATGAAAAAGCCCATGGCTCATTGCGCTTAACAATCGGCAAGCAAAACACCGTTTCTGATATTGATTTAGTGCTGGGTGAGCTTCCTCCAATTGTTCAAAAATTAAGGGATATGTCTCCTTTATACGAAGATTACATTAAAAATAAAAAGTAAAACTGTTATATATAAGATAAGGAGTGTTATTATGTACTCAGAAAAAGTTATGGATCATTTTATGAACCCAAGAAATATGGGGGAAATTGAAGATGCAAGCGGCGTTGGTCTTGTTGGCAACGCAAAATGCGGTGACATAATGAAAGTTTATTTAGATATTGAAGACGGTATTATAAAAGATGCTAAATTTAAAACCTTTGGCTGTGGTGCTGCCGTTGCGACATCCAGCATGGCAACAGAGCTTGTAAAAGGTAAAACCGTTGCAGATGCTCTTTCTGTAACAAATAAAGCTGTTATGGAAGCCTTAGACGGTTTACCTGCTGTAAAAGTTCACTGCTCCTGTCTTGCAGAAGAAGCTCTTCACTCCGCTTTGTGGGATTATGCACAAAAAAACAATATAGTGATAGACGGATTAAAACCTCCTACTGAAAGCCACCACGAAGAGATAGCCGAAGAAAGTTAGGATTTTAAATGAAAAAAGTCATTTTAGGCATGAGCGGCGGAGTAGATAGCTCCGTCGCCGCATTTTTACTTAAAGAGCAAGGTTTTCACGTTATAGGAGTAAACATTCGCTTTACAAACACAGAAGCTTCTGATGATTATATAAAGGTATGCGAAAAGCTTGGCATTGAACACCACAGCGCCGAATACACAGGTTTATTTAAAGATAATGTTGTTGAATACTTTTGTAATTCCTATACTACAGGAGAAACTCCGAACCCTTGCGTAATATGCAACAGATATGTTAAATGGCAGGCACTTCTTGATATGGCTGAAAAGTTTAATGCGGATTACGCTGCAACCGGGCATTACGCCAAAGTAATTCAGCTTGAAGATACAGGCAGATATACATTAAAAAGAGCTGATGACAGCAAAAAAGACCAGACATACATGCTCTATAACCTTTCCCAAAAACAGCTTTCAAAAACAATTATGCCATTAGGTAATTATAGCAAGGTAGAAATTCGTAAAATTGCCGAAAATATAGAACTAACTGTTGCGGACAAGCCAGACAGCCAGGAAATATGCTTTATTCCAGACAATGATTACGCAAGCTATATTTTAAATAATTGCGAAGTAAAGTTTAACGAGGGAAACTTTGTTGATGAAAATGGTAATATAATTGGTAAGCATAAAGGAATAGTCCATTACACCGTTGGCCAAAGAAAAGGGCTTGGCATGGGCTTTGGCAAAAGATTATTTGTTAAAAGCATTAACCCAGAAAATAACGAAGTTGTGCTTTGTGATGATGAAAACCTTTACTCCCGGTGTTTAACAGCAAGAGACGTTAATTTTATGGCTGTTGCTTCAATAGATAACCCTATAACTGCAAAGGCAAAAATAAGGTACAGCCAGCATATGTGCGACTGCACCGCCGTATTTAAAAATAATAAATTAATTGTAGAATTTAAAGAAAAACAACGGGCAGTTACAAAAGGACAAGCAGTTGTTTTATATGATGAAACAGGAGATTACTTAATTTGCGGTGGCATTATTGAGTAAAATGTATAAAAACCGGCTCTAGTCCAAGAGTCGGTTTTAGGCTGTCGATAATCTTTTTTGGCAGCCAATTTTTTTGTAATAATCGTTCATTTCTTTTGCACAATGCCATTTGGAATGAGGAACGCATACAATGCGTTCCCTACGATTCTATTTGACATTACGGAACATTAGCGTGCCATATTGTAGGGAACCCATTGTAAACGTTCCTCAGGCTGACAACAGCCATTGTTTTTGTAATAATCGTTCATTTCTTTTGCACAATGCCATTTGGCATGAGGAACGCATACAATGCGTTCCATACGATTCTATCTGACATTACGGAACATTAGCGTGCCATATTGTAGGGAACCCATTGTAAACGTTCCTCAGGCCGACAACAGCCAATGTTTTTGTAATAATCCTTCATTTCTTTTGCACAATGCCATTTAGAATGAGGAACGCATACAATGCGTTCCCTACGATTCTATCTGACATTACGGAACATTAGCGTGCCATATTGTAGGGAACGCATTGTATGCGTTCCTTAGGCAGACAACAGCCATTGTCGACAACTTAATTCCATTTGTCGACATCCTTTTTTTGGCAGCCAATTTTTTTGTCATAATCGTTCATTTCTTTTGCACAATGCCATTTGGAATGAGGAACGCATACAATGCGTTCCCTACGATTCTATCTGGCATAACGGAACATTAGAGTGCCATATTGTAGGGAACGCATTGTATGCGTTCCTTAGGCTGACAACACCCCTTGTCGACAACCTAATTCCATTTGTCGACATCCTTTTATGACAGCCAATTTTTTTGTCATAATCGTTCATTTCTTTTGCACAATGCCATTTGGAATGAGGAACGCATACAATGCGTTCCCTACGATTCTATCTGGCATAACGGAACATTAGAGCGCCATATTGTAGGGAACGCATTGTATGCGTTCCTTAGGCTGACAACACCCTGAAACCGGCTCAATTCAAGAGCCGGTTTTTAAGCATTTATTCTTTTCTAGCCGAAATTATCAGCATCATTGGTCTACGAAGCTCGTTTTTCATGCCTTCTATATTTTTTAACATTTCGTCAGTTGGTGTGGGCTCGGAAAACCCTGTTATAACAAAGCCATTTTTCAATAAGCAACTAATATAGGTTGTTA
>CAZJGG010000045.1:0-27024 GCA_964545475.1 uncultured Eubacteriales bacterium | reverse complement strand
ATGAGAATTGCTCCGCAATTAAGCCGCTAAAGCGGCTTTTCGACTTCGTCGAACTCACATTAAAATATAATATTTTTGTTATCAAAAATTAATAAATTTATGAATTGAATTGTTGACATTAAGCCGATTTACAAGTATTATATTAAAGAGTTACTTCTTTTTCTTCCGCTTTTTTATTATGTCAATTTTTCTAACAAGTCTTGTGTTAGAGGATAAAGGTGGATTATGAAAAAAAACACATTTAATATAGCTATTACATCTTTTTTCATTGTTTTTATTTTTGTGCTTATTTTATTATCTCCGCTTATGCAAATAATTGATGTAACAATAACTGGCAATAAAAAGCTGGAGAATTCGTACATACTAGAATTAAGCGGACTTAATGACAACAAAAATATTTTTATTTTTTCTGAAGTTGCCGCAAAAAAAAAATTGTTAAAAAATCCTTATGTTGAAACTGTTAAAATAAAAAAGCATTATTTACAAAAAACTGTTGATATTATAATTAATGAAAGAGTTTTAAGCGGATATGTTGAATATACCCCCGGGAACTACTTGTATATTGATGAAAATGGGTATATATTAGAGGTTGCTCAAAGTTTTACGGAGCGGTTGCCTATAGTTGTAGGACTTGGCTTAAAACCTTTTACTGTCGGGCAAATATTAGACGTTTCCAACCCAGACTCATTTGAAACGCTTGTTACTGTTTCACATTTAATTAATAAATATGACTTAGAGACAGATGTTGTAAAAGTATCTCTCCATGACGAAAATAATACTCATTTATATGTTAATAATATAGATGTGGAGCTTGGGGATATTAGAGATGCCGATGAAAAAATTAGAACTCTAAAGGTAATATTGCAAACACTTGAAGATAAGGAAATAAAAGGCTTTCTTGACTTAAAAGACATTAATAAGCCAACAAGTTTTAGAATACTTACGTAAGGCAAACTTTAAAAGCCGGAAGCGGTTTTAGAGATTGTCGTAATTTGATTAATAAGGGGGTTGTTTCTTTGATTGACATTACTAACTCGCAAAGCGGCGGCGCAAAGCTTAAAGTTATCGGTGTCGGCGGCGGAGGAAATAACGCGGTCGATAGAATGATTGAAGATAATGTTGAATCTATAGACTTTATTTCAGTAAACACAGACCATCAGGCATTAGAGCGTTCAAAAGCAGGTGTTAGAATTCAGCTTGGCGGAAAGCTTACAAGAGGGCTTGGCGCTGGGGGAAATCCTGATGTTGGCAGGCAAGCGGCGGAAGAAACAAGAGACGAAATTATGCAGGCCATCCAAGGGGCGGACATGCTTTTTATTACAGCAGGCATGGGCGGAGGAACCGGAACCGGTGCGGCGCCTGTAATAGCGTCTGTTGCAAAAGAGCTTGGTATTTTAACCGTAGGCGTTGTTACAAAGCCGTTTCGCTTTGAAGGAAAACCAAGAATGAGAAATGCAATTTCTGGAATTATTGAGCTTAAAAAATTTGTAGACACGCTTGTTGTTATTCCTAACCAAAAATTGCTTGATATTATTGACAAAAACACGACTTTGAATGAATCTTTCAGAAAAGCTGATGAAGTTTTAAGGCAAGGCGTGCAAGGTATTTCAGACCTTATTTCTAAACCAGGCACAATAAACTTGGACTTTGCAGACGTTAAAACGATTATGAGCAGCAAGGGCGTAGCCCACATGGGTGTTGGACGTGCTTCGGGCAAAAACAAAACCGAAACTGCGGCAGAGCTTGCTATTAAAAGCCCACTGCTTGAAACATCTATTCAAGGGGCAAAATCAGTGCTTATAAGCATTGCAGGGGATTTAAGCCTTGGACTTTTCGATACCGATGTTGCGGCAAATATAATTGGTAACGCTATAGACCCTGATGCGGAAATCATTTTCGGTACAACAATTAACGAAGACCTTCAAGACGAAGTTATGATTACTGTTATTGCAACAGGGCTTGAAGAAGAGGAGATTTATGCTACTCCTGTTCCAGTTGAAAAAAAGGTTACGCCTGTTCCAGCAAGGCAAATGCAAAGCCAGCCAATACAGCAGCCGGCTCAAAGACCAATTATCGGGCAAGCTCCTCAACAGGAACAAATGCAGTACGAACAGCCTGTGGAAGAGCCGCCTCAGCCAAAAAAAGATTTACGCCCTGTGCGTGATTTAGAAGGGGATTTGCCCTTTGATATACCAATATTTTTACAGCGCAAAAGAGACAAAAATTAAATGGCATTAAATATAAAAATTAACTTATAATGAATATTTTAATAAAAAAAGTCCAACCTAAATTTATGTTTTATAATATTTAGGAGGGCTTTTTTATATGTATAAATTCAAAATTTTTCTTTCAATTTTACTTATTTTATCTTTGCCCGTAAGCACACAAGCAGCCCAAACCGCACCTACAATGCAAGTTAACGCAAAAGCCGCAGTTTTAATGGAACCAACCTCCGGCACAGTTTTATTGGAGCAAAACGCCCATGAAAAGCTGCCTCCGGCAAGCGTTACAAAAGTTATGACAATGCTGTTAATTTATGAAGCGGTTGCCCACGGCAAAATAAAATGGGACGATGTGGTAACTGTAAGCGAACATGCTGCCTCAATGGGTGGTTCTCAAGTTTTTTTAGAGCCAACTGAAAAACAAACCGTTAGGGATTTAACAAAATGCGTTGTTGTGGCCTCTGCTAACGATGCGGCAGTTGCTCTTGCGGAATTTATCGCCGGAAGCGAAGAGGGCTTTGTTTTAATGATGAACCAAAAAGCTAAAGATTTAGGTATGCTTGATACTCACTTTATTAATGCTTGCGGCTTAGACACCCCTGGCCACTATACATCTGCATACGATATTGCACTTATGTCCAGAGAACTTACGACAAAATATCCTGAAGTTTTTGATTTTACAAAAATATGGATGGATGATATAACCCATAAAACAGCAAGAGGGGAAAGTTTATTCGGTTTAAGCAATACAAATAAGCTTATCCGCCAATATGATGCGGCAACCGGCTTAAAAACAGGTTCAACATCACAAGCCCAATTTTGTATAAGCGCAACGGCTTCAAGAGACGGCATGAACCAAATAGCTGTTATTTTAGGTTCTCCAGATTCTAATACAAGGTTTCAAGAAGCAATAAGAATGTTTGATTACGGCTTTGCAAATTACGGTGTTGTAAAAGGGGACGAAGCAGGCACGGTAATGGGCAAAATAAAGGTTTTCAAAGGCAAAGAAGAGGAAGCCGACGTATGTGTTAAAACTCAAATTTCATGCCTTATTCCTAAGGGGAAAACAGCTGCAATGGAAAGCAAAACAGAGCTTTTAGATGCGATAAGCGCCCCTGTTGAAAAAGGCTCTAAAGCCGGAGAGATTGTTTATTACTATTTAGATAAAGAAGTAGGGCGTTCGGATTTAATTGTGGTTAATGATATTGCAAAAGCAACCTTAACTGATGTTCTGCAAAAAGTAACAACACAATGGTTCACATATTAGACTTGACATTATATACCGTTAGGTATATAATGTACATATGAGTAATGAAAATAACACAAACAGCAAAGATACAATTTTGCAATGCGCATTAAAGCTTTTTGGCGATAGAGGTTACGAATCCGTTGGGATTACAGAGATAACCCAAGCAGCAGGCATTACAAAACCAACGCTCTATTATTTTTTCAAAAGCAAGGAGGGAGTTTTTAAAGCAATATTGGAAAAATATTACGAGCAATTTAACCGCTTGCTTGAAACAGCATGTATTTATAAACCCAAAACAGAATCTTATTTTGAAGATATTTACCCTGTATTAAAAAATGTAATAAATACATGTTTTACATTTGCCAAAGAAAACGACACGTTTTATTTAATGCTGTTGTCTATGTCTTTTGCGCCGCCAACAGCCCAAACAACAATTGTTACAAAACCATATATTACAAAGCAATACAGCATTGTTACAGAAATGTTCAAAGATATGTCAAAAAGTCATCATAATCTTTTAGGTAAAGAAATGGATTTGGCTTGTAACTTTATTGCAATAATTAACGCTAATATTGGGTTTTGGTATCAAGGGCAAGGGCATTTTGAAATAGACGATAATAAGGCGGCGAAAATAGTACATCAATTTATGCATGGCATTTTTGCATAATACAAAATAAAAAGAGCTTTAAGCTCTTTTTAAATAGCACTTAGTATACATAACGGTATATATAAAGGAGGGACTAATTATGTGGCATGAAAATAGTGTGTTTTATCAATTTTATCCATTAGGGTTTTGCGGTGCGCCTGATGAAAATGATGGAATAGTAAATTCGAGAATTTTAAAGGTAATTGAGTGGATTCCTCATTTAAAAAAGCTTAATGTTGATGCAGTATATTTTTCTCCGGTTTTTGAATCGGACAGACACGGCTACGACACTAGGGATTACAGAAAAATTGATTGCAGGCTTGGTACAAATGCGAATTTTTCACAAGTGTGCAAGCAGCTTAAGCAAAACGGTATTAGAATTGTGTTGGATGGGGTTTTTAACCATGTTGGCAGAGGTTTTTGGGCATTTAAAGATGTTCTTATTAACAAAGCCCAGTCACAGTATAAAGATTGGTTTTACATAAATTTTGAAGGAGATTCTTGTTACAACGACGGTTTCTTTTATGAGGGATGGGAGGGGCATTATGAGCTTGTTAAACTTAACTTAAACAACCGCCAAGTTGTAGAGCATCTTTTTTCCTGTATAGTTTCGTGGGTTGAGGAATTTGGCATTGATGGGCTTAGGCTGGACGTTGCTTACTGCCTTGACGAAAGCTTTATGAAACAACTAAGAATATTTTGCAATAGTTTAAAGCAGGACTTTGTTCTTATAGGCGAAATACTATTCGGAGATTATAAAAGAATCGTTAATCAGGAAATGCTTAATAGCTGTACAAATTACGAATGTTACAAAGGTTTGTATTCCAGCTTTAACGATATGAATCTCTTTGAAATTTCATATTCATTAAACCGCCAGTTTGGACATGATGAGTGGGTTATTTATAAGGGATTACATCTGCTGTCATTTGTGGATAACCATGATGTCTCCCGAGTTGCTAGCGTTCTACACAATAAAAATCATTTACCTCTAATTTATGGGCTTTTATTTGGTATGCCTGGTATTCCGTGTATATATTATGGAAGTGAATGGGGGATAGCCGGAGAGAAAAACAGCATAAGCGATTCATCTTTGCGCCCTTGTGTTTTAAACCCGGAATGGAATGACTTGACAAGCCTTATAGCTAAACTGGCAAAATTACATAAAGAAAACAAAGAGCTTCTTTATGGAGGTTATAAAAGCATAGTTTTAACAAACAGACAATTAGTTTTTGAGCGTGACCATAATGGTGAGAAAATTTGGGTCGCAGTTAACGCCGAAGACAGTCATTATACAGTGCACTTTGAAGGTTTGGCTAACAACGCATATGAATTATTAGCAGGAGAAAATGTTTATTTTGGCAATGGCTTTGCCCTTCCGCCATACAGCCTTTATTATTGGAAAATACAATAGTATTTTGTTTGCGCTTTATGCTATAATTAGTGCAATGATAAGGGGGGTTGGGGATTTTATGAATTGTTTTAATTGTTGGGCTGTTTATTTTAGCCCTACATATACAACGAAAAATACCGTTAGGCAAATAGCAGGGGTAGTTTCTGGAAGTGTTACGGAATTTGATATTACTGATAATTTTGCTGATATGGATGGATTAAACTTTAATGGAAACGACTTTGTTATAATTGGGATTCCTGTTTATAGCGGTAGAGTGCCTGAGTTAGCCAAAAACATAATAATGAAAATGAAAGGGAATAACACTCCTATCGCATTAGTTGCAACTTACGGCAACAGACATTATGACGATGCCTTATTAGAACTAAAAACTATAACGCAGTCTAACGGGTTTGTTGTTGTTGCCGCTGCAGCTTTTGTAACGGAGCATTCAGTTGTTCAAAAATACGGCAAAGGCCGCCCTAATAACGAAGATGTTAAAGTTATTAATACTTTTGGGGAATCTGTAAAAAACAAATTGAATATTTGGGACATATCAAACCATACCGATTTAAAAATACCGGGCAACCTAAATTACAGAAAATATATGTCAATTCCGATTAAGCCACATGTTTCGTCTAAATGTATTAAGTGCGGTTTATGTGCCGAGAAATGCCCGGCAGGGGCAATTCCAGCCGACAGCCCCAACATGACGGATAAGTCAAAATGTGTAACTTGTGTGCGATGTGTCCGCCTTTGCCCTCAAAAAGCAAGAAGCTTTTATGGCTTTGAGAAGCTTATGGCGGAGGTGTCACTGTATGGGAAGTGTAAAACTGAAAAGCAACCAGAAATATTTATTTGAGCAGGAAAAAAACAAAATGGCTTTTTGATAAATTATATCAAAAAGCCATTTTGTTTTTTATTCATGTAGAAGCCGCCTTAATTATAGCGACTATAAAGCTTGTGCTTCCATTTCCTGCATGGTTTGAGCTTCAATCATGCTCTTAACCTTCATAAGCCTTGTAATATTACCACGCTCGTTTTCGTCAAGTTTCATTTTAATGTATTTAATGGTTTCTTGGAGCTGTGGAATCGTCATATATTCCAAAGCGTTAACACGGCGTCGTGTTTTTTCTATTTCCTCGGTCATAAGATTACAGGTTTTTTCAACTTCGCTTAATTTCAGCATTTTTGGCAAAATTCCGAAAAGCGTTGTTATGGAGCGGTCAAGTTCATCTGTTGTGTTAAAAAAGCCGTATGGAAAAATATTTGCGTTTGTATCCTCGTCGTCGTTATTTTCTTGAGATTTAAGTAAAAATTTCATTTGGGGCACAATTACTGACATAATGTTTTTCGTTGTAACCTCCAAAGTAACGGATTCGGTTGGATACATAACAGCTTCCTCTAAAAATTGAGGGGAAGTTACCGCCGCAGACAAAACAAAGTTTTTATAAGCAGCAATAAGTTCTTCCTCAACTTCTTTACGAAGCTTTGAATTTAGCTTAACAAGGTCAATAAACTGGCGCATAAGTTCGTCCTGCTTATCTTTTAAAAGCTTATGCCCTCTTGTTGCCGTAACAAGGCGGCGTTTAAGCTTTGTAAGCTCCATACGGTTTGGATTTACGTTAAGCCTCATGTTTATACACCTTCTTTGCTAGGCATATATTTTTCAAGGTATTCATCACGGATTCTCTTAAGCTCTGTTTTAGGAAGCATTGATAAAAGTTCCCAACCTAAGCTAAGAGTTTCTTCAATTGTACGGTTAGTGTTAAAGCCTTGTGATACATAACGTTGTTCAAAGGCTTCTGCAAAGCGGGCAAAAAGTTTATCTGTATCGGAAAGAGCAGATTCACCCAAAATTACGGCAAGCTCTTTAGCAGATTTACCTTGGGCATAAGCTGCGAAAAGCTGATTCATTGTATCTGCATGGTCTTCTCTTGTTTTGCCTTTACCGATACCTTTATCTTTAAGACGTGAAAGAGATGGCAAAACGTCTATTGGAGGCGTTAAACCTCTTCTGTGAAGTTCACGGCTTAATATTATCTGCCCTTCAGTGATGTATCCTGTAAGGTCAGGAATTGGGTGAGTTTTATCATCCTCAGGCATTGTAAGGATTGGTATTTGTGTAATAGAACCGTTACGTCCTTTAATTCTGCCTGCGCGTTCGTATAACCCTGCAAGGTCAGTATAGAGGTAACCGGGATAACCACGGCGACCGGGAACTTCTTTACGTGCGGCGGAAACCTCACGGAGAGCCTCGCAGTAGTTAGTCATGTCAGTTATAATAACCAAAACGTGCATATCTTTTTCATAAGCTAAATATTCCGCACAAGTAAGAGCCATACGAGGAGTTGAAATACGTTCAACCGCAGGGTCATTAGCAAGGTTTATGAAAAGGGCGGCACGGTGAATAGCGCCTGTTTTTGTAAAGTCGTCTATAAAGAATTGAGATTCTTCAAACGTTATACCGATAGCGGCGAAAACAACGGCGAAGTTTGCATCTGTGTTTAAAACCTTAGCTTGACGGGCAATTTGCGCCGCCAATTCCGCATGAGGTAAACCAGAGCCAGAGAACACAGGCAGCTTTTGCCCACGAACAAGGGTGTTAAGGCCGTCTATTGCGGAAACCCCTGTTTGGATAAACTCCGACGGGTAGTCACGGGATACTGGGTTAATAGGTGAGCCGTTAATATCATAACGTGCTTCCGGTATAATTTTTGGGCCGTTGTCTTTTTCTTGACCAAGACCGTTAAAAATTCTTCCGAGCATGTCGGTTGAAACGCCAAGCTCTAAAGGTTTTGCCAAAAACTTAGCTTTACTTTCCTTAACGTTAATACCTTGAGCAGATTCAAAAAGCTGAACTACCGCTTTGTCCTTGTTAATTTCAAGAACTTTACCACGTCTGATTTCACCGGTTTGAATTTCAATTTCAACGATTTCGTCGAATTTTACACCGTCAACCTTTTCAACAACCATAAGCGGCCCAACTATTTCCGAAACGGTTTTATATTCCTTAAGCATTGACGTTCACCTCCTCGCTTACTAATTTTTCCATAGCCGCAACTAAATCGCTACTAACTACGTCAATATCAGCAAGATTATCCTCGCTAATGTATTTCGCACGTGCAATTCTGTCACGCACTGGTAATTCAAGAATTTTTTTAAGGTAAACTCCGGCATCAAGAGCTTTTCTTGCTTCTTCGCCGAATTTTAATATTAAACCAAGCATTTTGTATTGTTTTGTCATAGAAGAATACTGGTCAATTTCGTGGAAGCCGTTTTGCTGCAAGTAGTCTTCACGAAGAGACTTTGCAAGCTCTAATTTAAGCTGGTCTTTTTCAGACAATGAGTCGAAACCAACCAAAGAAACGATTTCCTGTAATTCAGATTCTTCTTGCAAAACTGTCATCATTTCGCCTACAAGTGCGCTCCAGCCTTCGGAAACATTTTGGTCTATCCAGCCCAAAACTTCATCTAAATACAAGCTGTAAGATGTAAGCCAGTTAATAGCAGGGAAGTGACGGCGGTATGCAAGGTTTGCATCAAGCCCCCAGAACACTTTAACGATACGAAGTGTTGCCTGTGTAACAGGTTCAGACATATCGCCGCCAGGAGGGGAAACCGCACCGATTGCAGTAAGAGCGCCCTCTCTGTTGTCTTGACCGCAGCATATTACTTTGCCGGCACGTTCGTAAAATTCCGCCATACGAGAACCTAAGTAAGCGGGATAACCTTCTTCGCCGGGCATTTCTTCCAAACGGCCGGACATTTCACGAAGAGCTTCCGCCCAACGGGAAGTAGAGTCTGCCATAAGAGCAACAGAATAACCCATATCACGGAAATATTCCGCAATGGTAATACCTGTATATATTGAAGCCTCACGTGCCGCAACAGGCATGTTAGAGGTGTTAGCAATAAGAACTGTTCTTTTCATCAAAGGTTCGCCGGAGCGAGGGTCTTTAAGTTCAGGGAACTCGTTCAAAACGTCTGTCATTTCGTTACCACGTTCGCCGCAGCCAACGTAAATAACTATTTCAACGTCGGACCATTTAGCAAGCTGATGCTGAACAACAGTCTTTCCGCTTCCGAAAGGACCGGGAACGCAGGCTGTGCCGCCTTTTGCAACAGGGAAAAGGGTATCAACAATTCTTTGTCCTGTAAGCATTGGCTGTTCCGGGTTTAATTTTTGTTTAACAGGGCGACCACGGCGTACAGGCCATTTTTGCATCATTATAACGTCAACGTCACCTGTTGGAGTTTCTAAAACGCAAACAGTTTCTTCAATGGTAAATGCGCCGCCGGTTATTGATTTAATTTTTCCTTTAACTCCAGGGGGTATCATAATGCGCTGAACAACTAAAATGTTTTCTTGAACAGTACCGATAATGTCTCCTGTTTCAACAACATCGCCAACAGCTTTTGTTGGTTCAAAAAGCCATTTTTTAGTTCTGTTAAGGCTTGTAACGTTAATACCTCTTGTAATAAAGTCTCCTGCTTGCTCTTTTATAACGTCAAGAGGGCGTTGTATACCGTCGAACATTGCCTCCGAAAGACCGGGGCCTAGTTCTACGGAAAGAGGAGCTCCCGTTGTATAAACAGGTTCGCCAGGGCCAAGCATAGAAGTTTCTTCATAAACCTGGATAGAGGCAACGCCTTTACGCATTTCAATAATTTCACCGATAAGTTGTTTATCTGAAACTCTAACAACGTCGTAAATTCTTGCGTGTTCCATTCCTTCAGCAATTACTAAAGGCCCAGATACTTTTACAATTCTTCCGATCTCCAAGTCATCTTACCTTCCTTCATCTAAAATATTAATGCCTACGGCTTTTTCAACATTATTTGAAATACGTTCCCTACCAATGCCAAGCGTGCCGCCTGCTCCTGGTATTAAAATAATTGCGGGAAGCATTTCTCTGTTATATCTGTCGATAGTTTCGCTTATTGTGCTTGCTACCTGTTCAGTTATGAATATAATTCCGAAATCCTGCCTTGCAAGTTTATCAACTATTTTACGGTTGTTTTCGGAATCGGATTCAATTACTGGAAACACGGAAAAACCTAAAGCTTTAAAACAAAGGACGGAGTCTTTATCGCCAATAACGCCGATTTTTGCAGTTCGGGCGTTTGATGGGCGTTCATAGCTTTCACTAGAACTAGGCATAATTATCACGCAACCTTTCTTTTAAAGTATCCATAGATATGTTGTTTGCCTTGCACGTAATAAGCATACGGATTTGCTTAATTTCGTTTTCTTTTGCAATAATGTAAGCAAACACCGGCTCAGGGCCAAAAGCCACAAGCTTTGCCTGCTTTATCGCATTAATAACGAAATTATCCGCAAGCTTTTCAATTGCTGAAAACGTACCTGTTTTTTCGTAATTTTCAACGGTTTCCTGCATGATTTGCCCGAAATATTTATAGCTGAAGCCGTCAGCTATATTTTCCACGGGTTTTTCGTAGCTGTCTAAATATAAGTCTTTATCTACAGTGCCAAAACCTTCGGCAATGGCATAATCCAAAAACTTAATTCCTTTTTGCATATTTTTAACTCTAAGCATAAGCTTTAAGTTGAAAAAATCAATTTGTGTGAGGACATATTCTGTAATAAATTCATTTTCAAGCTGTTCGCATAAGCCGTACATATGGTAAAACATTAACTTATCAAGCAAAATATCTACCAGTTGAGGGTCTTTTGTTTCTTCAAAGTTTTCTTTAGCAAGGCGAACCGTTTCACAAATATATGGTGGTAAAGACTTTTCGTCTCCACCAGCCACTAAGTCTAAAATTTCCTTAGTGTCCAATTCGGTTACTTTTATAAATAACCTTTCGTAGTCCTCATTAAGAAAAAAAGCTTTTATTGCAACCTTTATATTGTGAAAGTCGTATTTAGCCGCTAAAATGTCTACAAGCTCTTTTTTGGGGCTTAAGTTGTAAAGCATGTCGTAAACCCGTTTAAGCTCGCTATTTAAAACAATTTCATAATCTTCCGCACGCTCCAGCGAGGAAAAATCCAACTCCGAGTTTTGAGAAAGCATTTTTAAAGCTTCATCGCAAGAGGGCGCATCGATAATGCGTTCAAAGCCTGCTCCGGTCAGTATTTTCTTTTCCACTGCCCTTAAATATCCGGTTGCTTCGGCAAAATCAGTTGTTTTCAATACTTGACCTCCTTTTCGTATATTCTTATACGCAGATTATCCCTGCGTTAGAATAGATTTTCAACAACGGCCGTTTCAAGCTCCGCACGGTAATAATCAAGCAAGGATTCGTAAGTATTGTTGTTTTCAATGCCCTCACGCACAAGAATAAAGCCACCGTCAATTTCTTTAACGTCTTTTAATATAGAAAGCTTACCCAAGGTATTGTTTTGAGCCAGTTTGGAATTGATTTTGTTTATGTCAATGTCCTCATAACGTTTCGGAACAATTATCTGTTCGTCGCCATGAATGGGAAGCTTTAACAAATATCTTTCAAGAAAGGCCGCAAAATCTTCTTTAGACATTTTTTTCATGCTTTCAACGGCAAGCTTAAAAGAATTTTCAATAACATCTTGCTTTGCTAAAAGCTTACTATCACGTATTTCAAGCCTTTTGCCTGCAACAATCTGTTCTTTTGTCCTTTGTGCTTCCAATTTTGCATTTGAAAGAATTTGCTCGCTTTGTGCGTTTGCCGCCTCAACCTTTGTATTTACGATTTTAGCAGCGTTTAAATTTGCTTCATCAATTATGGCTTTCGCTTTTTTGTTGGAATCATCAATAATTTTTGAAACAAGGTTATCTAAATTAGACATATAAACACGTCCCTCTTATTTACCGATTGGCGTAGTAACGAATAATAAAATGATTGAAGCAACGAAGCCTAAGATTGCATAAGTTTCAACGATAGCTGCGAAGATAATGCCTTTTGTAGTTTGGTCTGGGTTTTTTGCTAAAATTTGTAAGCCTGCTGCAGAAACTTCGCCTTGTGAAATACCAGAGAAGAAACCTGCGATACCAACAGGAAGACCAGCTGCAAATAAATATATACCTTGCATCATAGTTACAGGGTTTGCTAATTGAAGAGCAATTAAGAAACCGATAATGAAGCCGTATAAGCCTTGTGTACCTGGAAGAAGCTGTAAAATAAGCGCTTTACCGAATTTATCCGGTTCTGCGGTGATAACTCCTGCCGCAGTTTTACCAACAATACCGCAGCCTTTAGCAGAGCCAGCGCCTGCCATAAATACCGCAATTGCTGCTCCTAAAGCCGCAAAAATGTACCCACCGTTAGCTTGTAAAAAATTCATCCAAATTCCTCCTAAAATGTTTATTTAATTTTTATAAATTGATTCATTAGCTTTAAAGGCTTGAACGGTTTTCCGCCGCCTTCATAGAATTTACCGAAATATTCAACGTATTGCAAACGGCACGTGTGAACGTATGCGCCCAAAACACCAAGCCCTAAGTTAAGCGTTTGACCGAAAACAAAAATTACAACACTAGCCGTGAATTTAAGCAATGGGTTTGGCATAAGTCCTGCCATTATGTTAAAGCTCATAGCAATATATGCGCCGGATAATGCAAGCGCAATAATACGCGTGTAGGATACAATGTCCCCAACGTAGCTTGTTAAGCCGTAAACACCAAAAAGCCCGCCCGCAAGCTTTGTTGCAATTGTTTTGTTTTCCCTTCCTTGTGTAAGTATAAGGCCAATAACCGTTGCCCAAAAAACCCACATGCAGATGCTTGCAATGTTTGCAGGTAAAAACCCTGCTGCGCCAACAAGCCAGCCTAACCCTGAAAGAACGCAAAAAAACCAAAATACAGAATCGTAAATTGCGTCTAAAACTTTGCCTTCTTTTAAAAGGGCATAACCTTTAACTAAAACGCCGAATAAAACGTGTACAACACCGATTATTACTGAAACAATAATCATTGTTGTAATATCAACGCCAGAGTCTAAAATGGCTTTATAGCCTGTTTCGGTCTCCGCCGACGGTATAGGAGTAAACACTGCAAAACCGAAAGCGGAACCGTATAAAATACCAGCGCCAATAACGGAAATGCTTAAAATATTTAAAAATCCCATGAAGTTTTTAACGCCTTCGGCAAGGTTAAGCCTTTTTGCAAATAAAGTGCCTATTAAAAGCAGCAAACCATAGCCAATATCGCCAATCATAAGCCCGAAAAACAAAATGTAAAACGGGGTTAGAAGCGGCGTAGGGTCAAACTCGTTATATCTTGGCAAAGAATACATGCTTGTAATGCTTTCAAAAGCTGAAACAATTTTGTTGTTTTTAAGCTTAATAGGAACTTCTATTGAATCGGAAGCTACCACTTCTTTTTCAACGTAATATTCCTTGCCGCAGCAATTTGTTAAAATTTGCTCAAGCTTAGTAAAATCTTCTTCCGGCGTCCAGCCCTCAATAATAACAACATTGTCAAGGGTAAGGAAGTTATCGCAAGCTTTATAGCGCTCTAAAACCGTTTTGTAATAATCAAGAGCAATGCTTAAATTTTGATTTTCGCTTGCGTATTTGGCAATTTCATTTTTCAAGCTTTCTTCTTTTTCGGTAAGTTCCGCCGTTTTTCTTTCGTTTGCCGCAATTTGCTCTGCAGGAACGTTTACAAGGCTTAAACTAGCCTTTGAAAAGTTCATTGATTTTAGCGTATTAAACGCTTCGTCTCCTTGATTAGCAGGAACAATTAATAAAATTGCGGTTTCGTCTTTATCAGAGTTGATAATTTCAAAAAAAGCCGATGGATACGCCTTTGAAATTGTATCTAATATTTGTTCCGGCGGTGTTTTGTTAACAACGCCCACAAAATATGCACAGTTTTTAAGTCTATCAAGTTCTTTTGTGGAAGTATCAAGTCTAAGCCAGCTATTCAAGCTTTCCGAATCGTTTTTAAGCTTGTTTTTTTCTGTTTTTATTGCTTTAAATTGTTCGTCAAGGTTTTTTACCTCGTCGTAAATCTTGTTATGGTCGTATCTGACTGCAAATGCTTCAAATTCGTCAAACGACATGGTTACAGGGACAGTTGTGTACGCCTTTAAGCCTTTGGGCGCTTCCACAAACGGCTTAATTCTTTCCTCGACAAACTTAATTTTAGAAACTTCGCTCTCGTATTCAACAACACGTTCTCTGGCGTTATCTTTTTTAAGAAACGTAAGCTCTAAATCGTCACTGTCTTGCAAATCCTTGAAATGAACACCCTCAAATATTTGCAGATGCTTTAACAAATCGTTTTTAAAGCCTTCAAAGGTCAAGATAGTGAACTTATTCATTTTTACAACTGCCATTATACATTCACAATCCTTTCCACTATTAACTCGATTGTTTTTTGTTGTTTAGCCTTGTCGGGATTATTAATTTTAAGAAGCTCTTCCTGCGCTTGCCTTTCTAAAGGCTCGCATTCCAAAAGCGCTTCTTTTTTTGCTTTTTCAACCATTTCAATTTTTTGTTTATTTGCTTGGTCAATAATATCTTTATATTTCTTATCACCGTCGCTTTCAGCATTCTTTAAAATTTGTTTTGCGTTTTCGTTAGCTTTTAAAACTATTTCGTTGCCTGTTTCTTCCGCTTCTTTAATTTTAATAATCGCTTCTTTTGCCAAATTTTCACCCCCTTTTAAAAATAAAATGTCACTAAGGCTGTAAAAAAAAATCAAGATACAGCCAATAATAACTAAATTGTACATAATTTTCAATATATTGTCAAAGGTTGTTTTGCATTTAATAAAATTTTACCTAAAATTAATAAAAAATTTGTTATTGAAATTTATAATATAATGTTATATAATACATTCATATTTATTCATATGCCGTGAATTTTGAATTACTAACCAAAAACATTCATATGCTTAAATGAATTACGTAACAAATTAATAAATATGCCCCCGTAGTTAAGTGGATATAACAAGCCCCTCCTAAGGGCTAGTCATGCGTTCGACTCGCGTCGGGGGTGTCATTAAAAAAAGCTGCAGACCTAGTAACATGGGTTGCAGCTTTTTTCAATTATTTTATAAAATATGTAAGATTTATAAAAGTTGTAAGATTTATTTTTGTTTTATTCACTCTTGATTTTTGGTGTTATCTGTTAGATTCTCTTTCTCATTACTCACAATATTCAAGCAAAAATCTACAAATTCATACATGTTTGTTTGTGCGCATTTTTTAAGAGCTTCACAAAAGTCTTTAATCTGCACAAAATCTTTTGTTAAATATTTTTTGTCTGTAGGAAATATTTTTATGTATTCTTTTTTTCGCTCGTCCCCTTGTTTTGTAAATTTAATTTTTGATTTTTCCAATACAGTTTCCAATTCCGGTGTATTATAAATTGGAACAATATATTCATATAACCAATGTTTTTTAAACATATCTTTATTTATAAAATCTCTGCGTTGTGCATCGGTACAATCATCTGTATCCATAATTATAAAAATTTTAAAAGTATCTGATAATTTCTTTTTTGATTTATTCTTAACAATTTCTGCATCATCAAACTCTCGTATAAAATTATTAAACGTTTTAAATTTTTTACCATTTAAAACGTTCATTATACTTGTTATTTGAATGGATTTTGTACCTTTTTTATCACTTTCAACTTCTATTTTAATACGTAAATTAGATTTGATAAAATCGCACATTTGTTTTTCAGACTTACCATGGCAAATGACGATTGCTTTTAAATACGAAATAGTTTAACCATAATAATATCCCCCTATTTCAATTTTGAGGTCAACTCGCTAAAATCAACGTCCATAGTAATTGGAACTCCCCCATATATTCCTTTCAAATATCTTTTTCGTATGTTTAAATTAGGATGAATACGATCTTCAAAATAAGTCAATGGTAGCAATGTTTTATTTGCATCTTGATCGACTCCAAAAATATACACGCTATTTTTATCAAGATCAGATTCTAATAATAATGTGTTATGAGTAGTAATAATTAATTGACCTTTAATTGATTCGTAAAGGTTTTCTAAAATAATATTAATTAATAAATCATGAATACCTGAATCCAATTCATCAATAATTACGGGATTTCCTTCTACACTTGCAATAAAGAAAGGTAGGATATCTAATATATTTTGAGTACCTGTAGATTCCTGTTTAAAATTAACATCCACAAGTCTATCAAACATTAACTTTTTGAAATATAACTGATAAAATATTTTGTCATCAATAATATCACGTTTATAGTAAGCTTGTTTTACATCCGAATATAAACTAGTGAAAAAATTATTTAAAAATTCCTCAGTTTTGTTTAATTTAGTTAATTTCGAGGCTGGTATATCACCAGAATCTAAGTATTCCAAAATATGATGAAACAATTCTATTTTTCCTTTTTCTCCTCTACAACCATCTTTAACTCTTATAGATAATGCCATAAAAAAGGAGATTACATCAATGAGACCTTTGCATAGACGGTTTTTTACATAACCATCTTTTTTATCATCTATTTCGTATACAATCAAAGATAATAAAGAATGTTTTCCCCAATATTTATCTATAATATCTTCTATTTCGTTTTGATACTCTGGCTTTATAAAAATATTTTTATTTAATTTAATTGAATTATCTGAAATTTCAAAAAATGTGGTTTGATTTTTATTCCAAACAAATTCTAAACGTTCATAGACTATTTGAGTATCATCTGTTTCTAAACTATAAACTCCGTTATAACCTTTTATTCTAAAACCGAATTCAAGTACCATATTATCCGTGGAGCTATTTGTCTTACAACTTTTTATAATAGCTTCTGTATCCATAAAGTATCTTTTGAAAAGATCTATTTTCTTACCTTTAGCTAATTCCTTATTATTATCCAAAAATTCCTCGAACCTATCTTTTACAGATTTTGTGTTCATAGTTTCACAAATGGTGAAAAAACTTGCAGCAAAATTTGATTTACCAACACCGTTTTCTCCATAAGTTAAGATTAATTTTTGTGGAGTATTTTTCTTCGTGGTGAGATCGACATAAAAATCAACTAAAGATTTATAATTTTTGAGCTTCACATATCTAAACATTAAATAACCCCTTTCTAGTTATATTATATCATATAATTTTAATTTGCATACATTAATTATAGTTATTTTTATATTATATGTTATAATTTATAACTAAATAGCATTTTTTAATTTTATGAAGACGGCGATATGAGGTTTTTGGGAGAGATCTATTAACAAACCGCTACGGTAGCGTACAAAGAGAAAAAAGAATACTCATTGTCGAGCTGGGAAAACTCAAATTTAAGGGGAGAGGTGGCACGGCGAGCAATTTCAATAAGCCCAAGCCCTGCTCCCCGGCTTTCTGGGTTGTCGTTATCGGATTTTCGCCTTTCACGGTAATACGCTTTAAGCTCGTCTTTGTTTAAGCTGTTAATATAATTTATGCTGTCTGTAAGACGCTGGATTTGGCTGTTTTTAACATAGTTTCCGCATTGCATAAAATATGCGTTTCCTGTTTGTCCGATTACGAACACACCAGAGGAGGAATTTGTCACAATTTCTTCCGGAATAATCTCTCGTTCTGCGGAATAATACATAGCGTTTTGAATCTGTTCAATAAAAATGGAAAAAATAGCCATGGAAGCAGAAGCTGGAAGGGAGTCTGCTGTAAGCTTGTCCTTAAGCGTGGCGGCAATTCCTACAATACTATCCTGTACCATAGGACCACAATAGCTGAGAATAATCCCTTTCTCGCTAAGCAAGTTATAAAACGAATACATCTCTATTTTCATTGATAATTTGCCTCCTAAAATTAATCAGTGTTTACCACTTTGAGCATTCGTAATTTGATAGTTTTACTAAAATTATATAATTTTGTCTAAAATTATGCTGATTTATCACAAACGTAGACATTATTATATCATAGAAACTTTTATCTAACAACAATTTATAATAAAACGAGTAGTCAATTATTTATTAATTACAAATTTATTAAGTAAAATTTGCTGAATTTTTAACTATTAGGCAGACAAATATAAATTAAACTCATAAAAAAAGACACTTTACATGAAATAATGTAAGTGTCTTTTTCTTATAAAATATAGTTGATTTTAGTTATATACTTCCCTTGAAGGGCTAAATTTACTCTACTTCGTTGTTTTGGCTTTGCACACTGCTATTTTCTAAGTTTCCTGCGAATTTTTTAAAGCTTTCCAGCATGTTAACCCCTGTAAGGGCTTCAACAGTTTCTGGAAGCGTTGAAATAATGTCTGTGATGTAGCCAGAAACTTTCGCTGCGCCGGAATGCTTGCTGTCACCGTTTGCGGAATCAATAATAACAATTTTTTCGGTTTTAGACAATGGAGAAGCAACAGCCTGGGCGATTTCAGGAAGCTTTTCAACAATCATTTGAGTCATAGCGGCTTCATTATAAAGTTTAAACGCTTCTGCCTTTTTAAGCATGGCCTCCGCTTCTGCCTTACCTTTTTCGCGAATAATTTCAACATCTGCCAAGCCTTCAAGCCTTCTTGCATCTGCTTTTGCGGTACCTTCAAGGCGTATGCCCTCTGCTTTAAGCTCAACTTCAACCATACCTTGAGTACGGTTAGCATCTGCTCTTGCAATACCCTCTAAACGGATTGCTTCCGACTTAGCTTGTGCATCAAGGATGTGCCTGTATTTAAGGGCATCTGCTTCTTTTTCCAGCCTATATTTTTCAGCATCTGCAATTTTTGCAACGCTGGCATCAAGTTCTTTTTCCTTACGGGTTGCTTCTTGCTCTGCAAGTTCAATTTCTTTTTCTTTCTTTAAAATTTCAACTTGCATTTGTGTTTCTGTAACTTCTCTTCTAACCTTATTGCTTTCAATTTCATAAGCAAGGTCTGCAACGGCTTTTGCAGATTGTTCTTCTTTTTTATAGCTTTGAACTTTTAATTCTTTATCTTTTGAGGCTTCGGAAATTTGTGTTTCGGCAATAAGCCTAGCAGCTTCCCCTAAGCGGTAAGCTTCTGATGTTTTAATTTTTGTTTCTCTTGCGGCGTCCGCTTCTGCAATGGAGGCGTCTCTTTTAACTTCTGATATACGTTTTTTACCTAACGCTTCTAAATATCCGTTAGTATCGGAAATATCACGGATGGTAAAGGCTTTAATTTCAAGCCCCATTTCAGCTAAGTCAAGAGCAGCAACTTCCTGAACCTGGGAAGCAAATTTTTCACGGTCTTTATAAATTTCTTCAACAGTAAGTTTTGAAATAATTTCACGAAGCTTGCCCTCTAAAACGTCTTTGGCAATGTTTTCAATAACACCGATTGTTCTTGCTTCGTTGCCAGTATTAAATTGCTCTACAGCTGCTAGAATTGATTCTTTGTCGCTTTTAACTTTAATAACAGCAACGCCGTCTGCAATAATGTCTACGCCCTGTTCTGTAAGAGCCCCTTGGGTGCTAACAACAATTTTCATGTTTTCAAGGGAAATTCTATCGGTTCTTTCAAAAATTGGAACAACAATGCCGCCGCCGCCGGATATAACCCGTTTTTTAAGACCGGTTACAACAAGAGCCTTATCTTGGGGAACTTTTTTCCACCAAGAGAAAATCCCGGCGATAAGCAGGAATATTGCGGCAATGATAGCTATAATTAAAACAAAATCGCTAGATAGTAAACCGTCCATAAATATTATTTCCTCCTGACATAATAAGTGTTTTTTTCTATATAAATAATTTCAACCGCTTCGTTGCGGCTAATTTCTGTTCCGTCCTCTGATTTTGCAGGGGATGAATAGGTGTTTCCTGAAGCATGATAAGTTATTTTACCATAACCGCCTTGAGGTATTTTTTCAGTAACTGTGGCGTTATGACCGATTAGGCTTTGTTTTTCCACTGCACTTGTATTTTGCGCCTTATATAAGGGCACAATTACAAAACGATAAAATAAAGTGGAAACAATCAACCCGGCAATGACAGCGAGCATAACTGCATAAAAAGCATCAAAGCGTTTGTAAAATATTAAACCGCCCCCTCCGAAAACAGTTAAAAATGCGGCTATAACTGAAGGTTTTAAGGGAGATACGAGTCCGTCGAAAGAAATGTCTGTATCAAGGTCAAAATCGATAAGACCGATAACCTCTCCTAATATAAAACCAATAACAATATAACCGATGCCAACGCCAAAACAAATTGTAAATAACGCTTGCATACTTTTGTCCTCCTTTTTAAAGAAGTCTAATATGGAAATTATAGCACAATAGCATTAAAATTACAATATAGCAATTTTATTTAAGGTAATCCAATGAATCACTAAACGCCTATGGCGTTTGCGCTAATGCGCCGTGTTTCATTGGATTAAGAATTAGAAAATTGCTATAAATTAATAAAAATATGTAGTGAAATTGAAATTAATGTGATATAATAGCGGTAATAGTTTATAAGTGTAGTGTGGAAAGGGGAATTCTATATGAAACTGGTTATGGCAATTATCCATGATGAGGATGCCTTTCAAATAATGGATTTATTAAGCGAAAAGGGGTTCAGCGTTACAAAGCTTGCTTCAACAGGCGGTTTTTTGCGGGCAGGTAACACCACTTTAATTTGCGGTGTGGAAGACAATAAAATTGATGAACTTGTTTCCATAATAGAACAAAAATGCAAATCCAGAAAACAAATTGCTTCGGTTAATTCTGCCCATGTAAACGCTACGGACGGGTACGTTCCGTATCCGATTGAAGTAACTGTAGGCGGGGCTACGGTTTTTGTGCTTAACGTAGAGGAATTCCGCAAGGTATAATCATTTTAAGAAGAAGGTTATAAAATGGAGCTTAAAATATCCGATATTTTATCGGCGAAATTTCAGGAAGCGCAAGGACCGATTGAAAAAAAACAGGATCACGATTTTAGCTTTACCCTTAACAAGCTTGATAAAGAGGGGCTTTCTGAAAGGCTTGGCTCTCTTATCGGCGATATTACTGTGCAAGGTAAAAAAATTGCGGAGCATATGGATATTAACGACTTAAAACGATACAGAGGTCTTATTTCGGATTTTATAAACGAGGTTGTAACAAATTCCCACCATTTTTCACGGGAGAACTTTTTAGACAGGCGAGGCCGCCACAGAGTTTACGGCATTGTAAAGCTTGTGAATAAAGAGCTTGACGATTTAGCCCAGGAACTTTTAAAAGCGGAAAAGGACCATATTAAAATTTTAGATAAAACCGACGAAATAAGAGGTCTTCTTCTTGATATAATGGTTTAGAGGTTTTTATGTATTCTTTCAATAAAATTTACGGGCATGAAAAAGTAGTTAATAATTTGCAAAGCGCAATTAAAAATAACCGTGTTCCTCACGCTGTTATATTCTCAGGCGAAAGCGGCGTTGGCAAAAGCCTTTTGGCAAACACTTTCGCAAAAGCACTTCAATGCATGGGAGAGGGAGAAAAACCTTGTAACAGTTGCATTTCTTGCAAAGCTTACGAAAACGGCAACCACACCGAGGTTTATTTCGTTCACCCCACAAAAACAAAAGTACTAGGCATAAACGACATTAGAGAGCAAATTATTAATAAAATGGCAATAAAGCCTTATCAAAGCAAATATAAAATATTTATTGTGGAAAATGCAGACGAAATGACTGTTCAGGCGCAAAACGCCCTTTTAAAGACTATTGAAGAACCCTTTGATTATGGGGTTTTTCTTCTAAATGCAAGTAATTATGAAAACTTCCTGCCAACTATACTTTCCCGTTCGGTTTTGTTTAAGCTAAAACCTGTTACAACGGATATTGTCAGCAGTCATATAATTAACGAAGAGGGCATTGAACCTGAAATAGCCAATGCTTACGCCATTTACTCTGGTGGAAATATTGGTAGAGCTAAAGAACTAATTAATGATGAGGCTTTTTCTGTAATACGGAAAAGGGCTATAGATATGGCAATATCAATAGAAAAAGAGCCGGAACAGTATGTTTTTACTGCCTTAAGGGAAATTGAAGGGCTTAAAGACAGGGTTCACAATATTTTGGATATAATGTATTTATGGTATAGAGATTTGGCAGTTTATAAACAAACTGAAAACAGCTTGCTTGTATCCCAAAAGGACGAGCTTGACAGGATAAAATCCGTTTCTACGGGCTTTAGCCTTAAAAAACTTATAGCAAACTGCGAAGCAATTGCAGAGGCAAAACGGAATTTACTTAAATATGGAAATTTTAATCTAATTATTACAGTTATGCTGATGAATTTAAATAAGCAGTTAATATGAAAGATATACAAAGGAGAAAATACTTTTTATGGTTAATGTAGTTGGCGTCAGGTTTAAGCAGGTTGGAAAAATATATTATTTCGACCCTAATGGGCTTGAGCTTGAGCGCAGTGTTAACGTTATTGTGGAAACGGCAAGAGGAGTGGAGTTTGGAACGGTTGAACTACCCAATAGGGATGTTACCGAGGAAGAGCTTGTTTTACCCCTTAAAAAAGTTCTTAGGGTTGCCACGGAAAACGACCACAGGCAGGAAGACCAAAATAAAATTAAGGAAAAAGAAGCTATAGGTATTTGTTATAATAAAATTAAAGACCATAATTTGGATATGAAGCTTATAGATGTTGAGCTTACCTTTGACCTTACAAAAATAATATTTTATTTTACTTCCGATGGTCGGGTGGACTTTAGAGAGCTTGTAAGAGACTTGGCGGCCATATTCCGCATGAGAATTGAACTTAGGCAAATTGGGGTTCGTGACGAGGCAAAAATGCTTAACGGAATTGGCATTTGCGGAAGAACTCTTTGCTGCGCAACGTTTTTGGGGGATTTTCAGCCGGTTTCAATTAAAATGGCTAAAGAGCAGAACTTATCTTTAAACCCAACAAAAATTTCAGGTATTTGCGGTCGTTTAATGTGCTGTCTTAAATATGAAGAAGAGACTTACGAATTTTTAAATAAAAACTTACCCGGCGTAGGGGATATTGTTATGACGCCAGACGGACGAGGCGAGGTTTTAAGCGTTAACGTTTTAAGACAAATTATAAAAGCGTCTGTTATTAAAAAACCAAGCGACGGGCCTATTGCCGGATATTATGCAACAGACGAAATAAAAATATTGGAAAAAGCAAAAACAAACAATACAGATGAAAAAATAGATATTTCTCAGCTTAAGGAAATATTGGACTAATGATTAGCGAATTAATTTTACCTAATGAACGGCTGGACGATTTACATTGCAAAGGTCTTTTCATTATACAAGACCCTAAACGCTTTTGTTTTGGTGTTGATGCGGTTTTGCTTTCCGGTTTTACAAAAATTAAGCCCAGTGAACAAGCGCTTGATTTGTGTACGGGAAACGGCGTTATACCAATTTTACTTTCCGCAAAAACTAAAGCAAAAAAGCTTTACGGCGTTGAAATTCAAAAGGAATCGGCAGAGCTTGCAAAACGAAGCGTTTTATACAATGGATTAGCGGATAGAGTTGAAATTTTTGAAGCGGATGTTAAAGATTTAAACGGTATTTTTAAGCCCAACAGCTTAGACGTTATTACTGTTAACCCGCCTTATATGAACGTTGGGGCAGGAATGTTAAACGAATATGAAACAAAAGCAGTTTCTAGGCACGAAATTTTGTGTACATTTGAAGACATTGGGAGAACTGCCCAAAACTTATTAAAGCTGGGGGGCAGAATGTATGTTGTTCACCGCCCAAACAGGCTTGTGGATGTTATTACAACTTTGCGCCGAAATAACTTAGAACCGAAAATTTTAAGGCTCGTACATCCAAAGTTAGGCAAAGAGCCTATTTTAGTACTTATAGAAGCGATAAAAGGCGGCAAACCTTTCTTAAAGGTTTTACAGCCGCTTTTAATATATGAAGACAACGGAGAATATACGCCTGAGGTTTACGAAATTTATTATGGAAATAAGGAGTAATAACATTGGGATTTTATAATTTATCTATGCTAACGGATTTTTACCAGCTGACGATGCTTCAGGGCTATCACTCATTAGACTATTTAAAAAAAGAGGTTGTGTTCGATTTATTTTTCAGAAAAAACCCAAGCGGAAACAGTTTTTCTGTTTTTGCCGGGCTGGAGCAGGTTATTGAATATATTAGAAATATTAAGTTTACAGAAGAGGACATAAATTATTTAAAAGGACTTAACTGTTTTTCTGATGATTTTTTAGATTATTTAAAAAATTTCAAGTTCGAGGGAGATATTTACGCAACGCCGGAGGGCACAGTTGTTTTTCCACAAGAGCCGATGTTACGGGTTAAAGCGCCTATAATGCAGGCGCAAATTATCGAAACAACACTTTTAAATATTATTAATCACCAAAGCCTTATTGCCACGAAGGCCGCTAGAGTTGTATATTCCGCCCAGGGGGATACTGTTCTTGAATTCGGCCTTAGACGTGCCCAAGGGCCGGATGCTGGGGTTTACGGCGCAAGAGCGGCTGTAATCGGCGGTTGCAGCGCAACAAGCAACGTTTTGGCAGGCAAAATGTTTGGTATACCCGTTAAGGGGACTCATGCCCATAGCTGGGTAATGAGTTTTCCGTCAGAGCTTGAAGCTTTTAGAGCATACGTTAAATTTTTCCCAAATGCTTGTACCCTTTTAGTAGACACATACGACACAATAAATTCCGGTGTAAAAAATGCAATTAAAGTTTTTGATGAAATGAAGAAAAACGGTGTTAGCACGGAACGTATAGGAATAAGGCTAGACAGCGGAGACATTGCCTATTTATCCAAAAAGGCAAGAGAAATGCTGGACGAAGCCGGATACCCTAACGCCGTAATAACCGCTTCTAACGATTTAGATGAATATCTTATTAGAGATTTAAAGCTACAAGGAGCGAAGGTAACAAACTGGGGAGTTGGGACAAACCTTATAACTTCTTCGGATTGCCCATCTTTCGGCGGAGTTTATAAGCTTGCGGCTCAAACTGACGGAGATGGCGTTTTAAAACCGGCGATAAAATTGTCGGACAACCCTGAAAAAGTAACAAACCCTGGCTACAAAAAAATAGTAAGGTTTTATGATAAGTTAACAGGTAAAATTAAAGCGGATTTAATAGCGCTGGACAATGAAAAGTTCGACTCGTCTGAGGATTTAACGATTTTTGACCCCCAGGCTATATGGAAAAAAATGACGCTGAAAAAAGACACTTATGTAACTCGAGAACTCCTGACCCCAATTTTCTTAGACGGAAAATGCGTGTATGAAAGCCCTCAAATTATGGACATAAGAGAATATTGTGAAAAAGAGCAGGCGACCCTTTGGGAAGAACACCGACGTCTTGTTAACCCGCATATTGTGCCTGTGGATTTATCTCAAAAACTTTGGGATTTAAAACAGGAAATGATTCGCAATATCCGCGGAGAATGATTATGTTTAAGTATTTTGCGGAAGCTTTTATTTTCGAGGGTAGCCGGGAAGATTTTGTTAGGCTAAAAGACCAAAGCAGCGGCTCTTTGTCAAATGATACAGAGAGCATTGCTTTTCAAAAACAGGCAGGCAAAGACGTTTGTATTGTTCGGCTTATAAATGCAAGAGCATCAAGCCTTGAAAACTATCATGGGCAAAACAGCGTTATGCAGGAAAAACTTATATCCTCCTTAGGGCGGTTTTATTCACGGATTTTTGTAGCGGATGTTTTTGTTTGTGATGTTATTACAGACGAAATTAAGGCAATAATTAACTCAGGGGAAGAATTTTTTGACCAAAGGATTTACAGCTTTCAGTTAGCAGTTTCCGGCGAAGAAATTTATTCAAACCATGAAAAGCCAAACGACATTTGCGGCTTGTCCAGAGTATTAAACAACGCCATAAAAAGCGGAAAAAATGGAATACATTTTGATACGGGTGGCATAAAAGCTACAAAGCCCTATCTGTCATACGTCATAATGGCTTTAAACGCCGTTATGCTTGTAATTACTTACTTTTTCGGGGGAATGAGTAACGAAACTCTTATTTCCCTAGGAGCGTTAGAGCCTGTTCGGGTTTTTAGGCATGGAGAATATTACAGGCTTTTTACAGTAATGCTGCTGCACGGAGGAATAACTCATCTAATTAGCAATTGCCTTGGAATTTATATTTTTGGCACACGAGTTGAAAGAATTTTCGGCCGAGGGTTTTTTCTGTTTATTTATGTAATTTCCGGCCTTGCAGGCAGTTTTTTAAGCCTTATATTTTTGTCCGGGGTTGCGGTTGGGGCTTCCGGTGGGATTTATGGTCTTGTAGGGGCATCACTAATGCAGTGTATTTTAACTCGCCGTTCTTTAGATGGGATTCCAATGGATTTTTTATTAATTTACAGCATATTAAGTATAAGCCTTGGTTTTATGAATCCTCAAATTGGAAATGCAGCACATATGGGCGGATTTGTGTCCGGTCTTATTATATGCTTTTTTGCTCATTGCTTATCCCATAAAAAAGGCTGAGAGAGGATGCGTTGGCGGTGAAAATTTTTGGTATTACAAAAACGTAAAAAAATACGATTAGAGGGATATGACTATTCGTCTTGTGGTGCTTATTTTGTCACGATATGTGTTGCACAGCGACAGATTATGTTGTGGGAAAATATGGGATCTAACACCTACGTAG
>CAZJGG010000044.1:0-27513 GCA_964545475.1 uncultured Eubacteriales bacterium | reverse complement strand
AAAGCGTTATCAATTGCCTTTTCATTTTTATTAACTATAACTCCAATTTGAGAGTAGCTTTTGCCTTGCAAATGCAACGAAAGCACCCTGCATTCAAGCTCAGAAAGTGCCTCACCCATATGAGATTCTATATATTTTTTTTCTTCCCTGCCTATAAAAAGCTCCTCCGGGCTTGAAATACGGCTTTCCACAAGGGTATCAATGTAAGTTTTTTCACAGTCGTCGTCAAAAACAGATTTATTAAGAGAAATATAGGAATTAAGAGGAATATGTTTTTGCCTTGTAGCTGCTTTTATAGCAGTAATTATTTGCCTTGTTATGCACATATCTGCAAAGGTATAAAAGCTAACCTGCTTTTCCGGATTAAAGTCTCTTATAGCTTTATAAAGACCAATCATACCCTCTTGAATAATATCCTCTTTATCTGCCCCAACAATAAAATATTGCCTAGCTTTTATTTTTACAAAAGATTTATATTTGTTTATAAGATAATCTTGTGCAGTCTCGTTGTTATCCATCCCTTGAGCCAAAACCTGTTCGTCGGTGAAATGTTCAAATGCTTCCAAATATTATCTCCCTTTGCTTTTCCTCATGCTTTCGAGAAGTTCCGCTGTTTTTTTGTCCAAATTATCCAATAGCATATTATTTTTAACCGGTCTGTTTTCAATGTATTGTTCTTTGATTACTTTCTTTGTCGCTTCAATTTCGTAAAATAAGTCCCCTGCGGAAATTCTTCCTGCCCCGTGGCTTATAATAATAATTTGCTCCAAATGGTCGCTTGTTGCAACTCTAACTTTGTATTTCTTTTGGCGCATAAGTTCTTTTACAGAGTTTTCAATATAATGGTCGGCTGTTTGAGCCTCTTTAGTATAAACAACCGTTATATTATAATGTTTTTCCGTATATCCCTTGTTTTTTTTAACTTTATGTGCATCAAATACTAAAATTATTTCTATGTCCGTTGCCCCGCCAAAATCGCTTAAAATCCCCATAAGCTTAAGCCTAGCTTCCTCAAGGGAATACTCAGCTATTTTTTTAAGCTTGTCCCACGCAAAAATAACATTGTAGCCGTCCACAAGCAAATATTCCCTTTTAAAAGCCACAATACCACCTATTAACTACCAAAATTTCTGCGCCTTACAACTTCATACATTAAAACACCGGCCGCAACAGATGCGTTAAGAGAACTTATTTTTCCAAACATTGGTATTGCTACATGAAAATCGCACTTTTCCGAAACAAGCCTACCAAGCCCCTCACCCTCGCTGCCGATAACTAGAGCAACAGCTCCTGTTAAGTCAGCTTTATAAAGGGGTTCGCCTTTCATATCTGCGCTTGCAATCCACAAGCCTTTTTGTTTTAACGTATCAATTGTTGTGGATATATTGGCAACTTTAGCAACAAGCATATGGGAAAGCGCACCTGCCGCCGCTTTTGAAACAATTGCAGTAAGCCCCACAGCTCTTCGTTTTGGGATAATTACGCCGTGAGCACCGCAAGCCTCTGCCGTTCTTATAATTGCCCCAAGGTTATGAGGGTCTGTAATGCCGTCCAAAATAATAATAAAAGGTTTTTCCCCTTTTTCTTCGGCTTTATTTAAAATATCACTGATTTCTGCATATGTGTGAGCCGGGCAAACAGCAATAACCCCTTGATGTTTTCCCCCTGTTTGAGACATAAAATCAAGCTTTGTTTTGTCCGCCTCTTTAGTGACAATTCCCTTTTCTTTGGCTTTCGCCATAATCACTTTTAAAGTACCGTCAACTTCACCTTTTTTAAACAGTATTTTATCTATTTCAACATCACTTTTTAGAGCTTCCAAGACGGAATTTCTACCCTCTATATGCAAGTTTTCATATTCACTTTTTTCTTCGTTGTTATCCCTATTTCTCATTTAATTCTCCCTTAACACATTCATTGAAAATTTCATTAAGCCTGTCGTTTTGCCCTGTTAAAAACAAATAACCAAACAAAGCTTCAAGCCCCGTTGCATGGCGGTAATCTGTAATTGTGGCGTTTTTTGCTTTAGTTGGGGATTTAGCGTTTCTTCCTCTTTTCATTATGCTTAATTCCTGCTCTGTTAACAAAGGCGCAATTTTAAAATACATGCTTGCCTGCGCCTTTGCGTTAACATAACCCCTATTAATAACGTGAAGCTTATCAGCCCCAACGTTGTTTTCATCTATAATCTTTTTACGCATTAAAAGCTCGAAAACAGCATCACCCATATAAGCAAGGCAAAGGGGCGAATGTGTTTTGTCAAGCCCTTTTTCAGACATACAGTCACCCTTTCTAATTGCACTGTTAAAATATTTCAAGCAGCTTATTTATAAGACCAGCGCACTCCGGCAGAAGTATCTTCAAGAACAACCCCCATATTGGAAAGCTCGTCTCTTATTGCATCCGCTGTTTTAAAATCTTTGTTCTTTCTTGCGGCTTGCCTTTCCTCAATGCGTTTTTCAATATAATCGCTGTCGCCGGTTTCCTTTTTTTGCTCTGTGCGCAAACCTAAAATATCTGTCATTTTTATTGCGGTATCGTAAACTTCTTTGGCAAACTCTTTAGAGCTGTCGTCTTTAACATTAATGTTTGCAAACTTAATAAGCTCAAATAAAGCAGTTACGGCATCAGCCGTGTTAAAGTCATCATCCATTGCAGTTTCAAACTCTGTCATAAATTTTTGGCAATTGCTAATTAATTCTTTTTCTTCCAGGCTAATTTCATTATTTTGAGTTTTTTCAATAATAAATTTAATTTTTTCAATACCATTTAAAATACGATTAAGTCCGTTTTCAGAAGCTTGAAGCAATTCATCGCTAAAATTTATAGGCATTCTATAATGTGCGCTTATAAAAAAGAATCTAACTACATCATAAGAAAATTTTTCTGTAATTTCACGCAAAGTAAAAAAGTTGCCTAAAGATTTGGACATTTTTTTGTTATCAACATTTAAAAAGCCGTTATGCATAAATATTTTGGCGAAAGGTTTGCCGTTTGCCGCTTCGCTTTGTGCAACTTCATTTTCGTGGTGAGGGAAAATAAGATCCTCTCCGCCTGTATGAATGTCTATTGTATCGCCTAAATAACGTTTTACCATTGCAGAGCATTCAATGTGCCAGCCCGGTCTGCCTTCTCCCCAAGGAGATTTCCATTTTGGTTCTCCCGGTTTTGCCGGCTTCCACAATACAAAATCAGTAGGATTAACTTTTTCCCCGTCAACCTCTACACGAGATCCGGCTTCTAAATCTTCTATATTTTTACGGCTTAACTTTCCATATTCGCTAAATTTATTAGTATTATAATAAACCGTTCCATTTTTTTCGTAAGCAACCCCTTTTTCAATAAGGGTATTAACCATATCAATTATGGAATCCATTTCCTCAGTAACTTTTGGTCTTTTAAAAGGTTCAACTATGTTTAATCCTTTTTCATCTGCAAGGGCTTCTTTAATGTACCGTTCGCTGATAACATCTGCAGAAACTCCCTCTTCATTAGCTTTATTAATTATTTTGTCGTCAACATCAGTAAAGTTTTGAACGTGTAAAACTTCATATCCCTTATATTCTAAATATCTGCAAACAGTATCAAACACAACAAGCGGTCTGGCATTTCCAATATGAATGAAATTATAAACCGTAGGACCGCATGAATATATTTTTACTTTGTTCCTTTCAATCGGAGTAAACTCCTCTTTTGTTTTAGTAAACGTGTTATATATTTTCATTCAATAGCTCCTCTTTCATGTTAAAATCAGTCAAAGGACAAAAGGCATACAGCCTGGGCAAAAATTCCTTCTTCTCGCCCTACAAAACCCAAGCCTTCGCCTGTTTTCGCTTTAACGTTAACTCTTGCAAATTCAATATTCATAGTATCAGCCAAACTTTGCCGTATGTCTTTAATATATGGCATAAGCTTAGGTTTTTGTGCCATAACAACTGTATCAACATTAATAATTTTAGCGTTTAGTTGGGTTATCATATCCATAACTTTTTTAAGCAGAACAAGGCTTGAAATATCTTTAAATTTACTATCATTATCTGGAAACAATGTCCCAATATCACTAAGCCCAGCCGCACCTAATATTGAATCAATTACAGCATGGGTAAGCACGTCTGCATCAGAATGCCCCAAAAGCCCTTTTTCATAAGGAATGTTAACTCCCCCAATAATAAGGCTACGCCCAGTAACAAGCTTGTGAGTGTCACAGCCTGTACCAACTCTTATATCCATTAAGCTAAACCACCTATTTATATTTATTAAGTTTTTTCATATATACCGAAGCATCAAGAAGCGGTGCAAGTGAACGTGAATGGCTTAAAGTCTCAATTAATTCTGCAAGGAAAGAAGACATTTCTACCTCTTGGAACCACGGCGTATTTTTAATTTCATCTGTTATATAAGTAAGGTTTGTAGAATAAACTCTTTCAATTAAACCTTTTTCATAATATTCATCGAATTTTTTAGTACCGCCTGTAAACCACGCAAATGTAGAAGCAGCGTATATTTTGGAAACTTTTTCTTTACGAAGTTGTTCCACAATATCAAGTATAGAATCTCCAGACCCAATAATATCGTCAACAATAAATACGCTATGCCCTTCCAAAGAGTTGCCTAAATATTTATGTTCCGCAATAGGGTTGTTTCCTTTTTGAATTACTCTATGGTCACGTCTTTTATAGAACAAGCCAACATCTGCATCTAACAAATTGGCGTAAAAAATGGCTCTGTCCATAGCGCCTGTGTCTGGGCTTATAACAACAAGTTTTTCTCTGTCCATTTTGCCTTTTGTATCAATTAAAAAGTTTTTTGCTATATTATATGTTGCATATAAGTTTTCAAAAGATGTTAATGGAATAGCGTTTTGAACCGCAGCGTTGTGAACGTCAAAAGTCATAATATTTTCAATGCCCATATTTTCAAGTTCTTGCAATGCCATTGCGCAGTCCAAAGATTCACGCCCTCTTCTTTTATCCTGCCTGGAGGAATACAAAAGGGGCATAATAACCGTTGTTCTCCTAGCCTTACCGCCGATTGAAGAAAGAGTTCTCTTTAAATCTTGAAAGTGTTCATCAGGGCCCATGTGGTTTGTGTAACCGTGCAGCTGGTATGTACAGCTATGGTTACCAACGTCACACAAAATGAATATATCCTTGCCCCTTACTGAGCTTTGAATTTGAACTTTGCCCTCACCGTTTGCAAAACGAACTTGATTTGTTTTAATTAAAAAAGAATCCGGAATCATCAAAACGTTGTCAGAATTCGATTTTTTAAACCTGTCAACCAGAGCTTTATCAACCTTTTTTCCCATTTCTTCAAAGCTTCTAAGAGCAATAACTCCTATTTCCGGTAATTCACTATTTCTTTCCATTTCCTTACTCCTTTAATATTTTAAAATTGAGTGCACATTAACATTTTTGTCATGCTTTAAAAGCAGTTCCCTGCCTCCTAAAGCGCCTAATTCAATTAAAAACACATGGGCGCAAACTTTTCCCCCGGCTTCTTCAATTAAATCACAAATAGCCGAAGAAGTTCCGCCAGTAGCAAGTAAATCATCAACAACAACCACTTTGCCGCCTTTTTCAATTGCGTCTTTATGTATTTCTATTGCGGCATGACCATACTCCAGGTCGTAGTTTTTTTTATAAGTCTCACAAGGAAGCTTACCAGCCTTTCTTATGGGAATAAAGGCTTTTCTAAGTTTATAAGCTACAGGCATTCCAAAAATAAAACCTCTGGATTCCGGGCTGGCAATATAGTCATACTCTATGTCTTTTATAATGTTACACATTTCGTCAATTGCCAACGAAAACCCTTCCGGGCCTTTTAACAGCGGCGTAATATCTCTAAACAAAATACCCTCTTCGGGAAAATCCTTAATAGTACGGATATAATCTTTAAGATCCACATTTTTCCTCCTTACTATAAGTTTCTAAACCTCTTTTAATAACAAAATCCTTTATTTTCATTTGAACCGACTTGTCACCATTATACTCGTTTATTTCAATAGAGTAAATAATATCTATTGTGAAATTATTATTTCTTAAAATCCCACACATTATTTTCTCAATTTCGCTTTTATTATAAAATTTTGTAAGCTCGTTTTCAAATTTGTCTATATGCCCAAAACTTAGAGCTTTTACTTTTCTTTGAGAATTTTTATTTATAAACCTAAATATAAGCACTTTTTTTTCTTTATAAACTTGAAGCTGTTCTGGAATTAAATTTCTTGTAACAAACATAGGCTCTTTGTTTGCCTTCCCAAAAGGTGCAAGATGTGTCAGCTCCTGAGCAAGTTCAAATGTAACGTCGGAAATTTCCAGTTCCTTGTCATATTTTAATATTTCAACAAAGTCATCTTCCGTTAAATTGCAGTTTTCATTTAAATATTTTCGTAAAACAGGAACGTTTTCAGCAATAAGCGTTACCCCTGCCGCCATTGCGTGCCCTCCAAAGCGTTCAAACAAATGCTTGCAAGAGTACATTGCCTCAAAAATATTATACCCCTCAATAGACCGGGCAGAACCTTTAATAAAATCTCCGCTTTTTGTAAGCACAATAACCGGCTTATGAAAATGCTCTTTAAGCCTGCCTGCAACAATACCGGCAATGCTTTCATGAGCCGTAGGCAAAACCATAACAAGCACTTTATGTTCCTTTAAGTTTGTTTTTTCCACAAGCATAACGGCTTCTTCATAATGAAAAAGTGTCATAGCCTTGCGTTCCTCGTTTAATTCTGCAAGCTTTTTAGCTATAATTTCACATTCGGCATAATTTTCGCTTGTTAAAAGAGATACTGCCTCTGTAGCTCTGTCAAGCCTGCCTGATGCGTTTATACATGGACCTAAAACAAAACCAACGGCATAACCGTTAATCTCTTTATCATAATAGCTTTTGGCAAATAACATAGCGTTTATGCCTTTATTGATATTTTTATCATTATTAATAATTTGTAACCCATTTTTTACAATTATTCTGTTTTCCCCATGTAAATCCACAATGTCGCAATAAGTGGCAAACATTGCAAGAACAAAAAATTCGTTTTCAAAGTCAAAATCCATATCTGCACATTCATGAAAAGCTTTTGCAAATTTAAAGCATATTCCTGCTGCACACAGCATTTTAAAAGGATAATTGCAGTCGGACTGCTTAGGGTCTACAATTGAGTCTGCATTTGGCAAAACGTCTATTTTCCCTAAATTCTCGTCAATAACAAAGCCAGGCTCGTGATGGTCTATAACAATTACTTTCATTCCTAAAGATTTCGCTTCGTTAATTTCAGCTATGGAAGCGATTCCGTTATCACAGGTTACAATTAAGTCAATGCCTTCGCTGTTAAGAGTCCTTACTGCTTCCATATTTAAGCCGTAGCCTTCAATTTCCCTGTCGGGTATGTAATACAAAACGTCTGCCCCATATTTTTTAAGGGTTTTATAAAGAATTACAGTGCTCATAACGCCGTCCACATCGTAGTCCCCGTAAATTGCAATTTTTCCGCCGTTTGACACGGTTTCTATTATTATTTTAATTGCCCTGTCAACGTCTTTCATCAAATAAATGTCGTGGAAAAGCGCAAGCCTGGGGTTAAGAAACGCAAGGGCTGTGTTTTTAGTCCTTATGTTTCTGTTAACCATTACTTGCGCCATTGTTTTAGATATTTTCAGCGTATCGCTCATTAAGTCGATATTTGCCTGTTCATGTAATAATTTCCATTTTGTCATAAAACTCATCCAACCTTGCACAAAAGTAAACCAAGCCTCATAGTATGTACTAACACCTTGGAAAGGAGGAATAAATCATGCCTGATAATTGCTGTAATCCTTGTTTACTTGAATCTTTGAATCGGTATATCGGTCAAACAGTTACAATCTTTACAACCAGCGGCGGTTTATCCGGATGCGGTTTCACTGGAACACTCGTAGCTATTTGTGGTTGCTGTGTTAAACTTATTACCGACATCGGGGCGTCTAATATAAAAAAACACCCATTACAGCATTTTTTCAAGCAATTTTCTTACTTTCCGTCGTTTCCAAAAATGTGTGAACATATTTCCAAAAAACAGTTATAAGGGTTGTCTGAATTGGGAGCATTATTGCTGCCTTAATTGCTCTTTGTGGCAAAAGCACAAGAAACCCTTTATTGTATAAATCTTTCAACCAAAAAGTATTTAACCCTAAATCCACAACTGTTAAAATTAAAAAAACAGGTACAAGCACATTAAAGAAGGTTTTAGGTCTTTTATAAAGAAAAAGCCCGTAAATTGTACCTGATAAAAATGCAGATATAGTGAAGCCATAGTGAAAAGCTCCGCCTACAAATAAAAACATACCCAAAATATCCGCTATAACCGCCGATACTCCCCCAACAACCGGCCCATAAAGCATAGCGCACAGCGAAATAGGTAAAAAGGCAAAACCAATTCTCAAAAAAGGCGTTTGAATTGATAAGAATCTAGTTAATATAATATTTAACGCAATAAAGCAACTTATCATAACCAGTTTTCTTGTGTCTTTTATTAACATACCAACCCTCCATTAATTAGAAATTCGGGAAATTTCAGATCTTATTGCTGCTGCGCTGCTGCCAGAAGATTCTTTGAGACTTATTTTTAAAGAATATTGTTTATCATAACGTTGTTCGGGAAAAACAATAATATCACCTCTGTTTAATAATTCCTGGGTAATGATTTTGTTATAATCCCACAATTCCACATTAACAACGTCTTTTACAGCATATAAAGCAATAAGCTTATTATCGCTTAAAAACACCGGTTCGTCAATATACATCTTGTCGATATTTGCAGAATAATTGTCGCTTGTTACCATATTTAAACATTCAGGGCATTCATTTAATAAAAGCTTTCCACAATTATTATTTATTAAAAATTTTTCATATTGCTTTACCTTCGTATTAATATTTTTCTTTTTAACCACATTAATTTCCCCGGAGATAACCATTACTTGCTGGTTATAATCCTCATATCGCTTTAATTTACGGTTTTTTACAACGGAAAACATATAATCAAAGCTTTCATCAGGTGAAGCATTATATATAATTCCTTGCAAATCCGATTTAAAAAACCCTAAAAACTCCCCTGCCCTAATTATCTTATAATTCAAATTATTATTTTCAATTTTCGGCGGAGGAGGAGCAACAAACTTATTTACTAAAACAGCAACAGTAATACCAATAATAGTATTTATAACCCTCATAAAAGAATATTCAAGCGGAGCATAAAGCTCGGTATTAACTGCAATTATTAAGAAAACAACGCAAGAAATTGAAATTGATTCTATTTTCTGAAACAAAAAGCAAACATAAATTAAAAGGCTTATACAACATGCACAAAATACATAATATAAATAAATTGAAAAAATTAACGGCTTAAGTTGTAAAACCAAAACACCAAAAATACCACCTATAACAGTTCCAATAACTCTGTTTATGCCGGCTGTTATAGATTTTTCCACAGAATCCTGCATACAAATTATTGCAGCAATTGCCGCAAGAACAACATTGTCTCTAAGGAGAACCGTATGGTATAAAATTAGCAATATCAATATTGCCAGCGATGTTTTAATATTTCTAAACCCCGGAAGCGGAATCTCTTTTAAGCCCACTTTTAACAAAATGCACACACTCCATAAGCATATTAAAATTCATTATCTATTTATTTTATTCAATACGCTTTTGTATAATGAACAGGCGAGATTCACAGCTTTTTCAACTGTTTGCCCGCCTGTTCCTTTATATTATTTTACTCCATCTCAAACTCAAAGTTTACAAGGGGGGCGTGTTGTTGTGCGCCGTAAACGTCAAGCTCACCTAAATCCCCTGAACAAATAGGCCTTACGATTGTTATTTTTATAGCTTTTGCATGTTCAAAAGCAATAATCCCCATTATATCGTCTTCCGAAATATTGTAAAGCTTTGCAAAGCTCTTTTTGTTAAAAACTTCTGCTTGCCAAACTTTTTTAAATATTTCTATGTTTTTGAAAATTATATCAAAAGTTAACTCATAAGGGCCGGAATTTTTGCTTCTTATTACGTCCGCTATATCAAATAATTTTACTTTAGCCATTAAAATTCCCCCTTATCACACATTTTAATCTCCATTGGGAAAAATTCGCAAGGGTCGGAAACAGCCATTAAATGGTAAAGGCTAAACACATAAACGTCTCCGCCGGAAAAATCTGATGGAGAAAACGGAAACGCCAAGTTTCCGGCTGTGGATTTTCTACCCTCATATCCAAAATGAAGCATTGTAGAGCGTGCAAAAGAACAAATTGTGTTGCTTTGCTCCTGTGTTTTGGCTACTGCCTCAATAACAATGCCAAGCTCATTGGAAACTTCGTTTTCAATGCCGTTAAACATGCCAAGAATGCCGTTTTTGCCGTAAACTTTAAAGTCAAGAAAAAAGTCGGTAATACCAAAGTTTTCAAAGTTGGATTTTACTTTCTTTTTAACCTCATCAATAATCGTATCAATTTTTTCTATCATAACCGGGTCTTTGCATCCAGCAATTGAAACCGTTCTGTAACCCACTTTTTTAACGCCCTCAAGCTTAATAAAATACTTGTCGTCGCCTTTTACAAACTTACTACCCTTAACAATAACCGTATTATCGTCAAACTGCTCAAAGCTTGCTTTTGTTAAATCCAAAACGCCGCCGGGGCCGGGTAAGCTTACCGGATTACTTTTTTCATAAAGTGTATGCGCCGCAACAGATAAAGTTGTACATTTTCTTATTGGAGAAAGAGGCATAACCTTAAAATAATCTTCCCCTAAAATACCCATCATACAGTCGCTTCCGCTGCCGGGAGTTGCCGCAATAGCGGCGCATTCCAAAATTTTGCCTAAATGAATGGAAAGCCCTGGGTCATAACCGTTTTTAATGGCAAAGCTTGAAAAAACCGCTGGGTCATAGGCTCTGCCGGCAACGATTACTTGTGCGCCCTCTTCAAGTGCTTTTATAAACGGTTCAGAACCCATTTGTGCAACAATAGTTTTTGTTTCTTCAATATCTTCTTTAGTCACTTGTTTTGCAGGTTTTAAAGGTTCAATTTCTCCGTTTTCAAGCTTTTTCATAACAACGTTTTTATCTATTTCTGCATGGATAACCGCCATTTTAAAAGTAAGCCCTTGTTCTTTGGCAATTTCTTTTATAATATCAACGTTCCACATTAAATGGCTGTCTGCGCCGCTTCCTCCAGCTGTTCCAATAATTAACGGAATATTATTTTTTACAGCCGCCGGAATCATAAGCGCCAAGTCACGTTTTACGCCGTTTCTGTCCGTAAAGGATTTCCCTGCACCCAAGTAGTATGGCCCCGGGTCTGTTGAACCTGCATCTACAGCTATGACATGAGGCTTTAACGCCATGCCAGCCTCAAAAGAGCTTTCGGGAAAGCCGTAGCCCAAAATCGCCGTTGGCGACAAAATTCTCATTTCCTCCATATTACCCCTCCTAACAAATCTTTTAGAGTTTATCTTTTAAAGCTAAAACTCTTTGCATCTCATTAAAAACAATCATAAAACCTTCGTCAACGCCCATACCCGGTTTTGCAAGGGTTTGAACAGGCTGTGCCGCCATTGCAATGTTTGCGCAAACTCTTGCAGAAACGTCCGTTTCGTTGCATGTTCCGCCTAAATATGCGCCCATGCCGTTTTTCTTGCAGTAAATTACCGCTTCTATAGAGTTGTTAATTCCGCCTAAGTCCGGGGTTTTAATTTGCGCCATATGCCCTGCTTTATTGTCGGTAAAAAGTATAACGTCTTCATAAGTATTACACCATTCGTCTGCAACTATTTCAACGTTAATTCCTTTTTCGTCAAGTTTTTTTGTAATGTATGCAAGAGCCTCAATTTGTTTTTCTCTTTCACCCATGTCAACAGGGCCTTCGATTCTTAAATGGAAAGGTTTAGCAGCTTTTTCAAGCTCCCATAAGTAATCCACAATTTTATCAAAATCATTGTTAAAAGCAAGCCCTAAAGTTCCGTAAACATCAATATGTAAAACAGGAGCATAGTCTTGTGTTGGGCGGAGTTTTTGAATACGCTCTGCAAGCCATTTAATATATTCCTCTAGTTTTTCGCCGTTATCCCCTAATTTGCTTTTAACATTATTTATTAATGCATGGGGCAAAACGTTAGAGCATTTGAGTATCATTTTGTCAACGTTAGCGTATCTATCGTCGCCGGATTGAGAGAAAATCGGAATAATCTTATCAGAAATTGTAAGTCCGTACTCGTCAGCCACAACTTGCGCCATAAGTTTATTACTTGATTTTGCAACCGCATCCAAAAGCGCTTGTGTTACACCGTATCTAATTGCAGTATGAAGCTGTTTGCCGTCCTCTGCTGTATGAGTGTCAACAGTTTTCGCCATTTCTTTAAAAGTTGTAATTTCTTTGCCTACGAATAAAGGCTTAACTTCTTTTTCTATTATTTTAATAAATTCATTAGCCAAAAACAATGGGTCTCTGCCGCCGGCGCCAGAATACTGAACTGCGGCGCAATCGCCATAAGCAACCTGCTTATTTTCAAGAATAAGCATAACAGAAATGGATTCGCCTGCTTGTCTAACTTGGGTAAACCCAGGAGTAACCGGCTCGCCAATATAAGCGCTCCCGTCCATAACGGCATTGCTTTTTATTGCTTTCTGGTCGTCAAAGAAAAACCCAGTTTTGCCTGCTGAACACACTAAATCAATAATCTTCACTAAAACCGCCCCTTTGTATTTTTGTAATACAGTATTTTATTTAGGTCTGCCAACTAAGTAGCCTTTTCCTATTGCGTAAATATCATCTACAACCATTTGGAAAGAAACTTCTCTTTTTTCAACTTTACCGCGTTCGTTAAGTTTATCTCTATGGAAATTCTTTATTTCGTCTGAAAACGGTAAGTTACCTATTTCCAAAAAGCGGATAGCGCCGTTGTTATCTCTAGCCGGGAGAACTTTTCCGGCGTTAAAACGGCTTGGAGCAAACGGAACATCAATAATTCCTGCTTGGAATGCTCTTACAGTTCCCAAAGCAATATCTCCCTTGCCAAACTCCTCAACTTTATCCATTATGCATTTAACTTCCGCTTCCAAAATTTTGCTTTCTTCATTTACCGCTTGTAAGTCGCAATAATTTTGATCTCTTAACATGGAAACAACTTGTTTTGTGGCTCTAAGCCCTGCTGCGTTTGCTTCTTTTGTTGGTATACCTAAAGCTTCGTGGGGGGTTTTAACAATTACTTTAGTACTTCCTGCAAGAGCCGCCGTAGCTGCGCCCCAAGATATTACGCCGTAAGCACTTGGTTCATCCGGTGGGAATCCTCCCATCCATTGATGTAGAACTGTTGTAACGACAACATCGTCAAATCCGAATTTCTTCAAATATTCTTCCGTTTGTTTTTGTAAGCTTTTAATTGCGGCAATATCCTGCATTAAGTTACCACATTGACCGTAGCCAACAGTTAAATGCTTAACACCTTGTGCGGCTGCAAGTAAGCTTTCTATTATAGCAACGGAGTTTGAAATACACGCCGGAACAAGAGTTCCTGTTAACGGTCCGAAAGGTTCTCTGTTAATGCAAATACCAGCTTCTTCGTATTTGCCTATAAGTCTGTCGCAATATTGCCAGTCCCAAATGGTTTTTTCAAGGCTATGCTCTTTTGCGTAAGGAATATTATAAGAAATTCCGCCGCCCTCATAAGATGTAAATCCTCCAGCTATTGAAATCTCAGTAAGAAGCCTTGCGTCCGGCGTGCCGTGGCGCACCTGAACAGGGCTTTTAACAGAAGACGTAACTTTTCTGCAAATTTCTACGCCGTAATTAACAGCAGGAAAGCCGTTTAACATAGAGCGCATTGATTTACGGCTTTCTTCAATTCCTACTTCAGCTTCTTTATATCTGTTGTGTCTTGTGTAGCTGTCAATAGTTGTCGGAAGCAGATCCGCATGTCCTTCTTCCTCTAAAAATTTCAAAAGACTAATATGAGCGTCCGGCAGGGCAACACCTGCACGTGGCTGGATAAGTGTTTCCCCGGTTGCCTTAGCAATGTTAAGCCTTTCGGAAAAACGCTTGTTTTTATGTATTTTGCTTTGGTAACTAACCGTTTCGTCAAAATTCACCTCTTTGCCTGTAGGCCATTGGTTAAGCACTTCTTTTTGCAAAGAGTAAAAAACATCATCGCTTAATTTTTCATTTTTAAGTTCCATATTAGACAGTAACCTCCGTATCTATATTTCCAGAAATTCTCGTTTCATAATTTTAAGGGCACAATCGGGATTAATCCTTGAAAGAAGCCCCATTGCAGCAAAGCAATAGCTTTTATCTATTAGCATCTGCGCTTTTTTCGGTTTTAATACATTCATGCTTTCAAAGCTGTAAAGAGCCTTTTCTAATATCTTCCTTGGGTTTTTGCTGTGAATCACGCTTCCGCCAGTTCCGATAACTATTTCAACTTTAGATAAATCTTTTCCCGTTAGCAAAAACACTTCACCAAAGGGCGTATAGGAGGATTCATATGAACCGCAATGGCGTTTTGCAGATATATCAACAGCAAAAGCTGCCAAAGCCTCGTCCAGCCTTTCTTCTGTTTCATTACCCGGGTTAGATTCTGGGTTTGCTAGGCATTTTTTAATCCAAGCCTCTGTCTGCTCTAGGCTTACTCCTGCAAAAGCAGATACTCTTTCATATCCTGCTTCTTCTGAAAGGGAGGATAAGGAATATCTTACGCCAATATCACCTTCAACGGTTCTTTTGGCATAAGGTTCGGGAAAACCTTTAAGCACGGAATTCCCAAGGGTTGAAGCACCCTCTGCCATAGAATAAACGTCTGTGGTTGCGCCGCCAACATCAAAAGCAATAAGCTCCCCAAGACCCGGTTCAGTTTCGGTGCCTTTGGAAAGAAGCTGTGCCCCTTCAAAAACTGCAAGTGGCGTTGGAATAATATTAAAAGACAATTCCTGTTGTGCTTTATCCAAGCCTTTTGCTTTAATAATTTTTTCTATAAATAAATCTCTAATGGCATTTTTAGCCGGACCAATATTTAAAACATTAAATTCCGGCATAACATTTTCGCACAAAATGGCGTTTATATTGTTTTCCCTAAAAATATCACAAACTTTGCCGGAAACGCTTTTATTTCCAGCTACAATAACGGAAAAACTTCCCTTTACATCCTTTAGCATATTGGCATTATGTAATATTATTTCTTTATTTCCGCCGTCTATCCCTCCGGAAAGCAAAATAATATCCGGGTTTAGCTTTTCAATTTCAGCAATTTCCTGTTCCGAAAGTTCATAGGAATAAGTTTTTAAAACTTTACCGCCTGCGTTTTCTGCCGCAAGCTTTGAAGCCTTGCTGGTTAAATCCGGCACAAGCCCGCATGAAACCATTTTAAGCCCGCCGTAAGCGCTGGATGATGCAATTTTAACATCGAATTCAATATTTAAATTTAAAGCATTAATAGCGTTTTGAAGCCCTTCCCCTACGTCGGTATTAACTGTTGTAAAAGCCTTGGAATGACCTAAAATTTTATATTCTTCAACATCAATAGCGGTAACTTTTGTAAATGTCGAGCCAAAATCCACCGCAAGAACATATTTCATATTAATCACCAAGCCCTTGCAAATCCTCTTTAAAATCTTTTATTGCCGTTTCCGGCAAAGTTCCCGGAGGATAAACCCTGTCAAAGCCCATTTTTAAAAATGTTTTTTCAACTTCATCAAAATCCTGCTTGCCAACAACCAAATTACCGCCGGCGTAAAGCTTTATACCTTTAAGCCCTGCTTCGTCGCATTTTTCTCTTAAACCTCTACAGTCAATTTCTCCATGACCATAAAGAGAAGAAACAACGACAGCTGCAGCATCCGATTCAATGGCTGCGCCAATAAATTCCTGCTGAGAAACCATAACCCCAAGGTTTATAACCTTAAAGCCTGCTTGCGTAAAGGCAAAATCAAGAATTTTGTTGCCCACAGCATGTACGTCTGCGCCAATAACGCCAAGCACGATAGTATTTTTTTCCATGAAAACACTCCTAGCATATTGAGTTGTACTTATTCACAATACAATTATAAATTTATTATTCATAAAAGTCAAACATATAATATGTATATATTATTTGAAAGGTGATTTTAATGAATAATGAATATAATTATTACGAAAAAGCATACATGTTTGACAAAAACCAACATAACACCAACATTTCAAAGCATGATAAAAAGCGAAAAATGACCGTTCGCTTACACTTCCCCCGGAAAAAACACAACAATACAATAAAGAAAGCCGTATTAAACGCATTTTACGATATTTATGTAAAGGAAAAATATTTTGGACCTTTCTAAAAAAAGAGTAGCGTGTCTTTACCGGGTGTCTACAAAAAAGCAAATGGACGAAAACGATATACCAATGCAAAAGAACGCTTGCAGAGAATTTATATCCGGCTTTGAAAACTGGGAGCTTACAGCAGAATATTATGAAAAAGGGGTATCCGGTTATCACAAACCGGAAAGCAAACGGGACGTTTTATTGCAAATTAAAAAAGATGCAGAAAACGTTTTATTCGATGTGCTTCTGGTTTTTATGTTTGACAGGCTTGGGCGGCGTGAAGACGAAACCCCCTTTATAGTTGAATGGCTTGTGGAAAAAGGAATTGAAGTATGGAGCGTTGTTGAAGGGCAGCAAAGGTTTGAATCCCGAACCGATAAGCTTATAAATTACATAAGATACTGGCAGTCCGGCGGTGAAAGCGAAAAAACTTCTCTTCGAGTTTCCGAAAAACACCGCCAAATGGTTATTGAAGGTAAATTCAGAGGAGGTTCTCCTCCTTATGGCTACAAACTTGTGCCCTCCGGATACAAAAACAAAAAGGGTTATTCATTAAGCAAGCTTATAATAGAAGAAGTCGAAGCCGAAGCTGTAAAGTATATTTACCATCTAGCAGTAAATTATGGCTTAGGAGGTTATAAAATTGCCCAAAAGCTTAATGAACAAAACATACCAACAAAAAACGGCAACAATTGGACTTGCGCCGGAGTTATAAACTTATTAAAAAACCCGGTTTACAAAGGACTTTATGTTTGCGGAAAAAGAAAATCTGTCCGGGGGCGAAAAATGAGAATGTCCCAAGACCACTGGATATTTCACCACGACGACGGGTTGAAAATAGTATCCGAGGATTTATGGCAAAAAGCAGAACAAATCCGCACTTCTCGTAAAAAGAAAGATACAAAGCACCCAAAGCAAACAAAAAGCCCTCTTATTTTAACTGGCAAGTTGGTTTGCGGCGGCTGTTATAAACCAATGTCTTACAGGTATAACAAAAAAACATGGTTGTTAAAAACCGGAGAGAAAAAAGAAAAAATAATCCCTCAATATATTTGCAGAAAACGCAGCAGCCAGCATATTTGCACTGAACAGCATAACTATTATCATCAAAAGATAGATGAAATAGTGTTAACCGAAATAGAAAACATATTAGAATGTTTTGACACTGCTATTTTTGCTGACATGTTTGAAAAAGAAAAGTTAGAACAGGAAAAAATAATTGAAGTCAAATTATTAGAGCTTGAACGGCAAAAAAAACAAGTTGAAAAAGACCTGAAAATACTTCAAAATGAAATATTAAAAGCCTTAAAAAACGAAAGCAAATTTAATGAGGAACAGCTCTCGGCCTGTATTTTGAAAACAGAAAATGAGCTAAGCGTAATATGTGAAAAAGCAAAAAGTTTAACTTTAAACAAAACAGCCCATTTTAACTTTAACTCTTTAGATTTAAAGCTTTTGTTTACAGAGCTACCTGTTGAAGCCAAAAAAATGATTATTTTCCTTATGATAGATTTTATTTTAATTAGAAAAGACAGCATTGATATATATTTTCAGGAAAGCTTTGTATAACATATGGGCGTGTTGAATAATCCTCATTTGGATTCAACACGCCCGCTATATGGTGCAAAACTGTACTAGACGCCGGAGCGCCACCGGCATGCCCAGTTGGCAGCGCTTGCACAGGCGGCCTTGGCGGTTGGGGCCCAAACAATAGCTGCGGCTGTGGTAATGGCGGCTGGAGCGGCTTAGGCTGGGGCGGTAGCAACTGGCTCGGCTCTGTAACAGAAATCCCGATAGACAGAATCGCAAGCTTCACTCATAACTCACTGTAATTTTTATTAGCATGTTAATAGCTTAAAGCAATAATAATTATTCTCTCCCTGATATAAGACAGCGGCTTGTTTGCAGCAAGCCGCTTTGTTGCGTGCATATAAATATTTCTTCGCCAAATACTATAAGAAACAGGGAGGTGTTTTTTTGAAATCAGTATGGCATGATAATGTGAAAATAAAATCATTTGAAAAGTTAAATAAGAATATTCAAACCGACGTTTTAATAATCGGCGGTGGAATGGCAGGGTTGTTATGTGCCTATTTATTGCACAACAAAGGAATAAATTATACTCTTGTTGAAGCAAAGAAAATAGGTATGGGTGTTACAAAAAACACTACAGCAAAGATAACTGTAGGTCACGGTCTAATATATGACAAGCTTCTAAAAAGCTCGGCAGAAAAAGCAAAACAGTATATTACAGCAAATCAATTAGCCTTAGACAAGTATAAAGATATTTGTGCAGGGCTAGACTGCGATTTTGAAGAATTGCCATCTTATATTTATTCCTTAAATGACAGAAACAAAATTGAAAGGGAAGCGGCGGCAATTTCAAAAATTGGCTTCTTGGCCGAATTTGTAGAAAAAACAAAACTTCCTTTTAATATTGCAGGGGCTGTTAAATATAATGGTCAAGCCCAATTCAATCCCCTTAAATTTATATCTAACGTAAGTCAAAACTTAAATATTTATGAAAACACGTTTATAAGGCATATAAGTGGGAAAACCGCATATTCTCAAAATTCTCAAATCAAAGCAAATTATATAATTATTGCAACCCACTTCCCATTTATAAACAGTAAAGGCTTATACTTTGCCAAAATGTATCAGCATCGTTCTTATTCTATTGCATTTGATAACGCTATTAATGTTAACGGTATGTACGTAGACGAGAAAAATAACGGTCTGTCTTTTAGAAACTATAAAAATTCACTTATTATTGGTGGAGGAGATCACCGTACAGGTAAAACCGGAGGCGGCTATAACGAAGTTCGGCATCACGGCGCAAAGCTTTTTCCAAACTCCAAAGAAAAATATTATTGGGCGTCGCAAGACTGCATGACACTTGACAGCATTCCCTATATAGGAAGATATTCTTATTTAACCCCTAACATTTTTGTTGCCACAGGGTTTAATAAATGGGGCATGACTTCTTCAATGGCAAGTGCAATGATATTATCAGATGAAATAACCGGAATAAAAAACGAATATGGGGCGGTTTTTAACCCTCAGCGTTCTATTTTAAAACCAAAGCTTTTAGTAAATGCTTCGGAAGCGGTTGTTAATATTTTAAGGCCTTCAAAGAAGCGGTGCACTCATTTAGGCTGCGCATTAATATGGAATAGGATTGAAAAAACTTGGGATTGCCCTTGTCATGGCTCTAGATTTTCTAAAGAAGGAAAACTTATTGATAATCCCGCAATGAAAAATTTATAGTATTCTTAGTACAAATATTAGTACTAGTAAAAATTTAACTTTATTGGTATTAATATAATAACATTTATGTTCCATATTTGAGAATAATATCTTATGTAACCAAAAATAAATTTACAAAGGGGATTACAAATGAAAAGGAAATTGACCAAGTTAATTGTATCATCTCTTATTTTAACATCAATGAGTGTTAATGCGTTTGCTATGAGCGCAGGCACTGCCGGACTTGGCGGAGCTGCTGGTATCGGCGGTGGCGCTGCTGGTGCAGGCACAGGAACAATGTCAGGCGTTGGTTCTACTGGCGTAGGCACAACTGGTGTTGGCGCAGCCGGAATTGGCACTACAGGTGTAGGCACAGCTGGTGTTGGTACTACAGGCGTGGGTACTACTGGTGTTGGTACTACTGGCGTAGGTACATCTAGCGTAGGCAGAGGCGCAGGCTTAGGTACTACTGGTGCTGGCTTAGGAACTGGCATGGGCGTTGGCACAACAGGCGCTCCAGGCATGAGCGGTGCAACAGGCATCGGCGGCAGAGGCGTAGGCATGGGCTCTAGCCTTGGTACAGGTATGGGTACTGGTACAACAGGCGCAAATGTTGGCATGACTGGTGGCTTAAGCGGAATGACTGGCGGCGCTACAATCGGCGGCGTTGGTATGGGTGGTTTAGGCACAGTTGCCGGCGCAGCCACAGATAATGCCATTAACAACCAAGATGGCAGCAGTAACCAATACTCTAACATGCAGCAAGGCAAACAAGCTAATGTTGAGCATATGAACGGAAAATCAAAACTTAACGCTGAAACTTATTTAATTCAAGACGGCGAAGATTTATGGATAATTTCCGGAAAATACAAAGCTAAACTTGAAGTTTTAATCTATGACAACGAGGACAAAACTGAAAATAAAAACATGCTTAGCCAACAAAACATGAACAAAGGCACAAATGCTCAACAAGGCATGAACAAAGGCGCAAATGCTCAACAAGACATGAATAAAGGGGCAAATGCTCAACAAGACATGAACAAAGGCGCAAATGCTCAACAAATCAACAGAGTTAACAGAACTGCTGATCAAAACGAATACAAATCTATGAACCAAAACGAATTCAAATCTATGAGTCAAAATGACAATCAAATAACAGTGCCAATTCTTAAATAACTAACATGGTCAGGGAGCTTCCCTGACCTCTTCTTTTGTGTTAAATTGTTATACCTTAAACCTTTTTTACTTTGTTTGCATATGTTATAAAAAAAGGTAAAGAAGTGTTTAACATGAATTTTTATAATTTATTATTATTTTATTTATTAACCCAGGAATACAATAAGCCTAAGGTTGTATACAAGATAAAAGCCGAAGATGATAAAAGCATAATCATAGGTTACTGGCAAAACTGGATACCCCGTGAAAACTCTGGCTTTCAGGGAGGCACACCATCCACTGTTGAACTTAAAGACATACCCAGAGATTATGATATTATCGTCGTAAGCTTTATGTATACACACCCTGGGGAAGATTTTCCTACATTTAGACCTGAGACAATGTCTGAAGAGGAATTTACGGCGCAAATACACAAGCTACATGATGAAGGGCGGCTTGTACTGCTTTCTTTAGGAGGTGCTAGTTCAAACATAAAACTTAACAAAGGAGATGATCAAAAGCTTGCAAATGAAATAATACGGTTAACCGACAAATATGGCTTTGACGGCATTGACATTGATATTGAAAACTCATCACTGGAACATCAACCAAATGCAGAAGTTATTCCAAACGCTGTTAAAATCGTAAAAAACCATTACCTAAATTTAGGTAAAAACTTCTATATCACAATGGCGCCGGAATTTATAGATTTAAAGGCAGACACCGGAAGATATGTTCCTTATATAAATGCGTTAGAAGGCTATTACGACTACATTGCACCCCAATTTTACAATCAGGGAAGTGCAGGCGTTTATGTTAAAGACGTCGGATTTATAAGCCAAAACGACCAAAGCAAAAAAGAGGAATTTATATATAATATTTCAAAAGATATTATAGAAGGAAATAGTGACTTTATTAAAATCCCGGCGGACAAATTTGCTTTCGGTCTGCCTGCAAACCCAGATGCCGGGCTTAACGGTTATGTGGAAAACCCTAAAGATGTAATAAACGCTTTAACACGCCTTAAAAATGAAGGCAAAAAAATTAAAGGGTTAATGACATGGTCCATTAATTGGGATTCTGGTTATTCAAAACTAGGTAAAAATTACGACTACGAATTTATAAAACGTTATGCCGATATTTATAATAAAAGGAGTTAGATCCTCATTTTTTATTAAGCTCACAAAACTCTTTTATTATTGGATAATTAAAAATTTTTATTCCCTTGGCGTAATATAAAAAATAAACCAGGGAGGTAATGGAGCTAGAGGTCACGCATAAAAGTAAATCCTGCATTGTGTCGTTTACACCTGTGGTTAAGGTGTTTTGCGGGTCGTCCCCTGTAAAAATATAGACCATGTATTCCAGCACCTCCCATATTACGCCTACTGTAACAGAGAAAAAAAGCGCAAACAAAATTGCAGCGTGCCAATATTTTTCTTCAAATTTAACCAGATAATAATATATACACATTCCTATAACCGTGGTCAAAAACCCCGACAAAAAATGGACAAACTTGTCATAATATTTGAATTTATGATACCCTTCAAAAACGATTCCAATGTTATAGCTTAAAATAAAAAATATAAAAAAAATTGCTAATAATCTGTATGTGGGATATAATTTATAATAATTAATAGGTATTAACACTAAAGCAAAAGCCGGAGTTAAAAAACCCATTATCATTTGCCCCCTATTTTTTTCGATAAAATAGTGAACAGTAAGTAATATACCGGAAATTATAAAAACCGCTAAACATATATAATATAAAGCCTTTTCTACACTCATATCACAATATCCTCCTAAATCCGATTAAATATATAACCACTGATTAATTTTAAATAATCCTTTATATTTTATTCATAAACTTTTTTTGTAAAACATTTTACATTTTTTTTACACAAAGCGCACTTATTTTTTAAAAACTTATTTTATTATACCTTTATAATCTTAAAAGGAGAGATACAATGTTAAAACTTAAAAAAGTAATGGCGTCAATCCTTACAGGCGTAATGGTCTTATCTATGAGTGCTAACGCTTTTGCGGCAGATGCTGTTACAATTAAAATGGATGGTAAAGATACAAAATCAGCTGTGGCACCTCAATTAGAAAATGGTACAGCTTTAGTTTCTCTAAAATTTCTTGAAGAATACTTCGGCGCAGATGTAAGTTATGGAGTTGGCAGCGGAAAAGCTACTGTTAAAACAACAGCAAGTTCATTTACTTTCACTGCAGATTCCACTTCATACACTTTAAATGGCAACACAAAAACTCTTGCAACTGCACCTATAAGAAGCGGAAGTACATTGTTAGTTCCACTTAACGATTTTGCAACAGGCGTTGGGGCAAAAGCAAAATTATCTGGCACTACTATGACAGTTGACTACTTCTCAGATATGTCCGGCAATATTAAAATTACAGGTTCTACAACTTTGCAGCCGTTTGTTCAAAAAGCTGCAGATAGGCTTATTAAATTAAATAAAGGGCTTAAAATTTCCGTTGCAGGCGGCGGTTCAGGCGCAGGAGTTAACGATACTGCAGCAGGCACAAACAACATCGGCATGAGTTCAAGAGAATTAACCGATTCAGAGCTTAAAAAAATGATGACTCTTTCCGTAGCAAGAGATGGTATTGCTATTATCGCTCATCCATCAAACCCAGTTAAAAACCTTACTGCTGAACAAGCAAAGAAAATCTTCTTAGGCGAAATTAAAAACTGGAAAGAAGTTGGCGGCAACGATGCTCCTATCTTAGTTCAAGTAAGAGAAACAGGTTCTGGCACTCGCACAACATTTGAAGAGCTTCTTCTTGAGAAAAAGGCTTCTGTTAAAACTGCAACACCTCATACTTCTTCTGCAATTTTAAAACAAGCGGTTGCTAAGGAGAAAAACGCAATTGGTTACGATTCCGCAGGTTTTGTTGACGAAACTGTTAAAACAGTATTTCTTGACAATGCAGCTCCGACAGCATCTTCCGTTAAAAATGGTACTTACGCTTTAGGCAGAGAATTGTTCTTATTATCTAAAGCTAAACCAACTGGTGTTAATGCTAAGTTTATCGATTATATCAAAACTGCTGAAGTTCAAAACGAAGTTGTATCTAAAGAAGGATACATGAAGCTTAAATAATATTTTTATATTCCTTAACCATATAAAATGGTACTGAGTTGCGAGCAAATTTTGCTTGTGGCAAGGAAGAGACGACGCCGTGTGCTAGCGGCACACAAGAAGTTGATGACGTAGTCCACAAATAGAGCAATTTGACAAAACATTAACAGGTGTGGAGTGGAAACAGCAAACGTTTCACCGCTGTTTCCACGAACATAGCTGTTTATGCTTTTGCAAATAGCTATAAAATTCGCCGCAAGACAGTGCTATTTTGTGTGGTTAAGGAGTATATATCAATTTTAACAAGCCTTCCCCGGCTTTTGCGGGGGAAGGCTTAAACAACGAGGTGTAATTTTAATGAAAAAGCTTGACATACCGGGAATGGTCATTACTGCTATGGCCTCAGTGTCAATAATTATAATATTTTTCATATTTTTATTTATTTTTTCTAAAGCTTATCCTGTTTTAAAAGAAAGCGGAATAAGTTTATTAACTACATCCGGCTTTGATACTCAAATTACTGAGGCATTCTTTTCTTCGGAAGAAGAGCCAGTGTACACCTTTGGTATGTTGGGTCTTATTTTAGGTACAATAATGTCTACAGGGGTTGCCCTTGTTCTTGCAACATTTATAGGGGTTGGCGCAAGCATAACAATTTGCGAATTTACAAACAAAAAGCTCTCAATCGTTTTTACAAACATAACTCGCCTTTTAGCGGCAATTCCCTCTGTTGTATTCGGTCTTATAGGGATAATTACTATTGTTCCCCTTGTTGAAAAGTTATTTATAACAACAGACATGGTCATTGAAAATCTTGAATATTTTCAAATGACTGGGAAAAACCTTTTATCCGCTACAATAGTACTTACTTTTATGATTGTACCTACAATAATTTCACTTTCTACAGATGCCATAAATGCTGTACCAAACCATTATAAAGAAACCGGCTATGCCTTTGGTATGAGCCATTTTCGCGTTATATGGAAAATTATTCTTCCAACCGCAAGAAGTGGCATTCTTTCCAGCATAATATTAGGCGCAGGCAGAGGAATCGGCGAAGCTATAGCCGTTTCCATGGTATGCGGCGCAATCGGCTTTATTCCCATGGCAAAATTGGGATTTTTAAACCTGCTTGCACCAACCCTTCCTTTAGCCTCTGCAATTGTTAATAAATCCGAAGCAATGGGTTCTGCCCCTGTTGAAAGCGCACTGTTTGCGGCTGCGGCTATTCTTTTAATTCTTGGTTTACTTCTAAGCCTTGGAGCAAAATACATTGAAAAGAGACTAAGGAGGGCGGCAGGATATGAAAAGTAAAAGTTATGATACTTCTTCTGCTATAGGAACAGCTTATGCATGGGTAACAATGTCGTTAATAATTGCAGTTTGCGCTTTTATATTTGCGACAATTATTTATTTTGGCTGGAGCGTTATAAGCATTGATTTCCTAATTACAGAGCCTAGCCCTTCTCCAATGGAGCTTGCCGAAAGCGGCATTTTAACTCCACTAATCGGAACTTTACTTCTAACAATTATAGGAATAATTGTTTCTTTCCCATTTTCTCTTGCAACGGCAATTTACATTTGTTTTTATGCAAAGAAAGGGATTTTTAGTTCTTTAATACAAGGTGCTGTTGATATTTTATCAGGCGTTCCAACAATTGCCATTGCGTTGTTTTCCCGCGCAATATTTACAATGTCCGCATTAGGGTTTTTAAGCACAATGATAGAAAATGACGAAGGTTTTGCCCAAAAAGCTTACGGCAAATCTTTTTTGGTTGCCGGTATTACAATGGCTATAATGATTTTGCCTTTTGTAATAAAATCTATTGTAGAAGCGTTAAAAACCGTGCCACAAAGTTACATTGATGCTTCATATGCCCTTGGAGCTTCTAAATGGAGAACAATTAACAAAATTGTTTTGCGTTCATCAAGACAAGGTATTATTACAGGAGTAATTCTAGGTATGGGCAGAATTATCGGCGATACAGCAATCGTTTGGCTTGCTCTTGGCGGCACGCTTCGTATGACAGGGGATATGCCTTGGTTTGCCCCGCAAAACTGGCTATCAACTCTTCAAAACACCGGTTCTACCCTTACATCATACATTTATTTCTGCTCCCCTGCAGGCGAAGGCAACAGCTATGAAACGGCGTTTGGTGCTTCTTTAGTGTTAATCGTAATAATTCTTCTTTTAAACATTGCCGCCTCAATAATTGGAAATATCGGCATAAAGGAGGATAAATAATGGCTGACAACATAGCTATAGAAGTAAAGGATTTTAACGCATTTTACGGCGAAAAACAAGCGCTCCACAACATTAATATGAAAATCCCTAATAATTGCATATATGCCTTAATAGGGCCTTCTGGATGCGGCAAAACAACTCTTTTACGCTCTATTAACAGAATGAACGACTTATACAATATTTTTCATCACTCCGGAGAAATTATAATTGATGATAAAAATATCTATTCAAGTAACGACCGCAAATACGTTTCAAATTTAAGAAAAAGTATTGGTATGGTTTTTCAGCAGCCAAACCCATTGCCAACAACAATACTTAAAAATTTAGCACTGCCAATTAAAGAGCATTACTCTGTTCCAAACGAACAGTTAAAAACAATGTGCATTAAAAATCTTAAAAAAGCAAGTATTTATGACGAGGTTAAGGACAGGCTCAATAAATCCGCCGTAATGCTTTCCGGCGGTCAGCAGCAGCGTTTGTGCATTGCAAGGTCTTTAATGCTTGAACCAAAAATTATTCTTTTTGACGAACCCTGCTCCGCTCTTGACCCTATTGCAACATTCGCAATTGAAGAACTGTTACTGGAGCTTAGTGAGCAATACTGCATTGTAATAGTAACCCACAATCTTGAACAGGCAAAGCGTATTTCTGATTACACCGCCTTTTTCTACAACGGCGTTATAATTGAACAAGGCGAAACATCAAAGCTATTTACAAACCCGGAAACCGATTTGCTTAATCAGTATATTACCGGTAGAATTTAGGTAGAGCAATTCTTTGTTCTCCAATAATGGTTGCCGATAGGCTGAGGAACGCATACAATGCGTTCCCTACAATATGGCTTCCTAATCTTAGGTTTTGACATTTCTAAAATAGATTTGTAGGGAACGCATTGTATGCGTTCCCCATTTAAAATGGTTTTGTGCAAAAGAATGAACCATTGTTACAAAAAAACGGCTGCCGACAATGGTTGTCGACAGCCTGAGGAACACATACAATGCGTTCCCTACAATATGGCTTTCTAATCTTATGTTTTGACATTTCTAAAATAGATTTGTAGGGAACGCATTGTATGCGTTCCTCATTTAAAATGGTTTTGTGCAAAAGAATGAACGATTGTTACAAAAAAATGGCTGCCGACAATGGTTGTCGACAGCCTGAGGAACGCATACAATGCGTTCCCTACAATATGGCTTCCTAATCTTAGGTTTTGACATTTCTAAAATAGATTTGTAGGGAACGCATTGTATGCGATCCCCATTTAAAATAGTTTTATGCAAAATATCAACGATTGTTACAAATAAAATTGACTGCCGACAATTGTTGTCGACAGCCTGAGGAACGCATTGTATGCGTTCCGAATGCTAACCTTTTAAAAATTTAGTAAGCTCGTTAACGGCTTCTTCCTCGTCTTTTCCATCTGCAATAATTGTTACTA
>CAZJGG010000043.1:0-29028 GCA_964545475.1 uncultured Eubacteriales bacterium | reverse complement strand
CTTTAAAAAGAGTTGCTTATTTTTTACAACTGTGATATAATACCAAAAGCTTATAAAGGAGGTGTTGGTTTGGGTCCGTTAAGCATTGTAGTATCAGCGGTTTATGCCTTATTATGTATTGGTTTGATTGTTATAATTTTATTGCAGAAAAAACGTTCCGCAGGGCTTGGCAGCATGTCCGGTATGGGCGGAAATTCTTCTACTTACTGGGATAAAAATAAAAGCAGGTCAGCAGAAGGTAAGTTAGAGCTTTACACAAGAATTTGCGGCGTATTGTTTTTCGCTTTGCCGCTTGTTATAAGCGTAATTAAATAAGTAAATTTTAATTTATAAAATTTTAAAAAGGAGGGGATATTTTTAATATCTTCTCTTTTGTTATTTGTTTTAAATATTTAAGTAAAAGGAGGCGCAATATGACGGAAAAAGAAAACAAAATTATTGGTTTTATTAACAATCCCGAATATAAGCCTATGAAATTAAAAGAAATGGCTCATTTTATGGAAGTTCCTGCGGAAGCCAGGGACGATTTTAATAAAATTATAGAAGGTCTTGAACTTCAAGGCAAGCTTATAGTTACAAAAAAAGGAAAAATAATGCTGCCGGAAACTTTAAACATGTGTTGCGGCGTTTTTTCCGGCAACGCAAAGGGCTTTGGTTTTGTTATAAAAGATGACGGTTCTTCACCAGATATATTTATACCGGCTTCAAAAACAAACGGCGCAATAAACAAAGACAAAGTATTATGCAAAATTGTAGACGACGATAATATGCGTCGACCTGAGGGTGAAATAATAAAAGTTATTGAACGGGGTTATAACGAAATTATTGGAACATTCCAAAAAGTTAGAAGTTACGGCTTTGTTATCCCTGATGATAAAAAGCTTCCGGACGATATTATTGTTTACGAAAAAAACTCCAAAGGTGCTGTTACAGGCCATAAAGTTGCTGTTAAAATAATTAAGAGCAAAGAGGACGGCAAAAACGCCGAAGGGATTATAACAGAAATTTTAGGGCATAAAAATGACCCTGGGGTTGATATAACAAGTATTATTAGAAGCCTTAACATTCCTATGGAATTTGACCAGGAAATTTTTAACGAACTGGATTATATTACAGAAGATATTCCAGAAGCAGAAATTGCAAGGCGAAAAGATTTGAGAAACGTTCAAACAATTACTGTTGACGGACCTCATACAAAAGACGTTGATGATGCTGTTACTCTTGAAATTTTGGAAAACGGTTGTTTCAAGCTTGGGGTTCATATTGCCGATGTTACCCATTATGTTAAATATAACTCTGCTCTTGACAAGGAAGCATTTAAAAGAGGTACAAGCGTTTATTTGGTAGACAGGGTAATTCCTATGCTGCCCCATAAGCTTTCAAACGGAGTTTGTTCTTTAAATGCAGAATGTGACAGACTTGCTCTTAGCTGTATTATGGAAATTGATAAATCCGGCGTTGTTTTAAGCCACGAAATTGCTAACACTGTTATTAACGTTGATAAAGCTATAAACTACGATATTGTAAATGAAATATTAACCGACGAATCTACCCACTATATTCAGGAAAACACTGAATTTTTGTCGATGCTTAAAGGCTTGGAGGAGCTTTCGACTATTCTTCGTAAAAAGCGTATCAAACGGGGTGCACTTGAATTTGACTTCCCTGAAAGCGAAATTTACGTTGACGAAAACGGTAAGCCAACCGATATTGTTTTGCGTAAAAGAAACGTTGCCACAAGCATTATTGAGGAATGTATGCTTATTTGCAACGAAACAGTAGCCGAACGCTTTTTCTGGCTGGAGCTACCATTTGTTTACAGAAGCCATGAAGAACCGGATTCTGAAAAATTAAGACTACTTTCAGAATTTGCAAGGCATTTTGGTTATAGGCTTAAAGGTCAAGGCAACCATGCAGGTTCATTACAGGCTCTTTTATCAAAAATAGACGGTGCACCGGAAGAAACTGTAATAAGCCGGGTTATGTTAAGAAGCCTTAAACAAGCTAAATATACAGCTGACAATTTAGGACACTTTGGGCTTTGCGCCAAATATTACTGCCACTTCACCTCCCCTATCAGACGATACCCCGACTTGCAAATACACAGAATCATTAAAATGCATTTAGACGGCGCAGACGAAAGCACATTTGCTTCTTTAAGAGACAAAATGCCTGAAATAACCAGGCAATGCTCCGTTACTGAGCGTAACGCAGAAGTTTGCGAACGGGAAGTTGAAGATTTAAAGAAAGCCGAATATATGGAAAACCATATTGGCGAAGAATTTGCAGGTGTTATAAGCGGAGTAACAAGTTATGGCATATTTGTTGTTCTGCCTAACATTGTTGAGGGCATGATTGAGGTTAGCAGTCTTTATGATGATTTATACGTATATGATAAAGACAGTATGAGTTTTACAGGCAGCCATACTAATAAAAAATATGGAATTGGACAAAAAGTTAATATAAAAGTTAAAGGCGTTAATGTTGATGCCCATACTATAGATTTTGATTTAATTTAAGGTGAGTTCGACGAAGTCGAAAAGTAGCTTTACGGCTTAATTGCGGAGCAATTCTCACATTAATTTAGCAAGACTTTTTTAATGATTTTATATTAATTTAAAAGGGTTTTTTTGGTTAATATAGAATATATAACTTAGAACCTGTATTCAATAATGGGTTGCCCGAATTTGAAACAGCGATTTTTCGCCATTCGCGGCGGGGCGGCGAAGGCATAATAGAGCTAATTATGGCAAGCCGCCGCAACAAAGAATGGCGGAATAATCGCTTTCAAAGGCGGGTAACAGCTTATTGAATACAGGTTCTTACAATGCATGTTGAAAGGAGTTGTTATTATGCGTTACAAATTTACAACAAAAAATGTTACAATTTCCGATTCTACAAAGGAGAAAATTCAAGCAAAAATTGGCAGAATATCTAGGCTTTTTCCGGATGAGTGCGAAGTTTTTGTTACGCTTTCCGTTGTTAAAAACGACCATACTGCTGAAATTACTGTTCCCCTACACAAGCGTATTTTACGTGCTGAGGCAACAACTAACGACACGTTTGCCTCCATTGATGAGGTAGTTGATATTTTAGAAAAACAAATGGTTAAGTATAAAGGCAGAATTCAAAGCCGTTCCACAAAAGACCATAAATTTAAAGAAGAATACAGCATGTATTCTGGCAACGACATTTATAACGATGAACACTCCATATCAATTGAAAGAGTTAAAAAATTTGAACTTAAACCTATGGATGCTGAAGAAGCTGTTATTGAAATGGAACTTTTAGGGCATAACTTTTATGTATTCAGAAACGGCGAAACTGACGATATAAACGTTGTTTATAAACGTAAAAACGGCAGTTACGGTCTTATAGAACCTGAATATTAATATGGATATAATTTTTGGTTCAAGTAATGTTGGTAAAATAAAAGAGGTTAAAGAAATTTTAACTGGTTATAACGTTTTTTCTTTAAAGGACATGGGATTAGCAATTGAAGTTGTGGAGGACGGCGAAACTTTTGAAGAAAACGCCAGAAAAAAAGCTTGGGAAATCATGAAAGCAACCGGAAAAAACACCCTTGCGGATGATTCTGGTATTGAAATAGACTTTCTTGACAGACGCCCTGGCGTTTTATCCGCCAGATTTCTAGGGGAGGACACGCCATACGACTTTAAAAACGGTCAAATTATTGAAATGCTTAAAGATGCCGGCCAGGATAAACGTACTGCTAGATATGTTTGCGTAATGGCATTTTGCCGGACTGACGGGGAAGTAGTTCTTACCCGAGGTGAAATTGAAGGCGAAATCGGATTTGAGCAAAAGGGCAATAACGGCTTTGGTTATGACCCAATTTTCTATTTGCCGGAATATAAAAAAACAATGGCGGAGCTTTCCGACAGCCAAAAAAACGAAATAAGCCACAGAAGGCTTGCTCTTAATAAATTAAGACAAATTTTGGAGGCACAGCAATGAAATTATTAATCTTCAGTGATTCTCACGGCAATATTAAAAATATGTCCCAAGTCTTTACAAAAGCTTCCAAAAACACTGATGCCGTTATCCATTTGGGTGACGGCTTTGGTGATTTAGAGCATTTTAAAACTAATTACCCAAACCTACAATATTACCAAGTAGTTGGCAATTGCGATTTTGAGCCGGAGGAACACCCCTTTAAAATAATAACACTTGCCAATAAGCGAATTTTATTAACCCATGGGCATAGATATGCCACAAGGTCAAACTTATTAAGGCTTTCCCTTTTGGCAGAGGAGCAACATGCGGATATTTGCCTTTTTGGGCATACCCATGTTGCGGGGATTGTTGAAACAAACGGAGTTATAATACTGAACCCTGGTAGCATTTCTCGCCCCAGAAGTGGTATCCACCCTACTTTCGGCGTTATTGAAATAAATGAAAACGGAGAAATTTTTCCAAACATAACAGAGGTGCTTTAAGCGCTTGTTTTGAAGGAGAATGTTATGAGTATTCCTGATTTACGCAAGAAAAGCTTAGCCCTTACAGAACAGGAAAGTTTTGAGCTTTTAACACGTTCTGATGTAGGCATTTTATCCACTGTTTCTGAAGATGGTCTTTGTTACGGCGTACCTGTAAATTACGCCGTAACAAACGGCGCAATTTACATACACGGGTATTTAGACGGCTTTAAAATTAAAAATATTAGATATAACAATAAAGTTTCCTTTACAGTTGTTGGTAAAAATAAAGTAATGCCAGATAAGTTCGATACTCTTTACGAATCTGTAATAGTTTATGGTAAAGCATCTTTTGTGTCTGATGATGCTGAAAAGAGAATGACTTTAATTACTCTATGCGAAAAATTTTGTAAAGGCTTTTTAGACCAAGCCGAGAATTATATTGAAAAAGATATTGGCCGCACCACTGTAATTAAAATTGATATTGAAAAAATAACAGGAAAAGCAAATAAGGAATAGAAATTGAGGATAAGTTATGAGTATACCGGAAATGAGAAGAAAAGACAGAGTTCTTTCACAAGAAGAAAGTTTAAACCTTTTAAATAATTCCGATATGGGCGTTTTATCCACCGTTTCGGAAGATGGTCAATGTTATGGAGTGCCTGTAAATTATGCTGTTAGTGAAAATGCTATTTACATACACGGGCTTGTTAACGGCTTTAAATCTGACAATATTGAATTCAACAACAATGTCAGCTTTACAGTAATTGGCGAACATCAAGTTATTCCCGAAAGATTTACAACACTTTATGAATCTGTAATTGTTTTTGGGAAGGCGACCATTGTTTCCAGTGATGATGAAAAGCTTAAAGCGCTTAATGCTCTTTGCGAAAGGTTTTCTAAAGATTTCTTGCAAGAATCTAAAACAGTAATTGAAAGAGATTTCCCCCGTACTATGATTATAAAAATTTATATTGAAAAAATTACTGGAAAGACCAATAAAAAAAACAAAAAAATATGAGTATATGATAGTTACTCAAAAACATAATCCGGTTCGAGGAAAACAAGAACCGGATTATGTTTTTTTATTATATTTTACTTAAATCTTGATACCATGCCATTAAGCACATTTGCCAATCTATTAAGTTCTTCGGAAGCAGCGGCTGACTCTTCCGAAGTGGAAGTATTGTTTTGAGCAATTTGAGAAATTTGATTTATGCCAGCTGTTATTTGAGAAACACTGCTGCTTTGCTCTTTTGTAGCTAAATATATATTTTCGATAGTCTCAAAAACTGAATTTATATTGGAAACTATTTTATCAAGAGAATGAGATGTTGCTTTTGCCTTATCAGTTCCGTCGTTTATTTTGCTTAAGGCATCTTCAATTAAAGCAGAAGTATCTTTTGCAGATTGTGAGCTTCTTGCGGCAAGAGAACGAACCTCGTCTGCCACTACTGCAAAACCTTTTCCATATGTACCTGCTCTTGCAGCTTCAACTGACGCATTAAGCGCAAGCAAGTTTGTTTGAAACGCAATATCGTCTATTACCTTTATAACTTTTGATATATTAATTGAAGCCTCTTCAATTCCGTCCATAGCTTTAAGCATTTCAATCATTTCAATGCTTCCTTCCTTTGCATTTTCAAAGGATTTTTGAGATATTTCGTTTGCATACTGGGCATCTTTTGCAGTTTTAATTGTCTTCTCGTTTATTTCAGTTATAGAGGAATTAAGCTCCTCAACTGTGCTGGCTTGTACGCTTGAGCCATTTGCTAAATCCATGGCCGATTCTGATATTTGTTTAGCCCCCATAAGCACGTTTCCTGCTGAAACTTTTATTTCAGACATAATATTATTTAAAGTATGGGAGATATTGTTTATAGAATTTTTAATAAGATCAAATTGCCCAGCATAGTTACGGGATATGTTTACGCTTAAGTCACCTTCTGCAATTTGACCAAGAGTTTCAGTAATTTCGCTAATATACGAGCCTGTGGACGTTATCATTTTATCAAATGAATTCATCATTTCCGCAAAGCAGCCTTTATAGTTTTTACTTACCTTTACATCAAAATTACCTGCAGAAAGCTTTGCCAACACTTCATTGGCTTCGTTAATTGGGCTGTTAATTGCTTTTAATAAAGTATTAAGTCCTTCAATAATTTTTTTCCAATCCCCATCATAATGAGAAACATCAACACTTACATCAATTTTTCCATCAATGGCAGAAGCAATAAGACTTGAAAGATCATCACTTACAGATTTTAGATTGTTTTTCAACATGTTAAATTTATAGTTCGCATGGTCTTTTTTACCGGGAAATTGTTCCAATGTAATGTCAAAGTTTCCGTTGCCAAATTCGCCAAAGGCGTCAAGTATTGTAACCACTTCTGTTATATATTCGTCTATTAAGTGATTTATAGCTTTTGCTGCATTTTGGTAATCTCCGACAAATTCCGCTTCTGATATTCGAGCATCAATGTTCCCTTGCTTTAATTCAACCGAAACATTTTTCATGCTTTCTATAAGCAAAATTATTGTATTCTTTACATTGGAAGCAGAATAAACGAGACTACCTATTTCGGAGGTATCTGGTTCTAAAACCGAATTTGAGTTGAAATTGCCTTTGGACACATCATTCATTTGATCTTTAAGCATAACAATTGGTTTTATAATCATTTTTTGGGTTATGTAAGTGGATAAGACCTGAATTAATATAAGTAGTATGACAACAACAAACATAATGCTTTCAAAACGATAAGTTGTTGTTTCATAATTTTTTACTGTGTCGGACAGTCTTGTACTTAACATCTTTATAAAATCATTTTGTAACTGACGTATTTTCATAATGTTTTTTTCATATTCCGGACCAAACACCAGTTCAATAGCCGTATCGTTATCACCTGCTTTAACGAGTTTCATGGCCTTGTCCTCTAATGGCACAAGATAATTTGATAAATTAGACATTTCCTTTATTTTCTGTCGCTCTTCATCGGTTATTCCTATACTCTCCATGTTTGATACAGCAATTTCTCTGTTTTTTAAGTTATTAACCTCATTCCAATAATTATCGTGAAATTCATCTTTAGAAGTTACAACGTATGATCGTACTTCTGATGTTAAGTAAGCAGAGGCATCCATAAACTGCTTGGCTGAATTGGTAAGCTCATATCTGTCTTTATTTGCAGTATCAACCATATAGTTGAAATAAACAACAAAACCAGACGACACTGTAATAACAAGCACCATAAACATTGCTGCAAAATTAATTATCCGTGTTATTGTTGATTGCTTTAACGCTTTTTTCATAATTACCTCCCCTTAAAATATAACAAAGACGCCAGCAAATTAAAAAGACTTTCCAATCTACATTATTATACCAGCTAGTTACAATAATTTCAATTAATTAAAACAAAATTATACAAAAAAAACAAAAAGGTATAGCAATTTAAGTCGAAAATTGCTATAATCCGAAAACATACTTTTTGACACAAAAAATAGAAGCCTGCATGGCAGGTTTCTATTTTTATGTTCTTTTACATATTTACTGATTTATCTTGTGGGCTTATTACAACCTCGTCTGGCAATGCACCTTTAATTTCTTGCGCCAAAGCACCAGACATTGACCGTTTGACCATATAAATCAGGAAGCATACCATTATGGCAATTTCCATAAACAAAATCGGGAAGCCCGCTATTGTTTTTACGACTTTTATGCCGTCTATACCGCCGTTTAAAACGAATACGATTGATGTAAGCCCCATTAGAAGACCCCAGCCAAGTTTAATTGTTGCAGGAGCTTCTTTAACGCCTTCATTGTTTTTAATTGTCATAAGGGCAACTGTAGATGTCATAGAATCTGCAAGAGTTACAAATGACAATGAAACGACTATAAGCATAATAGGTTTTATAAGGCCGGCAAGCGGAACAGCTTCTAGAACTTTTAACATTAAGCTTTCATTTCCTTTTGCAATCATAAATTCATTAAGTGAAGCAAAACCTTCAAGGTTAAGGCTTGGGTATCTTAATGGATTTAATTGAATGTCAATTGCAAGACTTCCAAATACCGTAAACCAAATAAGACCAAAAAGCGCCGGAAGAACCCAGTTTACAATAACGAATTCTCTAATAGTTCTGCCTTTTGCAAGCTTAATTAAGAAAAGACCAACTATAGGACCGAAAGAAAGCCAATCTGTAAACCAGTACATATCCCACCATTGAGGCCACAATTCACTGCCGTTTGGCCAAACACTGCCAACAAGATTAGGATCATCGTGGAATGGATATGTAAATGTCATTGAAGAAATAAAGTTTTGGAAAAATTGACCGGAAGATTGTGTTCCAAGGTTTAAAGTAAAAGCTTTTGGTCCGAACAAAAATACAAATATTAAAAGGGCGATAAAAAGCCATGCGTTTTTGTCACTAAGCCATTTTATACCTTTGTCAAGTCCTGTAATTGCGGAGATATTATAAGCTACTATAATAAATGTAGCAACTAAAATCCATACAACCGGCCCTGCTTCAATATTCATCATTCCGGCAATACCAGAACCAATTTGCATCATACCATAACCAAGAGAACCGGCAACCCCACCTGTTATAGCAAAAACTGTAATAGCATCAACTATACCTGAAAACTTTACTCCTGCCGCCTTATCGCCAAGAAGAGGAGCAAAAGCAGCACTTACATTGTAATTTTTCTTCATGTTAAAGTATGCATAAGCAGCAGCAATAGCAACTGTTATGTAAATTGCATATGGTGTAAACGTCCAGTGAAGGAAAGATTTTTCCATCGCCCACATTATTGCTCCGGCACTTCCCGGTGCAAGCCCCATACCAACAGCTGGAGCCATTGCAAGCATCAAAGGTTCAACAGGCCCCCAAAGAACAATTCCTGTACCGATACCTGCACAAAGCGAAATTGCCCACCAGTTCCATCTAGTAAATTCCGGCTGTGCATCTTTTCCGCCGAATTTTATATTACCAATCGGTGAAAATATACATATTAACATGAAAATAACGAACCAAAGACACCCCAAATCAATAAGCCAGCCAAAGTTAACCATTATGGCTAAAAATATGTCCCATAAAGTATTGGTAAAAGCGCTTGCATTCAAAAACCCCATAACAACTAAAAATAAAAAAATTATTGCAGGGAAAAGAATAACTCCAAGGCGGAAACCTCCACGCTTTTTAACCTCGTCCATTGATATTCCATACTTATTTTCCGACATAATTTTACCTCCTCTTAAAAATGGTGGAACAAAGCCTTAGTACGCACATAGGCTTTCTTATTTATATTCCTCAAACATTTTTTCAAAGTCGCTAAGTGGGTCAATTATGTGATAAACATGTTCGTCAGCTGGAAATTTTGAATCTTTTACATCTTGAACATATTCTTTAAATGCGTTTGTAATATCAGCAGCAATGTTTGCATATTTTTTAACAAACTTAGGTGTGAATGCTTGGAACATACCAAGGATGTCTGCGCAAATCATAAGCTGACCATCGCAAAGACCTGCTCCAATTGAATAAACAGGAATTGAAAGTTTTTTCTGAATAAATGCAGTTACTTCCGGCGGAATAGCTTCAACCAAAATTGCAAATGCTCCTGCACGTTCAACTGCCAAAGCATCTTCAATCATGAATCTTGCGCTTGCAACGTCTCTGCCTTGCGCTTTAAAGCCGCCTAATTGACCGGAGCTCTGAGGTGTTAAACCGATATGCCCGATAACAGGAATGCCTGCATTTGAAATGGCTTTAATACGAGACTCAACTCTTACGCCGCCTTCAAGTTTAATACAGTCAACTTCTGCTTCTTTAATAAATCTTCCTGCATTTCTAACAGCATCCTCGTCGGAAATTTGATAGGATAAAAACGGCATATCCCCAACAATCCAAGTGTTTGGCGCACCTCTTTTTACAGCTTTACATCTTGAAATACAGTCGTCCATTGTAACAGGGTTTGTTCCGTTATATCCAAGAGCAACCATGCCTAAAGAATCGCCTACGAGAATCATGTCCATGCCGGCTTGTTCAGCAAATTCCCCCATTAAATAATCGTAAGCAGTTACCCAAACAACTTGCTCACCTTTTTTCTTCATATCAGCAAAATTAAGTATATTTTTCTTACCCATTCTGCATCCCTCCCATGTGCTTATTGTAGTTACCTTATATATTCGTCTAAAATTTCAAGTCTTTCAGCTTCCAGCGGTGGCATTTGGTATTTTTCAAGCCTAATTGCAAGTTCTCTTTGGGCTCTGTCAAAAATGCTTTGTGCTCCGTCTTCTTCCCATTTGTCGTAGCCTTCTCTTGAAAACAACTTAGGGGTATGCATTTCGTCCATATAATTATCAAGAGTATGGTCTTCCGCCACATAATGAGCACCCGAACCTAAAGCGCATATAAGCTCCGCTGTAAGCATTAAATCGTCGGTTTCATATCCTCTTTTCATGCGTAAAATGCTGGATATGGTATCTTCATCTATTATAAACTTTTCAAGGCTAACAGTATTAAACGAATCCATAACCCCTGCTGCATGAAGCACAAAGTCTGCCCCTGCGGAAATTGCAGACATTAACGTCATAGCTGTTTCAATACCCATTTGCATGTCAAGCGCTTTAGCATCCGTAAGAGTGCCGCCTGTGCGGCAAGGCAATCCGTAACTATGGGCAAGAGCCGTCACGGAAGCACTTATAAGCCCTGTCTCAGGCGAACCTATTGATGGAGCTAAGAAACGCATGTCGCAAGCTGTAGAAGTTGAACCATATAAAACAGGCATCTCCGGCGCAATTAACTGTGCAAGAACAATGCCAGCCAAAACTTCTGCATTATCAACCGCTATCGTACCGGCAACACTTACTGGGCTGGTTGCGCCGGGAAGTGAACATGCGGCAAACATTAATGGCTGCCTGTGTTTTGCATATGCAAAAACGTGTTCTATCATCCCTTCGTCGTAAGAAAGCGGAGAAATGGGGCTTATTATGCCTAGCATTCTGTTTTTGTCAAGACCGCCGTAAAATTTTGAAACAAGCTCTAAAGCTTTTTCGCTCATCCCCTCCCCCATTGCCATACCGACAATTGGTTTTGTGGTATATTTGAGGGTTTGGGCAATTTGATAAAGCTTCCGCTTGTCTTCCGGCATATCCTGTGGTTCAACAACAATATAATTAGCAAAATTTATAACTTTTGATGATTCTGTAAGCTTAAGAAAATCAATATAATCTTCTTGGGTCGCAAGGCGCTTTTTACCGTCTCTTTTAACAAATACAGGACCGGAAGCCGGCGCAAGCGCCGGTCTGTCCCCACCTATTAAAACCTCTGAACCTCTTCCGTAAACTGTAAAGCTTCTTTGAGCGGTTTTTAAGGCTTTATTTAACAATTTTTCGTCTATGTAAACAATTTCACCGTCAATTTTTGCGCCGTTTTTCTTAAATATTTCAAGAGCAGCCTCGCTTTGAAAACGAACGCCGCCTTTTTCAAGAATCATTAGCGTTGCGTTTTGAAATACCTCTATCTCTTTATCAGAAAGGTATTGTGCATTAAATTTCATAAAATCAACCTTTCTTTAGCTACGCTTCTTATACATGCCCGTAATAATCTCTGTGGTTAACTACGGAGTATGCATAATCAAGAATTGTACCCCAGCTAAATACAGGCAAATCAACTTCACGCTGAATCCCTCTAGCAAACGGCTGCATTCCTGTGCATTCAAGCATTATTGCGCCAATATCAGGGTGTTTTTTAATAAAAGCTTTTGCACAATCATTCATTTGCTGCTGAGCTTTGTTAAAATACGCTTCTGGTACTTCAGGGCGTTTATTAGGATTCCAAAGGTTGTCAAATTCTGTTACGCCGTATTCGTCTTGAGAGCCTGCGATTGCATAATTTGAATTCAAATCTATACCAACATTTTCTAAATGTTGTTGGGATAGAAATTGAGCTTGCGCACAAATTATGCCGACTTTCTTTTTAGGGCCGATAACCTGTTGGATAAACGGAACTTGCAAAAGGCTAGACATAAATACAGGAACTGAAAGCGCATTTGCAACATCTTTTTGGAAAAAGGCAAAATAACCGCATTCCGCAGCAACAGCACGGCAGCCAAGCCTTTCTAAATGCCTTGCAGCAGCCAAAACTGCCTCACGGCATTTAGCAGGGTCTTTATCATAAACAAGGGTTTTATTTGTTACGCCTTCCGCTATTTGGTATTGCACAGGATATGGAAAAGCCGAAGCATTTCTAACGTCTCCCGGAAATCCCGGATAAGCGTCATTTAACAAAATTATGCCAAGCCCCATGCCATAACAAACGTGGTCTTTTCTAGCTTTTATGTAATCTATGCCCATGTCTCTGTTTTGCCATAGAATCATAGAAATTCACTCCTCAATTAAATACCGATTTTCTTTTCCCATTTTTCAAGTATGTCAAGGCGTCCTTTATCCAACTCCGGAACATTGTAGTTTTCAATAATGTCTTTTAATTTAGCATTAACTTTAGGCATAACTTCGCTTTCTTCCGGATTTTGCATCTTGCGGGAGAACAATTTTGGATAGAAAATTGAGTTATAGTTTTCAAGAGTATGGTCTTCTTCAAGATAATGTCCGCCGTGACCAACGTCTTTAATAGTGTCTAAAGCAAACTCTTCTTCATCAATATTTATGCCGCCGGTGTAGCTTTTAAGGCATTCGATAATTTCGTCTGCAATAACAACCATTTCAGGAGATACACTGTTGCAGTGATCCATAACACCAACATCGTGAATGATGTTCGCTTTGGAAAGCATTGTGGACATAATTTCGTATGTAACTTCGGAAACAGCCTGAGGGTCAGGGTTTTTAGCATCTGAACATCCGGCAGTGCCATAAAACGGCAATCCGTAATATGCAACCAAGTCTGCCATAGCTGCAATGTTTCTGTGGAAATCAGGCGCACCGTATGAACCGATAGTAGTTTGCATATCAAAAATTGATGGCATAGCACCGTAAATAAACGGAGAACCTTCCGCTGTAAGCTGCGCAAGAACAAGACCGCCTAAAGCTTCAGCGTTACATTGAGCAAGCGTTGCCGCTGCGCTCATTGGAGAAGTGCCACCCATCATGCAATATGGCATGTAAACGAAAGGAATTCTGTTTTCAGCAGAAATCATAATTTTCTCTGTGGATTCAATTGGGTGCGTAAGCGGAGGTATTGGCTCGCAATAATTGAAAATAAATGGTTTATCCTGTAAATTTTTGAGCCCACCCGCAAATTCAGCCGCAATGTTAATACATTCTGTTAAAGATTCAATGTCATTTGTGGAAAAGTTAATAACTTTATCAAAATTTCTAATTGTTTCAATAAATGTAGATTGTGTCTGCACTTCCGGCTTAACATCTGCTGTCATACCAACGGACAATACAAAATAAATGTTTTTAAGCGCACTTGCAACTTTACACATTGTTTTAATATCCGCTTTCAAAAATGGACGAACTTTATTTGTTAAAGGGTCTACAAATTCAAGCTGATCTGCATGAGTACCGAAATAACATTGATTTTTGGAATCAATTTGCATCATTTCTTTTCCGTCACGGTTATATAAAGTCAAGCTTTTAGGTGCGCTTGCAATAGCTTTTTCAACAAGCTTTGCAGGCAATTTTACAATGCCGTTGCCGTCAACTGATGCACCTGCATCTTTTAAAAGCTTAAGCGCGCGTTCTCCGGCATATCTCATGCCGATATTTTCCATTATGTATATAGATTTTTCATGTATTTTTTCAATTTGCGCTTTGTTAAGCATTGCAAATTCAACATTTCTTTGAATGGGCTTGCTCATTTTTTTCTCTCCTTACACAGTGTATTTACCTTCTCTTAACCATGCATTAAGCGCATCTTTATCCATTTTATCAATACCTAAATATTCAAGTGTGTATCCGTTCTTAGTTAAATCTCTCTTAAGGATTGCGTTAGAAAGAGAAATCATAGAATCGATAACAGGAGTTTCTACGCCGAATTTTTTAGCAAGCTGGCTGTAAACAAAGCAACCAACAGGAATGTCTTCTGTGATGTATCTGTTTTCCATGTTGAATGGACCTGTTCCAAATTGGATTGGATCTTGTTGATCAAATGGAATTAAGTAGTCGTGTCCCATGTATTCTTGGCCTAATACGTTTTCACGTGAGAAGAAGTCGTCTCTTTGGTATGGCTGAATGCCTACGCCAAGAGTTTCTGCAAGCTTGCATTCTTCTAAATAGAAGCTGTATTGAACTTCTGAGATAGATGGGCAATATGCATGTGAGTAAATAGAGAATTTAAATTTGTCTTCTCCAAATATACGACCGTAGTTTTCCATTGTTGAAACGCCTAAAACTGCGCCTGGGCAGTGAAGAACAGGGTTAACGTTAGAAAGGCCGATGTCTAAGCAAGTGTCACCAGCTACAGCACCGTCTCCGTATGTAACTGCATCCATAGAAGGCAAATATTTTGAGCTTTCGATAAACGCTTCAGTATCGCAAGAAGGCATAGCTGCACCACGAAGAGTGATAGCACGATAGTATACTCTGATTTTGTGAGTAATAACGCCGCCATGAATGTCAACACGGCTGCCATATGTAGAAGAAGACCAGCCGCCAATGATAACATCTTTTGTGCAACCCATTTCACGCATCATTTTTCTGAAAATCAAGCTTCCGAAGTTATCAGGGAAAATATGTACTACTTGACCGTCTTCAAGGCAAGGAATTAATTTTTCAAAAAATGGTTTATGTCCGAATGTTGGAGTACCGATAACAATAATGCCAGCGCCTTTAACAGCTTCTGCAACGTCAGTAGTTACCATATCCATTTTTGCAAAGCCTTCACGTTCAAACCCATATAAGTTAATTTGGTCGCCGTAGAATTTAATACCAACTTTTTCAACGTTTCTAAGAGTTTTTTCAGCAAATGGCGCCATATCACAAATTCTAACTTTTTTTCCGCCAAGCGCACAGTCGCCAGCTATAGCTTTAGCTACTGCTCCGCCGCCTAAAACTGCAATTGGTTTGTCATTAAGATAGCTCATGTCTTTCATATATTTTTCCTCCTTAAAATATATGTACGATAATATAGTACATAATATTGCATTACCATACTGTTATACATTTTAACATACATAAATTTTTTTTGTCAATATTTTTTTAATAAAATTATATAAATTTTTATAAAATTAAAAAGTTCTATTATTAACTTTTATTTTAATCAAATCAACTTCGACTAATTCTCCTATATTTAAAAGCAATTTTCACATTAATAAAATTCTATGGCAATTGTGTAAACATAATAAAAGTTCGATAAAAACTGCGTCATTTCGCAATTTTATCGAACTTAAAAAAATATAAAAAGCTCCAATTTAATATCGATTTTATCATTTGTCTTTCGACAGATAAAACGTTATATATAAATAAACCATTGCACTTTACACTAAAACTATTTAGTCTTTTAATAATACTATAACTTATTATGCAACACATAAGGTATTGTATATTTTCCATGAGACTGGGCAGAAATGCTAGTAACCGCATCAAAAATCTTTTCTATAATTATTTCCATTTTTTCATCCGTCATTCTTGTGGATGGACCTGATATGCTCATTCCGGCAACCGGAATCCCTTTAGAATCTAGAAGGGGCACACCTACGCAAACAAGACCGTATTCAAGCTCCTCCATATCAAAACCATAACCCTGTTTTCTTATATCACCAAGCATTTCTTTTAATTTTTCCGCATTAGTTACGGTGTTTTCAGTAAATTGTTCAAAATGTGTTTCTTCAATAATTTTATTTGCCCTGTCCTCAGGCAAAAAGGCTAAAATGGCTTTTCCAACCCCCGTACAGTACAGCGGCATTTTGTGTCCGATTTTTGTACAAATCCTCATAGAATGAGAGCTTTCCTTTTTCTCAACGTATACAATCATATTATTGTCAAGCAAAACCAAATTTACTGTTTCTCCGGTTTCTTCAAGAAGCTTGTCCAAATAAGGCAAGCATAAATCTCTTAAATCCATTTTAATATTAAGGCTAAGCCCATAAAGCTCTATTCCCAATCGAAATTTGCTGGTTTCCTCATTTTGTTCAAGCATTCCTTCGTTTTTCAAAGTTTGAACAATTCCTGCTGTTGTGCTTTTATGCAGCCCTACCATTTTACTTATTTCTGTAAGCCCTAATTCTTCAAAGTCATTAAAACAGCGCAAAATTGCAATCGCTCTTGAAATTGACTGTATGTTCTTTGCTGCTGATATATTTGGCATAAAGTTACCATCCTTTAATACTTATTAATTATCACTGACTAATTCTGGTATAATCTCCAGCGCATAAAATTTTGTAAATGAATTTATCAGCGGCTTTTGACATTATATCATAATTAACAATTAATAAATAGCAAATTCTAAAAACTGTCAATTTTTTTAATCGTATACGATAATGTATTAAAAATTGGTGCATTAGCACCCCTTAGTATTAAGAACCTGTATTCAATAAGCTGTTACCCGCCTTTGAAAGCGATTATTCCGCCATTCTTTGTTGCGGCGGCTTGCCATAATTAGCTCTATTATGCCTTCGCCGCCCCGCCGCGAATGGCGAAAAATCGCTGTTTCAAATTCGGGCAACCCATTATTGAATACAGGTTCTAATATTTTCCATAATTTATAGTCGTTTCATACCATGCTATCATATTTTCTCTTGAGGCATTATCAAGCACTATGGAGCAGTCCATCATAAATCCCCCGCCCCCTGCACAATCGTCTATCATGCGCTTTGTCATGTCTATAACCTCTTCTTTTTTTCCGAATGCAAGAGTTGCAGCCGGTAAATTACCACAAACACATGCAACACCTTCTAATGCCCTTTTAGCTTTCTTAATATCGACCTCTTCAAACATATAAGCAACCTTGCCTTTTGGAATGTCGCTTATTATATCAAGCCTGTTGTTATATTTTCCTTCGCAGAAAACATATGGCGTCATGCCGTTTTCTATAATTTCAACCATCATAGCTTTAAGCCCCGGCCAATAGAATTTTTCATACATTTTTGGAGACATAAATTCATCTACGCCGTTATGTAAAGGAATAAATACGTACTGTGCGTTAACTGCTTTTGCAGTTTTAATAACCCGTTCCACGCAAATGCGTTCCATAACTTTTAAAACCTCTAAAAGCTGTTCCGGGCGCTCTGAAAGGTCATACATAACGGAAACAATGCCTCTGTAATTGTCTGTAAACATGTCAAAGGGGCATGTTTGGGCAATGTTTGGTCCAAGAGGAAAACCTAAATCGTGAATTGTTTTTGCGCATTCTCCTAACTGCCCAGCCCATTTAGCAGACAATTTAGCCCCTTGAATAAGGCTGTTTATTGCTTCCAGTGTGTCAGGAAGCGCCGCCGCTGATATATCCATTAAAAAGTTATATTCTGTAGGATTTTGAAAGTTAAGATTTTCAAGCCCTTTAAGTGCTTTAAACTTTCTGGGCAAAAGCTTTGTAAGTAAAAAGTTCGTAGGGTCAAAGCAAAGTTCATCAAACTCGTCATCGTAAATATATGTACCATCATGAATTTGGAAACCTTGATTTAGTGGAATATTACTGTCCGCCCCGGGAAAGTTTATATGGCACGCACCAAGCTCCACCATGGGATCAATTGGATATTGAATTGGAGCCCAAGCAAGATCCACTTCTACTTCTGTAAAAAATTCCTTTATACCCGGAATCATATTACGCAAATCTTTTAAAACGGCATACATGGGTATCCCATAAGGTATGGCGTACTGTGCCGCAACTTTCGGCACGAAAGGAACTCTGTCCGGCGTCCCCAACTCTATGCAAGTTTTAACACGTTCCGCTCTTTTAGCTCTCATTTTATCAATTTCGCACATATATTTCCTCTCCCTTTCGAATATTTAGTTACATTTATATATCATGATAATACATCATTTTATATAAATTGTCAATTTTTATTATATTTTACAACTATCACCCCATTTTTCCATTCAACAATACATCCAGCTGCTTCAAAAACATTTCTAACAGATACATATTCCTCATTATTTGTATTAAGTATTCTAGGCGGAAGCTTATTCAATATGTCAAACGTAAGCACCGACCTTAGCTCTACCCATTTGCAAAAATGCAAGCCGTTATTATTTATACAGTTCAATTTAAACGTTTCAGTTTTGTCGAACATAACCAAAACCTGCTTAATATCCGTATTTAAATATGTAATATTGCAATCTTTAAACCACTTAATAAATTTGCTTCCATTAACGACTTTTCCGTTAGCAATTTCGCCTTCTATTGCCCCTTTACCCCCACCGGCGCATTCTATAAAACGACCACAGCCGATATAAACACCTACATGACCTTCCATATATAATATTATACCGGGTATTTCAGGCATATCTGCTAACAGCCCTTTTTCTTTAGCCCTTGAATAGGCCGCAGCCGTGTTAAAGTCCTGACTTCCGTTATATTTTGGATTACCTTTGTTATCTGTCCACCATAAATACGATTTTACTAATCCATAACAATCACAAAGCCTGGTTTTGCCAATCGCTCCCTCTGCATATTCTCTTTTTGAAGCATTTGCAGGGTATTGCTTTATATTGTTATCAATTACAGTTTTTGTTGCAATTTGCCCGTAACACCCCCATAAATATCGCCATTTTTCGTTAAGCGCTTTTTCACAATGCTCTATAAGACCCATATTTGTTTTACTCAAACTTATTCCTCCTTGTTTTGTTCATTTGTAACTACATCAGAGACTCTGCCAGCGTCTACATTTGCTTCTGCAAACATATATCCTACCACAGCGCCTGCCGCCGCTATAATTGCAGCTACCCGTTCAACCGATTCAGGCGATGCATTCATAAATACTAAAACTGCCCCTATAAAAGCCGCTAGAAGCGACCAAAATTTTCTGCTACTAAGCTTTTGCTTCCAATTAATATTCATTTTTTCCTCCTACTTTATTTCTTCATTAGTATTATTATGTAAACGTTTATTTTTCTTTACAATATTTTCATTTTTCGCCTTCCAGGTATAAAACCCAATAGTTGTAGCCGTGGGTATACCTATATACGAAAAAAGAGCAACGCACGCCTGGGTTGAATACTCCGGGTATATCGTCAAAATTTTAATGACAACATAAATGCCAAGAGCCAAACCTACAAAATACGTAAGCATAACAGCACCTACAACAGCCTTTGTAAATTCTAAATTTTTAATAAAGCCATCCTCCTAACTTATTTGTACATAGCGTTCATTTTTTGGGTAAATTTTTAAAAGACATCCTTATACTAATATTTAACCATTATTACTTAAAAATTAATATTATCTACACTATTAATTTAATAGTGTAGATAATATTATAACTATTAAACTATTGTTTGTCAATATTATATCTGCTATTATTTATATATATCGCTAGACTATTAATCCTATTATAAAACGCAAGTTTGTCTTTTTCATCCGCTGTTACTGTATTATAAATTGCTATAGCTATTATGGAGGATTTTATATGAGTCATATTAGAGAGCTTAGAACAAAAAACAGAATGTCTCAATCCCAGCTTGCAAAAGTTGTTAACGTTCACCAAACAGCCGTAAGCCAATGGGAAAACGGTTTAACAAACCCGGATATCTCATCCGCAAAGCTTTTAGCAGAATATTTTAATGTAACAACTGATTATATACTTGGGCTAACCGAAGTTGCCGCCCCACCAGGAACGTCCAGAAAAACATTATCTGAGCGTTTATTATTGCTTAGAAATAAAAAGGGCGTTTCAACTTTTACTGTGTCTGAAACATTACGTATTAAGCATTCAGAGTATACTGACTTTGAGAAAGGTGTTAAAGAACCAACAATTGACATTGTAAATCGATTAGCCAATTACTATAACGTCACACCGGACTATATCTCAGGCGACGAAGAAACCAATGGAGCATACACTAGAGAAAACGTTACAGATGAAGAAGCCGCCCGTATAGGCTCAATTTATAAATGCCTTTCAAAAACAGGCCGAAAAAAGCTTCTGTTTTATTCAGAAAAGCTCTTTCACGATGAATTTGTAGAATTCGGTTTTGAAAAGTTATTTAACGACTTTCTCGAAAATCGCAGAACCCTTGCTGATATTGATAAAATTATTAAACAAGCTAAAGAAACATAAAAAAGCCCGAGCAGTTATATAACTGCCTGGGCTTTTAGTTGATAAAGATAATAGTTTGAGTGCCTAAAAAGAAACTATTTCAAGCATTCTTCAACAGGTGTGTATGGCATGTTAAATACATCTGCAACGGCTTTAATTGTTAATTTGCCGTTATAAGCGTTAATACCAGGAACTAGGTATTTGTTTACTTCGCAAGCTTTTTCAAGACCCTTGTCCGCAATTAAAAGCCCATTTCTAAGAGTTGCGTTAGTAAGAGCAATTGTAGATGTACGTGGAGTTGCACCTGGCATGTTTGCTACGCAATAATGAACAACGCCATCAATAACAAATGTTGGAGCATCATGGTATGTTGCGTGTGTTGTTTCAAAGCATCCGCCTTGGTCAACTGCAACGTCTACAATAACAGCGCCTGGTTTCATAAGCTTTAAGTAATCTTTTTTAACAAGCTTTGGAGCTGCTGCACCAGGGATTAATACCGCACCGATAACAAGGTCTGCTTCTGCAATTTCTTTTTGAATTGCAGCGTCTGTAGAGTAAAGTGTTTGAATATCTTTTCCGAAAACATCATCTAAGTAACGCAATCTGTCTAAGTTAATGTCCATAATTGTAACGTCTGCGCCCATACCAACAGCTATTTTTAAAGCGTTAGTACCAACAACGCCAGCGCCTAAAATTACTATTTTACCTTTTTTAGTGCCTGGTACGCCGCTTAATAAAACTCCACGACCGCCAAATGGTTTTTCAAGATATTTTGCGCCTTCTTGAATACTAAGTCTGCCTGCAACTTCGCTCATTGGTGTAAGAAGCGGTAATGTTCCATTTTTGTCTGTAACTGTTTCATAAGCAACCGCTTTAACGCCTGATTTGATAGTCGCTTCTGTTAATTCTTTATCAGCTGCAAGATGGAAATAAGTATACACGGTTTGCCCGCTGCGCATAAGAGGATATTCTTCTTTAAGTGGCTCTTTAACTTTAACAATCATATCCGCTTTAGCCCAAACCTCTGCTGCTGTTTCAAGCAATTGAGCGCCTGCTGCGGCATATTCGCTGTCTTCAAAAGAAGAACCAATCCCAGCCCCTTTTTCAATGTAAACAGTGTGGCCGTGGGAAATGTATTCTTTAGCGTTTTCCGGGGTCATACCAACTCTGTACTCGTGTTTCTTAATTTCTTTTACGCAACCAACTATCATATTTCGCATCTCCTTAAAATAATATGTTTATGCAATGTGATAATATCACAAAAATGCACAAATGTCAAGCGTTTCCGCTTAATATTTTGTGAAACATTTACATAGACGAGACTGTTATTATTTCCTATCTTACGGGTACAATTTCAATCCAATATCCGTCTGGGTCAGAAATAAAATACAAGCCCATTTCTTCGTTTTCGTAGCAAATACAGCCCATTTCCTTGTGTAATTCATGAGCTTTTTCATAATTGTCAGTTCTAAAACATATGTGGATTTCGTTGTCTCCTAAATTGTATGGTTCTTTTCTGTCTTTAAGCCAAGTAAGCTCCAAAAGGTGCTTCGTAGAACCGTCTCCAAGATAAACAAGGATGAAGCCTTCTTTTTCCTTTCTTTTAGCCGGCGTTAAGCCAAGTGCCTTTTCATAAAAAGCCAAGCTCTTTTCAAGGTCTAATACGTTAATGTTATTATGGTCAAATGTAAAATTCATTTTTGCCTCCTGATTATTTACATTATTTATTTCTCTGCTATTATATAATAAAATTTTTAAATAATCAATTATTTCAGACAATGATTATTTTAAATCGTATAATTGTATAAATAATTCAAGATTAAAAAGATTTCAGGAGGTTGCTTTATGAACAAAAATGCTTTTGGTTTAAGCGAAAATGTGGCATCAATGCTCTGTTATGCTTTTGGATATGTATCCGGCATTGTATTTTTGCTGGTAGAAAGGGATAATAAAACAATACGCTTTCATGCGTTACAATCAGTTGTATGGTTTGGCTTTTTCCAAGTGTTAACCATTGGGTTCAGCTTTCTTTTTGGTAGATACAACCTATTTAATTCAATTATTAACACTGCAACGTTTATTTCTTGGGTTTATTTATTAATTAGTGCTTACAAAGGAAGAATTGCTAAGCTGCCTTTTGTCGGAGAAGCTGCATGGAACCAGATGAATAAATAAAAGGTATAAAAAAAGAAATTATTTACATATAACATGTAAGCAATTTCTTTTTTTATTTTATTAGAGCCTGTTCAAAGTCTCGCTTTTAGTGGATTTTTGAGCAAATAAACCTTGAGCCTCTTTCATATTATCTCTAATCTGCACGCCAAACGGACAATTTGGCTCACATTGACCACACATAATGCAGTCGCTTGCGTTTTTTGAAAGCGTTTTGTAGTGCTGCAAAACCGTCTCCGGTACTTCCTTTTGTTCTTTTGCAATATCTAAAAATTTTGTAACTGCTGCAATATCAATTTTAGATGGACAGGGCTGACAATGGTTACAATACATGCAACGTCCGCTGATTTTTATATTGTTATTACCGCTTAAAATGTGAGTATAATCCTTTTCTTGATCGCTTGAAGATGTATAGGCTATTGCATTTAACAGTTCTTCCATACTGCCACAACCGATTAAAACACTTGTAACCCCCGGTCTTGTCAAGCAGTAGTGACTGCATTGTGTTACTGTCATTGGTTTTTTAAAAGGAGAACTTTCAGCTTTTAAAAGTGTGCCTGCGCCTAAAGCCTTCATCACAGTAATTCCAACGCCATGGTGCTCACATGCAGAATACAATTTTTGCCTGGTCGAGTCTATATTCCAATCGTTATTGCCCAAATCCTTAAATTCCATTAAATCAATAATATCTGTTTCCGCTTTTTCTAAGTCATAAGCAGCATTGATACTGAACATAAGTACATCAATTAGACCACTTTCAACAGCTTTTAATGCCACAATAGGATTATGTGAACTTAAACCGATATGCTTTATGACACCTTTTTCTTTTAGCATCTTTGCATACTCAAAAATTTCTCCTCCAAAAACATTTTGGTAATCTTCAAAGCTGTCAACATAATGAATCATACCAACATCTATATAATCAGTTTGCAGGCGATTTAGCAAATCCTCAAAAGACACTTTTATTTTATCAATTTCACGGGAGCGCTCATACTGACCATCTTTCATAACAGTACATAAATGCCCTTGAATCAACATTTTATCTCGTTTTCCCGCAAGTGCATTACCAATTGCAGAGCGGACTTCGGGCTGTGGCATAAACACATCTAAATAGTTTACTCCATTTTGTATGGCTGTGTCTAATATTTCCGAAACAACGGCTTGCGGCTTGTCGTTAATCCATTCTCCGCCAAGGCCTATGACACTGACATCTAAATTTGTTCTACCAAGTTTTCTATAATTCATACTACGCATCCTGCCTTGTATCAGCGATTTGAATTTCTCTTAAATTTACCCCTTGCGGCATTTCATAGGCAAACTTGATTGTTCTTGCCACATCTTCAACAGTAATGCTGTTTGCGTCAACAGAGTCTTTCCATTGATTATAACCTTCTTTAATTTGTTCGCTTGTGGTATGGCTTAAAAGTTCTGTTGCAACTGCACCCGGGCAAATTCTCATAACTCTAACATTATAAGGAGACAGCTCTCCCCTTGCCACCTCTGAAAGCCCCACAACTCCGTATTTTGAAGCGCAATAAGCAGCGTGGTTATTAAAAGGCTTTACTCCGGCTATTGAAGATATGTTTACAATAGTGCCGCATTGTCTTTCTTTCATATCGTTCATTACAATCTGCATACCATTCATAACGCCCATTACATTAACGTCAAGCATTTGCTGCCATTCCTTTGGGTTTTGATTTTCCAGGTTTCCAAGCAACATAACTCCTGCGTTGTTAATTATCAAATCTGTTTTACCGTAAATTTCTTCAGCTTTTCTTACTGCTTTTTCAAAAGATTCTTTATCTGTTACATCAACTTTTTCGCAAATGGTGTTTTCTAACTTCATATCTTCTAAAAGCTCAATTCTTCTTGCAATCAAAAGTAAAGGATATCCGGATTTATTAAATTCTACGGCCAACGCTTTACCAAAACCCGAGCTTGCCCCTGTTATAACAACTAAATTTTTCATATAATTTTCCCCTTTACAAATTTTTCTAAATAGAATATATTAGAACCTGTATTCAATAATGGGTTGCCCGAATTTGAAACAGCGATTTTTCGCCATTCGCGGCGGGGCGGCGAAGGCATAATAGAGCTAATTATGGCAAGCCGCCGCAACAAAGAATGGCGGAATAATCGCTTTCAAAGGCGGGTAACAGCTTATTGAATACAGGTTCTTATAATACAATTATATTTATAATAACAAAAAATACAAGTACGCAAAATATTTATAGTTAGTGAAATTCATTTCACTATTAGGGGTTTATATGGAAAAAATAAAGGTAACATGCGAAATAGAAGTAACACTGAAAATGATTGGTGGTGTGTGCAAGCCGCTTATATTATATTATTTAACTGAAAACGGAACAAAGCGATTTAATGAAATAATGAAATATATAACGGTTGTATCGCAGCGTACTCTTACAAACCAGCTGCGAGAGCTAGAAGCGGACGGACTTATCGAACGAACTGTCTATGCCGAAGTTCCGCCTAAGGTGGAGTATTCTATTACAGAAAAGGGTAAGTCGCTATTTCCCATACTAATGCTTATGTGTGAATGGGGCGAGAAAAATATAGATGAACGGTTTGTTATAACAAGCCCACAATGTTTATAACAGGCTCTTAGAGCCTGTTTGTAAATTTTAAATCAAGCACTGGTCCTTGTATTTTCAGATGGTATTCCAATTAGAAAACCAATACTTCCGCAAATCAAGTCTCTGTACTGAGAAAAAATAGCTAATGACTTAGCATCAACGCTTGAAAAAAACCTGGCATATGCTAAAATAAGTATCGTCATTAAACATAACATTCCAATAATATTGATTTGTAATCGGTTGCAACCTTCAATATTATTTGGTATTTGATTGTTATTAATAAAACTAGGTGGGTTACTATTAAAATTTTCTTTAACGTTAACGCCTGTTTCACACTCTGCCGTAAAACCTATTTTATTAATAACCATTGCACTTCTTATTTCATTTGCTGTATCCGCTGAGCATTGTTTAATGGCGTTTAATTTAATTTCTTCGTCTTCCACACATATAAAACTGTTTTCCCGTTTGGCAAAATTAGAACTAATGAAATACCCGAAAATTGATGCTACAGTAGTTCTAACAACTATGTCACAGCCGCTTGCAACTTCGGATGCAGCTTTTGTTGTGCCCGTAAATAGCGTAGCTATAGAATACGCCATCAACACAAGCATAATTATAATTAAGTATCTATCCATCAGCTTAATGCTATACCATTTTTTCAATAATTTATTTTTAGTGTACATATTTCACACCTTCTATTGTTGTTTACTATATTCCCATAAAAACCCACTAAAGACAGTATTACACACATCTATTTTACATTATATTTATATTCCAATACATATGTTACAAGCCATACTATAATTGCTAAAAAACATACCCCCACAATTCAAAACAATATTAATATTTTTAATAAACTTGTCGATATTACTTGTGAAGTTATTTAAAAATTAAAATTGGAGTGTATAAATCATGATAATAAGCTCTATGACAGATACAGGCACTTATTCCTATTTACGCACAAACACTCAAAACACGAACAAGACGGTTAATTCTGATAATAACAAATTGACTGATGACGAACTGAGCCTTGCAAAGAAATATAAGGACTATTTGGATTTTAACAACGCTTTTAAACGTTTAATGCAAGGTGAAAAAAGCGATGATATTAATGAACAAATTGTTTTAAGCAAACAAAACCCACATCAGTTTGAAGATGTTTTTAAAGCACTAGGTATAGTTAAAATTGACCAAGACAGTTTATTTGTGGACATAACACAAAGACCCACATACTCCCTGCCTGAGCAAGGTTTTCACTTTAACCATGCTGATAACTCTTTTACCTTTGGTGTTGGCAGTAATATTCCTGTAGGCGGATATTATTTACAAGTGTACGAAAATATTATTGGTGTAATTTCTAGCGATTACGTTCAAACCTCAGATGATAAGACTGTTCTTGCAAAACCGCTTTCTGTGAGCGAATCTACCTCTTGCAAAGTAAACAGCAGAGCCCTTGATGAACTTATATATGGCATTACGTCTGGCAATGCTAATTGGGGAAATAACATGGAGATGAACAGAGATATTTTGTCTTTATTAGGAAGAATAGGTATTGATACAGGCAAGGACTTTAAAATAAACGGCGTTGCTTTTGAAGTAAAAGACGGCATCGTGCAAACTAAAGGTTATACTACACCTAAACAAGAACCTATGGGTTATTCATATCTTAATTCACTATTGGCAAAAGCGTACGAACAGCACTTGATGTGATATAACATTTAGCAAACACTGATTTAGTCAGATGCAAATTATGCCCACCAGAAATTGCACCCGAATTACGAATAATGTATTTTTTACTGTAAATAATAAGAAAAATACAGAATGGAGGGCATAACATGGATCACGAACTAAAAATAACAACAAGAGACAGACTTTTGCGTGCTTGGCAAAACTCAACAGAATTAGTAAGGGATTATCAAAACTATTCAAACGAAGTTGAAGAGGCGGATGCTCGGAAAGTATTTAAAAAATACGCCGAGGACGAAGCTTACCACGCAGCGGAACTTCGCTCTATGCTTATGAATTATGAATAGATTGTATTAACATAAAAAAGGCGACCAAAAGGCCGCCTTTACATACTGAACTCATATTTTTCTAAAATCCATAACGGCAGTTCCATTCTCGCCGTCTTTAATTCATTTACAACTTGGCATATCCTTAATTGCCCCATCACCGAAAGAAATAGCCCTGCTTCATGTAACTCCATGCCTAATTTCTGGCATAAAAAATCATGCATGTTTATAGTAGCAAGTTCTGCGGCTTCATCAAGAGTTTTACCTGCGGCTATTGTCATAAATTCCTCTCCGGACACTAAAAACGGCATAGGATATTTTTCTCCCTTTACAACCGTTACTCTAACAGTTACTTCTCCGGCAATTTCTACTCCACAACCAACAATTTCCCCGTCTCCCATAACAGCGTGTAAATCCCCCATGGCAAGCATTGCCCCTTTAACGTTAACCGGCAAATAAATTGAAGACCCTTTCGTTACACGGTTACAATCCATATTTCCGCCGTGAGACCCCGGATTTCCGGTTCTAATCTCTTCATCTTTAGGCGACGTTCCAATAACTCCTACCATCGGTATTATAGGCACTGTAATTTTACTGTTAAACACACTGACTCCGTCTTTAACAGACATAATTTTTGTAACCTCTTTTTCAATTTTATGCCCCAAAACCCCAAACCCAGGTCCGCAAGCAATTGCCCCCTGCTCACCCACAGAAATATCCAAAATTTCAACTTTAATCATATCCCCCGGTTCAGCCTTCTCAATATATAAAGGTCCTGTCGCCGGGTTAACACTTTCTCTTTTAACAACACTAAATGTATCTTCCTCAGTTTTTATTCTATTACTAAAGCAATCCATTGTTTCAAAAACAATAGTATCTCCACTTTTTGCATATGCGGCTGGCTTGTTATTTGGCCCCATTTTATATACAACTGCTGAATTTGTAATTTTCATGACTACCCCTCTTTTCTATAACTATTTGCAAAAACATAAACAGTTATGTTTTGTCAAATTGCTCTATATAAGACAAGTTCTATACATTTTCACTATATCAAACTCACCCTATACAGAATATCATTCTGGAACACCTTTGTCAAAACTCTATTTTCAAAAATCCGTTCACCTTTGTAGGGCAATTTGCTAAACATTGACAAATTATAAATATGGTGTTACAGTTACATTGATGTTTATAAGTAGTTTCGGCATTTGATTGGCAGATATGGATAAGAGCCTGTTCAGAATCTCGCTCTTGGGGATTTTTTCTCCTAAAATGGTAATCAGATTACCATTTGTTAATCAGCTCAACAAAGGAGAATCGTGGTGTCACTTATCGAAATTAAAATCGAAGAAACAAAGGCTCAAATAATAGAAAAATCTCTTATTTACTTTTTAGAGCACAGCATTGAAAAAACATCTCTTACAAATATTGCTCATTCTTTCCGTGTAAGAGCCTGTTCAAAGTCTCGCTTTTAGTGAATTTTCGAGCAAATTTTTTTAATTGCAAGGAAGAGGTGAACGTTCATACTACGATAAGTATGGGCGTTTGCCTCTGATGCAGCAATTAAGGAGCGTGTTGAATAATCCTTATTTGGAAAATTTCAGATGTAAAAACGACCGGATTTAGGGGCGTTTTTACATCGTTTTGAAATTTTTAATCAATATTCAACA
>CAZJGG010000042.1:0-29032 GCA_964545475.1 uncultured Eubacteriales bacterium | reverse complement strand
TTGACTAGATACCCTAACTAATTTGTCTAACAAAACATATTATACGAGGAGTGTTTTTATTGAAAAAGATTATATTTTTATTAGCATTAATTGTAGTTTTATCTGGGTGTGCAAGGGCGGCAGAGCAAGCACAGCCGGTACAGCCAGATAAAACTGCCGAATCAACCGAAACAGCATCTTCTGCACCTGAAGAAAACAATGAAGAAGAAAATATAAACGAAGAGAAACAGCAAGGAGAAACGGAAAACAGATCTGCATCTGTTAATGTAGCGGCTTTAAAAGGCGCAACTGCTATCGGTCTTGTTAATCTTATGGAAAACGGCGGAGAGGAATACAATTTTTCTGTTGTAACAACTGATGAAATAGTTCCGCTTATTGCTAAAGGGGAGGTAGACATTGCGGCTGTTCCGGCAAACCTTGCATCCGTTTTATATAACAATACAAAAGGCGCTGTTTCAGTTATAAGCATAAATACATTAGGTGTGCTGTATATTGCAGAAAAAGGTGAAACAGTAAAAACTGTTGCGGATTTAAAGGGGAAAACTATTTATGCTTCCGGTAAAGGCGCAGTACCTGAGTATGCCCTTAATTATATTTTAAGCAAAAACGGAATAGACCCGTCAAAAGACGTAAATATAGAATATAAGTCCGAACAGACGGAAGTTGTGGCATCACTTGTGCAAAGCGAAAACGGCATTGCAATGTTGCCGCAACCTTTTGTTTCAATTGCTCAGTCTAAAATAAATGGGTTAAACATTGCTTTAGATTTAACAGAGGAATGGGAAAAGGTTGAAAATGGTCAAAGTTCGTTAATAACAGGGGTTTACATTGCAAGAAATGAATTTATAGAAAACAACCCCGGCGCAGTTGAAAAATTTTTAAGCGAGTATGAAAATTCCAGTCAGCTTGCCAATAAAAACCCTCAGGAAACAGTAGATCTTACTTATAAATATGGGATTTTCCCAGAGGGTGTTTCCAGCGATGCAATAAAACTTTGTAACATTATAATGATTGATGGAAAGCAAATGAAAGACAAGCTTCAAGGTTATTTGCAAGTTTTATTTGATGCAGAACCGAAATCTGTTGGAGGCGTTTTGCCTGATGAAAAATTTTATTTCAATGCAGAAAGCTAAAATCAGCAAAAACTTTATATTTTTTATATCAATATTAATTTGGCTTGTAATTTGGCATGTCGCAAGCGTTTTGCTAAAGCAGGAGATACTCTTAGTATCTCCTGTGGCAGTTTTAGAACAGCTTTTTGTTTTAGTAAAGCAAGCTGAATTTTGGCAAAGCATTTTTAATTCGTTTTTTAGAGTTATTTCTGGCTTTATTGGAGCAATAATTTTTGGACTTTTATTATCATGTATATCTTATCGCTTTTTTATTGTGAAAGCGTTTTTAGAGCCTTTTATGGCAGTAATCAAAGCTGTTCCCGTGGCCTCATACGTCATTTTGTGTCTTTTTTTTGTTTCAACTCAGAAACTATCATCTTTTATTTCTTTTATAACTGTTTTTCCTGTTATTTATACAAATATATTAAAGGGTCTTGAAAACATGGACAAAAAGCTTTTGGAAATGGCCAAATTATTTAATATTGGTTTTTTTAAAAGATGCTTGTTTATTTATAACCCACAGATTTTGCCCTTTTTTATATCAGCTTGCAGTATTTCTCTTGGTATATGTTGGAAGGCAGGGGTTGCGGCGGAAGTTATTGGGCTTCCGGACAAAACTATCGGGCAAAGCCTTTATCAGGCTAAAGTTTTTTTAGATGTTAAAACTCTTCTTGCTTGGTCGGTAGTTGTTGTTTTTGTAAGCTTTTTATTTGAAAAAGTTTTCTTGCGTTTATTAAAAGCTTTAGGCTCTCTTTGTGAAAGGGTGTAGGCATGGATATTGAGCTTAAAAACATATCAAAACATTATGACGGCAAATACATTTTTAATAACATTTCCTATACTTTTAAGCAGGGTGAAAGATATTTATTAACCGGGGCTTCCGGCAGCGGCAAGACAACGCTTTTAAATGTAATAAGCGGTTTGCTGAAGCCAGACGAGGGCATTGTTACAGGAATAAATCCAAGTAAAATATCATATGTATTTCAAGAGGACAGACTTGTAGAAAACTTAACAGTTAGCACAAATATTGGAATGGTCTTAAAAAAAAGCGATGAAAAACTAGAAATTGATAATATACTTAAAGCATTTGGGCTTTCCGGATATGCTCAGTCACCTGTTAAAAATTTAAGCGGAGGAATGAAACGCCGGGTTGCTATTGCCAGGGCACTCCTATATGATTTTGAAATTTTATTAATGGATGAACCATTTAAAGGGCTTGACGCTGAAATAAAAAAAACCGTAATTGGTTATATTACTAACAAAACTTTAAGTAAAACAGTAATTTGGGTAACTCACGATGCAACCGAAACAGTTTTATTTAATAGTTTTCCTATAAAATTTTTGTAAATAATTGACAATTATATATTAAATAATTATAATAAGAAAGTAAAGCGTTTGTAAATGATTAGTTATTTTTGGTATTTCTTTGTTAATAAATAATACTATTAGTATCTAATTGTTACATCTTTAACTAGAATGTAGAAAGAAGTGATGAAATGACAAAGGCATCTGACACCGACAGCAAGGGGTCGCAAATTGTTGACATTGACGAAAGTAAGTTAAAGGAACTCGGAGATTTTATTGACGGCTTAGAATCTACAGAAGGTGCGCTTATTCAAATACTTCACAGGGCGCAAAATATTTTCGGTTATTTGCCAAGAGAAGTTCAGCTTTACGTTGCCCGAAAATTAGGAATTCCTGGGGCAGAAGTTTACGGAGTTGTAAGCTTCTATTCATTCTTTACAATGAAGCCCGGAGGAAAACATAATCTTAGCGTTTGTATGGGAACTGCTTGCTTTGTTAGAGGGGCAGACAAAATAATAGCTAAGTTTAAAGAAAAATTGAAAATTGAATCAAACCAGACAACTGAGGACGGGCTTTTTACTTTAAAAGATATTCGTTGCGTTGGCGCTTGCGGGCTTGCTCCCGTTGTTATGATTGATGATAAAGTTTACGGTAAGGTAAAAGTTGAAGAAATTGATAAAATCTTAGAGCCATATTATAAAGCGGCCGGTGTTGAATATACCGCCCATGACTCCGAAAGCGAGGTGGCTTTAAATGCAAATTAAATCACTGGAACAGCTTGCACAAGCCAAAAAGGACAGCCTTTGTAAAACATGTTTAAGAAAATCTTGCGAAGACAGCGTATATGATTTTAGTGATCATCAAGGCGTTACAGATGGTGATGTTGAGTATAATGTAATTGTTTGCGGAGGAACAGCGTGTCTTTCAAGCGCAAGCGAAAAAGTTTTCAAAAATTTCAGTTTACTTATTAAAGCTAAAGGGCTTGAAGGGAAAGTTAAGTTAATAAAAACTGGCTGCTTCGGTTTTTGTGAACAAGGTCCTATAGTAAAAATTCAGCCGGATAATGTTTTTTACGTACAGGTTGGGCCAAAAGATGTAAAAGATATAATTGACGAACACCTTATAGGCGGAAATATTGTTGATAGGCTTTTATATACAGAGCCTGATACAAAACAAAGGCTTCAAAAACATGAGGACATCCCGTTTTATAAGAAACAACATAGAGTTGCTCTTAGAAACTGCGGCCTTATTGACCCCCAAGATATTTATGAGTACATTTCTTTAGGCGGATATGAAGCTCTCGGAATAGCCCTTACTAAAATGACTCCGGAAGAGGTAATTGAAGTTGTTAAAGCATCCGGTTTAAGAGGAAGGGGAGGCGGAGGTTTCCCAACAGGCATTAAGTGGGATGTTACAAGAAAAAGCCAAGGGGACAAAAAATACGTTATATGTAACGCCGACGAAGGCGACCCTGGCGCTTTTATGGACAGAAGTATTTTAGAGGGAGACCCTCAATCCATTATTGAAGCAATGGCGATAGCTGCTTATTCCATCGGGGCTTCTTACGGGCTTATTTATATAAGAGCGGAATACCCCCTTGCAATAGAGAGGCTTAAAATTGCAATAGACCAAGCCAGAGAAACGGGCTTTTTAGGAAAAGGAATATTCGGTACTGATTTTGAGTTTGATATACAGTTTAAGTACGGCGCAGGTGCATTTGTTTGCGGCGAAGAAACCGCTCTTATAAATTCATGCGAAGGCAGACGCGGAGAGCCAAGCTACAAACCGCCTTATCCTGCACAAGAAGGTTATTGGGGATACCCAACATGCGTTAACAATGTTGAGACATTTGCTAATATTCCTATTATTATTACAAAAGGTGCAGAATGGTTTGCATCAGTTGGTACTGAAAAGAGCCGTGGAACAAAAGTTTTCGCTCTTGCAGGTAAAATCAATAATGTTGGGCTTGTTGAAGTTCCTATGGGCATTACTTTAAGAGAAATTATATATGATATTGGCGGCGGCATAAAAGATGGACATAAATTTAAAGCGGTGCAGACGGGCGGACCTTCTGGCGGCGTTATAACCGAAAAATATTTAGATACTCCTATAGATTATGAAAGCCTTATAAGCATCTCCTCTATGATGGGTTCCGGCGGTATGATTGTTATGGATGAAACAGATAACATGGTTGAAATTGCAAAGTTCTTTCTTGAATTTACCATGGATGAGTCATGCGGTCGTTGCACACCGTGCAGAGTTGGAACAAAAAGGCTTTATGAGCTTTTATGTAAAATTACCAAAGGCGATGCTACCCAGCATGACATTGATATTTTAAGGCAGCTTGCTTATACGGTAAAAGACGGTTCTTTATGTGGGCTTGGGCAAACGGCGCCTAACCCGATAATAAGCACTCTAACTCATTTTGAGGAAGAATACTTGGCATTCATAAAGGATGACAGCTCAAAAAATCGAAAAGAGAAGGAAGTAATGCAAAATGGATAATCAGAAAAAACAAATAAAATGCATTATTAACCATATGGATATGACAGTTGACGAAGGAATGACCATTTTAGAAGCAGCCAATCTTCATGAAATTAGAATACCGACGTTGTGTCACCTTGATATGCACGATATTAAAATGGTTAATCAAACCGCTTCCTGCCGTGTATGTATGGTAGAACTTATTGATAATAAGACTAACAGAAATAAAGTTGTTCCGTCTTGCGTAACTAAAGTAACGGAAGGCATGGAGGTTGTTACTAACAGCATCAGAGCCGTTACCGCCAGAAGAATCTCTGTAGAGCTTCTCCTTTCAAACCACCCCAACGCTTGCTTTACATGCCCGAAAAATACTGACTGCGATTTACAATCCCTTGCGGCTGAGCTTGGTATTAGAGAGATTCCTTTCGAGGGAGAGCGTATGCAATATCCGTTGGATGAATCCAGCGGTGCTATTGTTAAAGATGCAAATAAATGTATTTATTGCAGACGCTGCGAAACTATGTGTAATAAAGTGCAGACATGCGGCATTTTGTCTGGCATAAGCAGAGGGTTTAAAGCGTTTGTTGGTCCTGCGTTTAATATGCCAATGCTGGAATCTTCTTGCACATATTGTGGGCAGTGCGTTTCTGTATGCCCAACAGCAGCCCTTACGGAAGTTAACCATGTACAGAAAGTTTGGCGGGCAATACATGATCCTAAAAAGCATGTTATTGTTCAAACAGCACCTGCAATAAGGGTTGCGCTTGGCGAGCTTTTCGGATACGAACCAGGAACAATTGTTACCGGTAAAATGGTTACAGCACTTAGAAGAATGGGCTTTAGCGCAGTTTTTGATACTGACTTCGGCGCCGACCTTACGGTTATGGAAGAAACTGCCGAATTTATCCATAGAATACAAGAAAACAAGACAATGCCAATGCTTACAAGCTGCTGCCCGGCGTGGGTTAAATTCATTGAGCACCAGTTCCCAGATTTATTAGACATTCCGTCAACTTGTAAGTCTCCTCATATTATGGTGGGTGCTATTGCCAAAACATATTATGCAGAAAAAATGGGGATTAATCCAGAAGATATAGTTGTTGTTTCTGTAATGCCTTGTGTGGCTAAAAAGGCTGAGGCTAAACGCCCAGAACTTACAAAAGACAACTGTGACGATGTTGACATAGTAGTTACTACAAGAGAGCTTGCAATAATGATTAAAGAAGCCGGAATTAGATTTACAGATTTGCCGGACGGCGAATTTGACCCGATTCTTGGGGAATCTACTGGCGCTTCAGTTATTTTCGGTACTTCAGGCGGCGTTATTGAAGCGGTTGTACGTACTGCTCATGAATGGATTACAGGCGAGGAATTAAAAGAGATTGAATTTGAGCAGTTAAGAGGGCTTGAAGGATTAAGAAAAGCAACTGTAAAAATTGGAGACAAGGAAATTGTAATTGGTATTTCCAGCGGACTTGGTAATGCACGTCAGCTTCTCGAAGAAATTAAAGAAGGAAAGAGCCAATATACCGCTATTGAAATTATGGCATGTCCAACGGGATGTATTGCCGGGGGAGGGCAGCCTTACCACCACAATAATTTTGAAACAATTAAAAAACGCCAACAAGCTTTATATAAAGAAGATGAGCAAAAGGCAGTACGCAAATCTCATCTTAACAAAGAAGTAATTGAGCTTTACGAAAAGTATTTAGGTACGCCTTATGGCGAGCTTGCGCATCAATTGTTGCATACTCATTATGAAAAACGTGAAAGAATTTAATATCATGCTTTAACGAAAAGCACTCAAAGGCTTGTGTTTGACAGCTCTTGGGTGCTTTTTATCATAGGTACTCCTTAATTTTATAATCATAAGTGTTCTATAGCATTCAGTCATAAGTACTCTAGGTGTTTAATCATAAGTGTATTTGGTGTAAATCATAAGTACTCTCGGCATTTATCATAAGTTTTTTATAATTTCTTATCTTATGCTAATTTGTAATCTCGATTGTTGTTTGTGCTGTCTGCAAATTTGCTGTTAAGTAGAACGCTGTATTTTAACTTATTTTTACTTTTGTGAATAGTTTATTTCGTGTAAATAAGTAATTTTTTGTTCTACTACTATATCATATGAAAGCTTTTGAATTTTTGTGACAAGCTAATAAAACAAAAAATAACGAAATTAATTATTTTGGAGAATAATCGATCTAGACCTCAAGTGTTTTTTCAAAAACTTTAGATAATTATAAATAAAAAACTCACCTATGTATCAACATAAGTGAGTTTCTATTTGTATGGCTAAATATATTAGTTACTATTTAATGATAGAAACAACAGAGCCTGCGCCTACTGTTCTGCCGCCTTCACGGATAGCGAAACGTAAACCTTGTTCCATAGCGATTGGAGTGATAAGGTTGATTTCCATTTCAATGTTATCGCCAGGCATACACATTTCAGTGCCTTCTGGTAAAGTGATAACGCCAGTAACGTCTGTAGTTCTGAAATAGAACTGTGGACGATAGTTGTTAAAGAAAGGTTTGTGTCTGCCGCCTTCTTCTTGTGTCAAAACGTAAACTTGCGCTTTGAAAACAGTGTGAGGAGTGATAGAACCTGGTTTTGCAAGTACTTGTCCTCTTTCAATTTCAGTTCTTTGAACACCACGAAGAAGCAAACCAACGTTGTCACCAGCTTCAGCTTGGTCAAGAAGTTTTCTAAACATTTCAACGCCTGTAACAACAACAACACGTTTTTCATCAGTAAGGCCAACGATTTCAACGTTGTCTTGAACTTTGATGATACCACGTTCAACTCTGCCTGTAGCAACTGTACCACGACCTGTAATAGAGAAAACGTCTTCTACAGGCATAAGGAAAGGTTTGTCAGTGTCACGTTCAGGAGATGGAATATATTCGTCAACTGCTTCAAAAAGCTTAACAATGCTATCAGCCCATTGACCTGTTGTGTCGTTAAGAGCTGGGAAAGCAGCGCCTCTAACAACAGGAATATCATCGCCAGGGAATTCATAGAAGCTTAATAAGTCACGGATTTCCATTTCAACTAAGTCAAGAAGTTCTTCGTCGTCTACCATGTCGCATTTGTTCATAAATACAACGATATAAGGAACGCCTACCTGACGAGCAAGCAAGATGTGTTCTCTTGTTTGAGCCATAGGACCATCTGTTGCAGCAACAACGAGGATTGCGCCGTCCATTTGTGCAGCGCCAGTAATCATGTTTTTAACATAATCGGCATGACCTGGACAGTCAACGTGTGCATAGTGACGGTTTGGAGTTTCATATTCAACGTGTGTAGTTGAAATTGTGATTCCACGTGCTTTTTCTTCAGGAGCTTTGTCGATTTTATCAAAAGCAACTTCTTCTCCTAATTGATAACGGTCGTGCAAAACTTTAGTAATAGCAGCAGTGAGAGTAGTTTTACCATGGTCGATATGACCGATAGTACCGATGTTAACGTGTGGTTTAGTTCTTTCAAATTTAGCCTTAGCCATTGAAAATTTCCTCCTTTAATAGTGAGGGTTAGCCCTCTTTTTTCGTATTGGATTATTCATTAGTCATAATGAATATATTATATTTATTTTTACAGAATTTTGCAAGATAAATTTATTTTTACTCGGACTTTTTGCCTGCAACCATTTTTTCTTGGATTGCTTTAGGAACAGCCTCGTAACGGCTTACTTCCATTGCGTAAACGCCGCGTCCTTGTGTTTTGGAGCGTAAGTCCGTTGCATAACCAAACATTTCCGCAAGAGGAACATAAGAGTGAACAACTTGAACGTTTTGTCTTGCTTCCATAGATTCAATTTTACCACGGCGAGAGTTAATATCGCCGATAACTTCGCCCATATATTCTTCAGGAACAGTTACGTCAACCTTCATAATTGGTTCTAAAAGAATTGGAGAACCTTTTTTCATAGCCTCCTTAAACGCCATAGAACCGGCGATTTTGTAAGCCATTTCAGAAGAGTCAACCTCATGGTAAGAACCATCGTATAAAATTGCTTTTACGCCAAGTACAGGGAAGCCACCGAGAATACCGGATTGCATAGCTTCTTTAATACCGTTATCGATAGCCGGGATATATTCTCTTGGAATAACACCGCCTACGATTTCGTTAACAAATTCGTATGGTTTGTCGGCATCGTTAGCATCCATTGGCTCAAAGCGTACTTTACAGTGACCGTACTGACCTCTACCGCCGGACTGTTTAATATAACGTCCTTCAACATCTGCATTTTTAGAGAATGTTTCACGGTAAGCAACCTGTGGACGACCTACGTTAGCTTCAACTTTGAACTCTCTTAAAAGTCTATCAACAATAATTTCAAGGTGCAACTCGCCCATACCAGAAATAATTGTTTGACCGGAATCTTGGTCTGTATAAGTTTTAAACGTTGGATCTTCTTCTGCAAGCTTAGACAAAGCAATGCCCATTTTATCTCTGCCTGCTTTTGTTTTAGGCTCTATAGCAACAGAAATAACTGGTTCAGGGAAGTTCATAGATTCAAGGATAACCGCATTGTCTTCATTACAAAGAGTATCACCTGTTGTAGTCATTTTTAAACCTACAGCAGCTGCGATGTCTCCGGCGTAAACTTTATCAATCTCTTCACGGTGGTTAGCGTGCATTTGAAGAATACGCCCAATTCTTTCTTTTTTATCTTTAGTAGAATTGTAAACATAAGAGCCAGATTCCAAAACACCTGAATAAACACGGAAAAACGCAAGCTTTCCAACAAATGGGTCGTTCATTATTTTAAACGCCAAAGCGGAAAACGGTTCGCTATCGGAAGAAAGTCTTTCAATTTCAGTTTCTCCGTCTGGCAGAACGCCTTTAATTGCAGGAACGTCTGTAGGAGCTGGCATATATTCAACAACGCCATCCAAAAGCTTTTGAACTGCTTTGTTTTTATAAGCAGAGCCGCAGAACATAGGAATCGCTTTTGTAGCAAGGCAAGCTTTTCTTAAAGAAGCTTTCATTTCTTCCATTGAAAGCTCTTCCCCTGCAAAATATTTTTCCATCAATTCGTCGTCAAGCTCAGCAATTGACTCTATCATTTTGCTTCTGAATTCTTCAGATTTATCTTTCATATCATCTGGAATATCTTCAACAGATACTTCCTTGCCTAAATCATCTCTATAAATATAGGCTTTCATTTCCATTAAATCAACAATGCCTTTGAAAGTATCTTCAGCGCCGATTGGAATCTGGACTGGAATCGGGTTGCTTCCAAGCCTTTCTTTAATCATTTCATAAACATTGTAAAAATCGGCGCCCATAATATCCATTTTATTAACGAACGCCATACGTGGCACGTTGTATTTATCCGCCTGTCTCCAAACTGTTTCAGATTGAGGCTCTACGCCGCCTTTAGCACAAAAAACGCCGACAGCGCCATCAAGCACACGCAAAGAACGTTCAACTTCAACAGTGAAGTCCACATGCCCTGGTGTGTCAATGATGTTAATACGGTGATTCTCCCACTGTGTGGTTGTGGCAGCAGAAGTTATTGTAATGCCTCTTTCTTGCTCTTGCTCCATCCAGTCCATGGTAGCTGTACCCTCATGGGTATCGCCAATTTTATAATTACGACCTGTGTAATATAAAATTCTTTCGGTAAGAGTAGTTTTACCGGCATCTATGTGCGCCATTATTCCGATATTCCTCGTTTTTTCAAGTGGGAAAGCTCTATTGGCCACAATTTATTCCTCCTTAAATTTACCATTTATAATGCGAGAAAGCTTTATTAGCTTCCGCCATCTTGTGAACCTCATCTTTTTTCTTAACAGCGCCCCCAGCATTGTTAATAGCGTCTAAAATTTCATTTGCTAAACGTTCTTTCATAGTCTTTTCGCTGCGTTTTCTTGAATAAGTCACAAGCCAACGAAGCCCTAAAGCCTGACGTCTGTCTGGTCTGATTTCTATCGGCACTTGGTAAGTTGCACCGCCTACACGGCGAGCCTTAACCTCAAGTGTTGGCATAATGTTGTTAAGAGCTTCAGTAAACCCTTCTAAAGCAGGTACGCCCCTTTTTTCCTCAACAATTGAAAAAGCACTGTATACTATGTTTTGCGCCGTACCTTTTTTGCCTTCAAGCATTATGGAATTAATAAGCTTTGTAACTATTTTACTGCTATAAACAGGATCTGCCAAAACTTCTCTTTTTGATACATGTCCTTTACGTGGCACGATTCTTCCCTCCTTAATTAGTTGCGCTAAAAAGCGCAGATTCTATCAACGGTACTCGTGTTTTTTCACGATTCATGCCATTTTAAAAATCTATCTATTTCTCGGCAAAAGCCGCTATAATCAAAATTCTTATAGGCAGATAATTGCAATGGCACTATTAAATTTTAAGCCAAACTATTTTTTAGCGTCAGTTTGACCCGGCTTCGGGCGTTTTGCTCCGTATTTGGAACGACCTTGCCTTCTTTTTGCAACACCGGCTGTGTCAAGTGTTCCTCTGATAACGTGGTAACGCACACCAGGAACGTCTTTAACTCTACCGCCACGAATTAAAACAACGCTGTGTTCTTGCAAGTTGTGGCCTTCACCTGGGATATAGGATGTAACCTCCATACCATTTGAAAGGCGAACTCTGGCAATTTTACGAAGCGCAGAATTTGGCTTCTTAGGTGTTGCGGCTTTAACCGATGTACACACGCCACGTTTTTGTGGGCTGGACATTTCAGTCGTCTTTCTCCTTAAAGTGTTTAAGCTTCTTTGAAGCGCAGGAGCAGTGGACTTTTTCTCTACGGTTTTTCTGCCTTTTCTTACTAACTGGTTAAATGTTGGCATATTGCACCTCCTTACATAATATCTGCCAATTTTTAAAATGCATACCAAAAAAAAGTTATTTTTCGGCATACCTCAGCAGTTTAACATCAGAAAAAACAAATGTCAAGAAAAAAATATAGTGTTTGCGGATTTACCATGGAGAAAAAAAGTAAGTTAACATTGATAGTAGTTATAATATTTATTTTATCTTTCTATGGAATTAATAATGTAAGCAGCAATTTTTATAAATATCAAATACGATATATTATGAATAAGTACTTTAACTACATTAATAGTGGTGAGGCTGATAAGGCTAAAGATTTAGTATATATACCAGATGAAAATTATAAAAACAAGCTTAAATTAAATACTTTTAGAGTAGATTTTTTTAAAGTAATTGAAATAAAAAAAATAAATGATGATATATATTTTGTAAATAGTGCTCTTAGATATGAGTCAGATTTGCCCGATACTCAAAAAGTATCAATGATTATATAGCTATTTGCAAAAACATAAACAGCTATGTTCGCAGAAACAGCGGTGAAACGTTTGCTGTTTCTGCTCCACACCTGTTAATGTTTTGTCAAATTGCTCTATCTAGTGTTTATGTATGTAAAATAGATAAAAAATATAAAATCGTATATTATAAAGATTTTATTCCAAATGATTTATATACAGATATAGATGAAGTACCGGATAATATTACAATTGATTAAACATAAGATACAGCTTAGATGATGGTAATGCAAACCAGGAACGTCTTTAACTCTACCGCCACGAATTAAAACAACACTGTGTTCTTGCAAGTTGTGGCCTTCACCTGGGATACAGGATGTAACCTCCATACCATTTGAGGGGCGGAACGCATACAATGCGTTCCCTACGAAACTATTTTAAAAATGATATAATAAAATATTAGAATAATAGATGCTATTTTGTAGGGAACGCATTGTATGCGTTCCGCTGGCTTCCGATGGCCATTTGTATACACAAAAATAGCTAAAGGGAACGTTATTTAACGTTCCCTTTAGCTGGGGGGAGTTTATCGCAAATAGTTTCTGAAAATTACCAAATTTAAATAAAATAATGTAAGAATCATCTTTTAATCTAAGCCGATTTTCGACTTGCCGAACCTATTCTATTTCTAAATTACTTTTTGTAACAATAATATAACACATTCTTTACGCTATTGCAACAGTTTTTTGCGAAATAAGGCGTTTTGTGAACTTTTTGCATAAATATTACATAATTCGTTGTTTTATTACCAAAATTATGGTATTATATACAATTATAATCATCAAACACGTTAGGGGGAGGTTTTATGAATCTGTTTGTTACATAATTTTAATGTAATTGGCTATTTAAAAAAAACATAATTTTCGCTATAATTATAATATTAAGTAAATACTTTATATAAAGCATATTGTGGGAGGATATTGCATGAAATTAAAAAAATTAACAGCACAGCTTTTAGCTTTTTGCCTTGTTATGAACAGCTTTGCCTTTGTTTACACTGAACAGGCCTTTGCAGCAGCCACTGTAAGCCTTATTGCGGATATGACCAAAAGGCTTACCGAAAACCCGGCTGCCATTACCCCGGTAGACGTTACCCAAGATTTACCTGCTGATCAGACATACGTTTTTTTTCCAGTGACAGAAGGCAAGTATACACTTCAATACATTATTGACGATTATACAACAGGCGCAGGTTATGTGCCTAAAAAAATTGAAGTTACAGTTGAAAAAGATATTAACAACATCTACCATGTAGATTATAACGTTAATATTTTTAACAGCGGTACAAATACTTTTGTCCCTTATACAACAAGCCCTTATCCCTACAATATATATGCTTTTAACAAAGCCGGGGGCAGAGGATATACCGTTTATACGGACTATATTGCAAATTACAACAACAACGGGAACACTCCTGACCAAATGGTTGTTAACACCCCGACGCCTAATTTTAGTGTTGGTGCAAACAGGGGTTATTCTTTCCAATACGACAATGCTACAGTTCATTTTAAAGTAGATGGCTCGGGCAGATTGGTCTTTGCCACAAACAGCACAAAAATCGGCGGAGTTTATGAATTTAAGCTTTCCAACAACACAACAATAGAAACGTCAACAGTAACAGTAAATACAGGGTTTGACTTAAAAGTAACACCGGACGTTAACCTTAACACAACAGTTACTCCAACAGCAAACAACGGGCTTACTGCCTCTACAGCAGACGAACTTGATATTACTCCTCCCGTTATTGATACAAACCCGGATAATAAAAGACTGCCGGGTTCAAAAGACGTGGGAATAACATTTAAAATTCCTATGCCAAAAGTTTGGAACGGAACGAACAAATTTGAGCAAGCCGCACCGCCATCCGGGGCAAACGCTGTTCTTCCGGCAACATTTAAAGTAGGTTATGATATTCAAATTGTGATTCCAAATATTTGGGCTCCACCGGCAAACCCAAGTGTTAACCCGGGAAACGGTGCAACTTGCTCTGCCCAAATTATTACCGAAGGAACGGACAAATACTTGCAGCTTAAAGTAGGAAATCTACCTCCTAACACAGTATACGACGGCTCTTCAATTGTTATTGGAGGTACGGATGTTACAAGGAAAACAAGAGCTTCCATATTTCCTAATTCGTCAGTATTTACTTTTGTTCAGTATGAAATTGTTCCAAAAAACGGAAAATATTATGCACTAGTTAAACCTTATAAGAAACCGGACGGCACACCTGTAGACGGTTATTACCTGTTAACAGACGGCATGGGCAGCAGATTTGTTATGCAAAGGGGAGACGGCGTTAATGATACGCTTATTCCTCTTACGGTAAGCCCGGAAAACCAGAATGTTTCCCGTTACCAAGTGCTTTTTAGCCCCGGTAATGCTTCTGTTTACGATAGCCCTCAAAGTGCTATTTATTCACAACGTTCTGTTTATAAGGCGGATTTACTGGACGTTGTTTCAACGCCTAACAGCTTTACTGTAACAGACGCTACGATAGTTCCTACTGAACCGGATTTATCAAGAGGTGACTTAACAATGACTCTTGACTGGGATATTGGCGATGCGGCATCTATATTAAGGAAAGTTGATGTTGTAGCCAACGCTAACGGACAGCCGTTTTCAATAGTTTATAAGCTTCAATATACTATGACACCTGATAACAATCCGCCGTTTACAGACTTTGCTTATGCTTTAATAAGCATTAGGAAAGACCCGAGCGATATTACAAAGTATCAGATTAAATACGATAATTTTGACTACAGGCAGGTATTAAACTTAACAACGCAACCTGCTTATTTGCTTCCATTTGTACCAACTGGTAAAGTTGAAAGTAAGGACTGGCATGAGCTTAAAACGCCGACAATTAACGACGATCCGGCGAGAGTTGGCGTTAAAGGGCTTCAAATCCAAGCACCATCTTCAGCTAAACCCGGTCCGCAATATACAACTGACCCGGACACAGGGGACAGAATTTATATTCAGTTTTATTATCCTGAAATATACTTTTTAAACACTCAGCCTCTTTTGCAGACAGATATTGCAAACCCAACAAATAACCCAACAAAGGTTATTAATACTTCGCCGTCCTTATGCTCAAGTATGACTTTAAGTGATATTTCAAAACTTACTTTGCCGCCGCCTCAGGATTTAACCCTTGAATTCGGTGATATTACACCACCCGACGACGAAATATCTTTCCATGCAAAATGGTCTTTAAGCGGCAAAGGTGTAAAAGACTTTTTAGACAATTCCTACGGCTTTAAAACAAAACCGTTTATTGCGCCTAAAATGTATATGAATTTGTATCTTTCTCAAGATAACGAATATATGATGAGCTCTCTGCCAAGCAAGGAAATGGATTATAAAAACGCAGAAAATCCACCAACAGAAGCAGGGATTATAAGAGGAAGGCAAAACGCACCAATGTCCGTTTTATTTAATTATGTGCCTTCTCCAAGCAATAGAATGATTTTTTCAAACGACGGAACAACAGAACCTATTAACCTTATTAATGGGGAAAACCCAATTCCGAGAGATGTTTTAAGAAAAAATAAAGTAGCGGCTGTTACAATAGAACTTACTGACGAAGACGTTCAAAAGCTCGTTGCTGGTCAATCCGTAGCATACGACTATATTTTAGACGGGCTTGACAAAAACCAAAAATATTACGCTTATGTAGATTTATTTGTTAAGTCTAACACTCAGTCTCCTGACTGGAACAGCACTACTATGGCGTGGTATGCATCAGAATCAAAGCTTTCAAGCATTGCTACAATTACAACAAAGGGTGTTTTGGAAGTTCCAAAACCAAGCGATAAAATACCGCCTGCTCCTCAAAATTTAGGCAAAAAAGACGTTGGGCTTGACCATGCTACTATCTTTTGGGACAAAGTTCCACTTGATGCTATTGACGACCAGGAAAATGATAAAATTGAGTATGAAATTATCCGTGTAACAAATAATCAAATACCAAATGATTCAAGGCTTTTGGAAAGTAGAGAAGCATTTACCGCCCTTTCAGCATCAAAGCTTTGGACGGATATTAAAGACGAGAAAATAGCTTTAAGGACAAAAGACGGAACGCCAGTTAATTTGTTCGGCATAACCGACCTTACTAAGTTTGTACTGGACGATTCCGACAATGTTCAATACTTTTTAACGGATAAATCTTTAACACCTAACACATTATATTTTTATTATGTTCGCACCGTTAAAATTATTGACGGAATTGAAAGATATTCAACATGGAGTGCCGTAAGCGTTACTACGTTAACTGTTCAAGCGCCTAAGAACCTTAAAGCGGAAACAGGCAGAAAAGATTACGACACCCAAAAAGAAATATGGATTAGCTTTGACGCACCTATTGACAACAAAGATAACGTAGGCGTTATAGCAAACCTCCAATACCAAATTAAAAAAGACACAGATAGCGACTGGCCAGAACCGGTTACAATGGATGTTGAAATGTTAAAGCAATATGCAACAGCGGCTTCCGAAGCAGGATGGACTCATTTCCTTTATAAAATAACTGGGCTTCAAGCAGGAACAACGTATCAAATACGTGTTGCTATGGTGGATATTGCTACAAAGGACGTTTCTGTATACTCAAATATAGCTACGTTCAGAACGGAAATGAACCAGCAGGATTATGACGATTCTCTTAAAGAGGACGACTGGCTTGGGCAATTAAAAGAAGAATTAAGCAAGCTTTATAAATTCCCATACTGGACAGGGGCGAACAACCCTTCTAACCTTGAAATTATTTACAGACCAGGTGCTTTTGAAGCTTCAATGAGAACTTTAACAGACAGCAGATATTCTCTTGTTGAAAGCGCATCACAAAGAGCGGTTTACTTTATACCAGTATCCTGCTACGATGCCGCAACAAAGGCTAACGTTGGTTTTACAGTAAACCACGGAAATTTACAAGCTGTTATCCCTCCGGGGGCAATTGACTTAAATACAAACCCGGCTATTTTTGCAGTTTCAGAGCAATTGAAACGGGGCAAAGCTGATGGTTACTTCGTTCGCATAGCAATTAACTGGCTTACTCCGCCGGAAAGTATAGACGGCGAAGCACCAATTACCGATGTTTGCGAAGTAAGATATGATATTGTAGCATCCAAAATGAATATAGGCGATTGGGACAGCGATTTGTTCGCAAAAGTTCTTGAAAGAATTGATGCAATAGCAACAGCCCAAAGCTATAAAGACCAAATATTAAGAATGGTTAAGGATAAAGCTTTAAGCGAAGAATTCTCACTTTTCGTTTCAAAAATAATAGCCGATGCAGGGGCATCTGTTTATAACATTGCCCATGAAAATTTATTAAAAACTCTTGATACGGTTTATCCGTTAAGTGGTTTAGATAAAGAAATGGCTATTGCCGTTAAAGGTATTGACACAGAAACAAAAGTTGCGGCTTACAGAAACGAAAACGGCGGCTGGTTCCCTTATACAGTAACACCCCTTGGGCAGAACAAAGCAATTTACACTAAAAACTTTGGTGCTTACGTTTTTACAGGCCGGTTAATTAACATTCCCGGCATTGAAAACGTTCAAAAAGGGCAAACAGCAATAGCTATTGTTTCAAAATACGGCTTAGACGACTTTTTAGGCAAGGATAAGATTATTCTTGAAGCAAATGCTACAAAGCAAATGGTTGCAGGCTCTGTTGCAAGGATGATGGGCGCACCTAAAGGCTCTGATATTTTTGACTGGCTTAAATCCAACAAAAAGATAAATGTTTCCTCAAGAGGGCAAAACTCAAATGCAACCCTTCAGGAATCACTTTACCTTATGATGGCGCTTTTCGAGGCAAAAACAGGAACATCTATTGCTAATTTAAAAATTAGAGATAACACCGCTTTGTCCGGCGTAACCGGGCTTGAAGAAAAATACGCAAAAAGTGTTCGTGCCGCTTACGAGCTTGATATTTACAGAAACAAAAATATGGTTTCCAACGGGCCTCTGACTATTGAAGAAATGCTTAACCTGTTAACCAAAATAGATAATAAGAAAAAACTATAATTTTGGAAGGAGCTATTATGAAGCGTATTTTAAATAGGATTTTATCGGTTTTTCTAATATTTATTATGGTTTTTGCCGCTATTCCTGCTGTTTCTGCATCTGCAAGCACACAACCAGCTGGCATTGATAAGCTAAGCATAACAAGAAGCACTCCAACAGACACTAACGACAAAACCTATACCCTTAACTTAACATGGACAAGGACTACTTTCCCTAATGACGCAGATATAACGTTTAAGGGATATGAAATAACTTATAGAAATGTAACAAATGGAACAGAAGGCGCAGTAACCGTTTCCCCTAACCAGGCAGACGATAATGCCTTTGGCACAACAACCCAAAGCAGGACTTTGGCAAGCTTGCCGCTTATGGAGGGTTGTATTTATTCATTTACAGTGACCCCCTTTCACACCCATACAACAATGAACACCTTAAATCAGCCTGTTTCAATTATTCATAAGGGGCAAGCAAGCCCAGAAAGCTTGTTCCTTACAGATATAAACGTTAGTGCTGTTGGTGCAGGAACAAAAATTTCTGTAACTTGGGATAACCCAACATATAACGGGCAAGCTTTGTTTTCAGGTTACAGAATTTATTACAACCAAATTGTAAACGGAGTACCAACAGGAACTATTAACGATATTACCGTTGCTACAGCAGATTTGACTTTTATTAACGGCAAATGTAATTATATTATTGAAAGCCCTGTATTAAAAGTTGCTCAGTTTTACGATGTTAGAATTGAACCTATGTATTTAGGCGGAACAGACCCATTAAGAATTGCTCGCCGTTCAATTATTAATTTACCCGGCAACATACAGAAGACTGTGAACATTGCCTATACACCTGTTGAGGAAAGGCTTTACAGAGACAGAACTTACATGCAACCCACACTTAAAGTTGTTCCTGAAGATCAAACCCATATTCGCCTTTACTGGGATTTATTCCCTAACACTAACGGCGAGGTATTGTTAGACAGAGTAGAAATTTCAAAAAGCACTACTCCAAACGAAGGTCTTGACCCGGATATTGGATTATGGACACAAATAAGCATTTTATATGGAGACAGCGCAAGAACTTTAAGCGATTTGTTAACGGAAAAACCTGCAGGGATTACTTATTACAAAGTTACGGCGTTTTACGGTACAGAAAAAATGGTTACAAACGTTGTTATGTACGACCCGACTAATAACGACTTTGAACCATATGTGCCAACGATTTTACCGTCAAGCACAATAATAGATCCTAAATATACAATGCAAATAGACTGGAAAGCCTTTACAAGAAATCCATATACACTAGACGAAGCAAACAGCATTCCGCCGGAATTTGGCAACGTTTTTGTAGATGATAAGCTCTCGTACAGAGTTTGGATTACTGATAAGCTTGATAACTTTTCAGACACGGCTATAGACCCACTATATGTACAGGAAATTGCGGCGAAAGACCTTGCCCTTAATACATCTACTGATAATGACGGGGTTTTGACGTTCTTTTACAGAGCGCCGTTTAACCAATATGTTTCAAAAGGAGCAAGCGGCTTTTCTGCGCCACTTCCTCTTGCAGACAATAAAGTTTATTATATTAGAATATTGGCTATTAGAGACAACGGTCAGCAGTCCAAGTTCGCTTATTATTCAATGTTTATTCCGGCATCAGGGGATATTAATCAAAACCCAAATATGATTTCTGCTCCACCTGTTCGCATTCAGCTTGTAGACGGCGTTGAAAACATAACAGATACTTCTATAGGAATTGAATGGGATAGAAAATGGTACGAAGCATACAACAGCGACCCGGCGGTTTTAAACTGGTTTGTAAAAGTTGCCGTTGACGGTAATAAAAAAGTTGTTTTCGGAGATGAAGCAGATAAATACCCGGAAACAAAAATTATGCTTAACGAATATAAAACGGAAGCAGAAATAAAGGCAAAACTTGCCGCCCTTGGCGTTGCAGATGCAAATATTCCCCCCCTTAGGCAAATTGACCTTGGGGAATACGGCAAACCCGGTTCGGCTCAATATGAAATTCACACAGTAACTTATGACGAGGTTGTAAAAGCCGGTGGGTATACTGAATATTTAAAAACATTGCTTGATATGGATAAGGAAGACCCAACCGGGCTTTCCCATGTTATGTGGAGTCAAATAACTCCGACAGGTACAGACCCTGTTTTAAATTACAATGTTACAGAGGCTAACTTGCCACCAGGAGCTTTGAAACCTAATACACCTTATGTTATTTACTTTAGGCCTTACACTGTAAAAGCGGCATATTACCCAACCTTTGTTTCTGCTACAACACTTACAACAAGGGGCGAAGTTCCGTTTGACCCTACAGTGCCTACGCTTATTGTTATAACATCAAAAACAACAGATACGTCTGTTACTGTTTGGTGGAAGTCTTCTAAGTCTCTTGATTACGAGCTTTCTTATTCAGAGCTTATTTCTGACTATCCAAACGGCGGAACAAGAATTCTCCCGGCGGATATTAAAGCAAAAGGGGTTGCAGAAGAAAGAACAGATGCCGACGGCAAAACCACTGCCGGAACGTCTTACACCATTACCGGGCTTTTCCCAGACACAACTTACCATTTTTGGATACGCTCAATGGCAGCTGGGCAAGACGGCACAAACCCGGGGCAAACAAGCAATTGGTCCAACCCGGTAAGCGAAAAAACAAAGGATATCCTTCCGCCAGACCCGCCGAAGGGCTTAGGTCCGGCCTCAAGCGAAAGCCTTAAAATTTATAACACCCAAAATAAACTTGATGTTGTTGCAATTTCCGACAAATATATAATTATTGAATGGATGAGGGATTATAACGACATTAACAACGCAGAAGCGCCCACTGCTCCTGCAACTGGAGCATCCGTCACAGGAGGTAGCGCGGAGTTATTGTCTATACAAGATATAATTGATACGTATATGGTTAAATTTAATGAATTGACGCCTTATACAACTTATTATTTCAGGGCAAAAACCGTGCTAACAATAACCCAATCTGCAAATGGTATTGAAAGACAATATAATTATATTGTTCAAATGTCTAAAACAGATAAGTTTTTGGAATATGTCGAAGTAACAGTTCCTCCTTTAAATGCTCCTGCCGGAGATAAATTTAAGAGGAAAGAATCAGATTGGTCCGCAGTTATTTCTCTTAGAACATCTAAATCAGATGTTGCCGGAGATTATGACGAGAACAAAAACCCGGATCTTTATCCGCTTCCAAACCTAGACTTTGAAGCAAGTTTTGACTCGGCAACAAAAACGGCAAACTTCCGCTTCCGTTCCGACGGAGTTGGTCTTGATGGACTTAAAGACAACTATGTTGACCAAAGATTTATTTTAAGGCTTGTAGCAAGTAAAGCTTTTAATTACGACATTACGCTTCCTACACCTAAAGGCGAAATCGTCCTTAACAGAAATATAGAAATGCCATATTCAATTTGGAAAACTCTTGACGAGCGCAAAATTAGCTTAAGGCTTATTTCCGATAGTACCACAATAACTATTCAGCCGGAAAGCTTATTAACCACCCAGTTTAAAGGAATTAAGGACTTAGGTAACGGCAGTAAAATGACGATTTCCATGAAAACAAATGCAAAAGGAACGCCTGTTTTAAAAGACGGTCAAACCTACTCGGCGCTTCCTCAGAGTCTTGGTGTTACAGTAAAAACCAAAAACAATCAAGTTAACTTAAATGAACTTGCAAAACCGGTTAAAATTGAATTAAAAATTGATAATAAAAGCGAAAAAATGGAGAAAAACATTGACGCTTATATTGCTAATAAAGACTCTGCCGGGTGGGAACAAACAAAATCTGCATACAACACTGCTACAGGAGTTTTAACATTTGAATCAAGGCGTTTAGGAAGTTATGCAGCTGTAACTAACGGTCAAGCGGCGACTTTCCCTCTTGACAAATACAGAGATGAATTTTTATTTGTTACTGCAAAAATGAGTATTTCGGACTTAACAACTTATGATTCAAACAGACCTTTAACTGCAAATGAATTTAATAATTTAGTCGCAGGCGTTGCGTATAACAGAAAAAATATAACTATGAGCACCGATATGACTGGTGGGGATTTTGAAAAGTTAGGTAAGTCCAAGTTATTAGTTTCCGGCATGAACGTTCCAAATGAAGCCGGAATAAACGCTCTTGTTAAACTTTACGAGTTAAAATCCAAAACAGCCGTAAAAGGACAGCCAACAGCCGCAACATCTTTATTGCCTGATATAAAGGCGGTAGACCCTCAATATCAGAATAACGTGCTAAAAGCTGAAAAAATAGGATTTTTAGACGATATGGAAACACTAAACCCTAAAGCAAATATGACTATGGGTGACGTTATGTATATGTTAAGCATTATATATGACGATGCCGCTTAAAAAGGTGATATTGTGATTGCCCCGTTTACTGATGAAGATATAAAACAATGCACTTTAATGTTTTTGGATGTTTATAAAAATAAGCCATGGAACTACACATGGCTTATTTTTGAAAATACTTTAAGGTATTTTACAGACCTATTTAACACACCTTGCTTTATTGGTTTTAAATTTATTGAAGACAATATAACTGTTGGATATTGTGTGGGCATTTCAAGTGATTATTTCGTTGGTAATAGTTTTGAGATTAAAGAAATATTTATTTCAAGGCAACTGCAAAACAAAGGGCTGGGAAGTAATTTTCTCGGCATGGTGGAAAAATCTTTAAAAGACTTTGAAGTGGACAGAATTACTTTGGCAACCCAGAGGGAAATTCCTGCTTTTGATTTTTATCTTAAAAATGGATACGAGGTTTCTGAAGGAGCAGTATTTTTAAGCAAGTGTTTGTAAAACTAAAAAGATGCCGCAAATTAATATTTTAGCGGCATCTTTTTTTGGGTAAATATATTGAACTTAATCAAAAACAATTATTCAAGGCATTTCGGGTCTAAATCTGATAAATCCCCCTGCCTTGGAATTTTGTATATACTTCTGTAAGAATCCATCTCTTCGTCGCAATCAGGGAAACCTTGAATAAGCCCTGTGCATTCAGTTGATGATACTACATCATTTTCCTTTAAAAAATCAATTTCTGTTTCTTTATTGTTATTTTTATCCATTTAAACACCCTCCATTTTAAAATCTAATTATTATTCTCTCTTGCCATGCTGTTTTTATTCTAATAAAAAAATGTACCTATAAAAAATTATGGTTTTTTTTCTATTTTTAGTGTATAATGTTAACAAAAGTAAATTTATTTGAGAAATTACGTATGTTATTATAAGGAGGCTTAAAATGGACTATATTTTAGAAGAACGTTTTGATGAAGATAAAAACAGCTGGGTAATTAAAATTTCTGGGGAAATAGATATTTTTAATTCCGAAAATTTCAAGCAGAAACTTTTAGAGCTTATAAAACAAAAAAATGCAAATATTCATGTTGATTGTAAACTTCTTGATTATGTTGACTCTACAGGGCTAGGCGCTTTAGTTGCAGTTTTGAAAAATGTTAAATCATATGGGGGCGATATATACTTAATGAACATAAGACCAAATCTTGCAAAGCTGTTTAAAATTACTAACTTAGATAGAGTTTTTAAAATTGAAGGTGAAAAAAATGAATAATGATATAACCAAAAGCGGAACCCAAGATGAAAATATTCAATTGTCACTGCCTGTTAACGCCGCTTATGTTTCGGCCGCTAGGCTTACCGCATCTTCTATAGCTAACAGAATGCTTTTTGACATTGACGAAATAGAAGACATTAAAGCGGCAGTATCCGAAGCATGTACATTTGTAATAAAAAATTTGCCTCAAGATGTTAAAAGTGATTTTAAAATAGTTTTTTCAATAAAAAATGATGTTCTGGTCATTTCTATAGGAACACCCGTAAAAATAAAGTTTGAATCAACAGACGAGGAGATGAGCCTTGTTATGATTAAAGCTTTAATGGACAAATTTAACTACAAAAATGAATTAGAAAATAATTTTGAAATAATTATGGAGAAGAAGCATAAAGCAGTCCTTTTTGATTAAGTAACCTATAAAAGGGGTGGTATTATGGCGTCTAATGTTTTTGAAATTAGCTTTTTAAGCGATACTTACCGCATAAAGCAAGTTGTTATGGGTATTCTTAATTTTATTCATATGTATTTACCAACACTTTCAGAAGAAGACGCCGGTGACTTAAGGCTTATTTTTAGCGAGCTTTTATTTAACGCCGCTATTCATGGAAATAACCGGGATAGTTCCAAAAGCGTGCGTGTTCGGCTTGAAATGAACGAAAACACAATTTACTCCGTTATATCAGACGAGGGGAACGGCTTTGACTACATAAGCCTTATGTCTAAATTTGACGATGAATCCGGGCTAATTAAAGAAAGCGGGCGTGGTATAAAGCTTGTTTATTCTTTAACGGATTCATTGGCTTTTAATATAACGGGTAACGAAATACATTTTTACAAGAAGGTGAATACACATGGATAAAATACTGATTGTTGACAGCTCAGTTGTAAACACCGACTTAATGAGCGAATGCCTTAACAGCTCTCAATACGAAGTTATGACAGCGGAAAGTGGTTTTAACGCTATATCTAAAATAGATGCGTATAAGCCGGATTTAGTTATTTTAGAGTGCGAACTTCCGGATGTTTCTGGGTATGATATTTGCAAAAAAATAAAAGCAAGCCCAGAAACTAAATATATGTTGGTTTTAATGATGAGCCAGTCGGATTCTAAAGAAATACGTATGAGAGCAATACAAGTAGGCGCAGATGATTTTATGGAAAAAACTTTTGATACATTTATATTCCTTTCTAAAATAAAATCTTTGCTACGCCTTAAATATTTAAGCGAACAATTAAAACAAAAGTATATGGAGCTAGAGGAAAAAAATAGTATTTTAGAATTTCAACTTAAAATGGCAAAATCTGTTCAGCGTTCTATGATGCCGAAAGAAACACAAATGTTTAACGGTATTGAATTTTATTCAAAATATATGCCAGCTCTTGATATTGGCGGAGATTTTTATAATATTATTGAGCTTAACAGCGAATGCATTTCAGTTGTTATGGGTGATGTTTCTGGGCATGGCATTGCGGCAGCGCTGCTTACATCTATGATTAATTCAATGGTAAAAAACCTTGTTCTGAAATATCACAACCCAGATCAGCTTTTATATTTTCTTAACGATGAGTTTTATAAAATATTTGAAAATAGTGGAAATGAAATGTTTGCTTGTGTTTTTTATGCTGTAATAGATACAAGGCACAAAAGAATATTTTTTTCAAACGCAGGGGAGTCTCTGCCAATTTACGCAGATGCTAAAAACAATATGGTTTATGAATTAAACTCCACAGGGCTTCCGGTGGGGCTTATCAATAATTCTAAATACGAGTTTAAACAAATGAACTATAATGAAGGGGACATTCTTTTGTTCCATACAGACGGTCTTTCAGATACGTTTTATAAAGAAAACCCAGATGAATTTTCATCAAAAATAAAAGAGATACTTTTGGATTCGCACACTTTAACCGATTCTGCAGAAATAGTTGACATTGTTCTGAGTTCGTTTTACAATTATAACGCATCAGAAAACGAGCTAATGGAGCTTGACGATGTTAGTATAATTTTATGCAGGTTATAGTGCGTAAATATAAGGAGAGATACAGTTGTACGACAAGGTTTCGGCTAATCTTAATTTTAGCGAACGCGAAAAGAAAACACTAGAATACTGGAAAGAAAATAAAATATTTGAGAAAAGCGTAATGAAAAGAGAGGGCTGCCCTGTTTTTACGTTTTACGACGGCCCTCCGACTGCTAACGGCAAGCCTCATGTTGGACATATAATTACAAGGGTTGTAAAAGACATTATCCCTAGATACCGCACTATGAAAGGCTTTAAAGTTTTGCGCAAAGCCGGATGGGATACTCACGGTCTTCCGGTCGAGCTTGAAGTTGAAAAAATGCTTGGTATTAGCGGTAAGCCGGAAATTGAAAAATACGGCGTAGAGTCGTTTATTAATAAATGTAAGGAAAGTGTTTGGAAATACGAAAACGAATGGCGTGTAATGAGCGACAGAGTCGGTTTTTGGGCAGACATGGACGATCCTTATGTAACTTATCATAATACTTATATAGAATCCGTATGGTGGGCGTTAAAAACCATTTGGGATAAAGGGCTTTTATATAAAGGGCATAAAGTTGTGCCTTATTGCCCAAGATGCGGAACTTCCCTTTCTTCCCACGAAGTTGCACAGGGTTATCAAGATGTTAAAGAAGCGTCTATTTATGTTAAATTTAAACTTAAAGGCAAAGATAATGAATTTTTCCTTGCATGGACAACAACTCCGTGGACTTTGCCATCTAACGTTTCTCTTGTTGTTAACGCCAAAGAAAATTATGTTAGAGTTAAAGAAAACGGCGAAACATATATTATGGCTGAAGCCCTTGTGGAAACAGTTTTAAAAGGCGAGCATGAAATTATTGAAACTTTTAAAGGTAAAGAGCTTGAACATATGGAATATGAGCCTTTGTTCGGTTTTGCCGCTGAAACTGATAAAAAAGCGTTTTATGTTTGCTGTGATGATTATGTTACTCTTACAGACGGTACTGGTATTGTGCACTCTGCTCCGGCTTTCGGTGAGGACGATGCTAGAGTTGGTCGTATTTACGACTTGCCTTTTGTTCAGCTTGTTAACGAACAAGGTAAGTTTATAGATCAGGTTACAAACTGGGCAGGGCTTTTTGTTAAAGAGGCTGACCCATTAATAATAAAAGAACTTCAAGAAACAGGACAAGCATATAAAGTTTGCGATTACGAACATAGTTATCCTTTCTGCTGGAGGTGCGATACAGCCCTTTTATATTACGCAAGGGATACTTGGTTTATAAAAATGACAGCCGTAAGAGACAATTTGCTTAAAAACAATGATAGCATTAATTGGCTTCCGGATAACGTTAAAACAGGTCGCTTCGGCAATTTCCTTGAAAACGTTATAGACTGGGGTTTAAGCCGTGAACGCTATTGGGGTACGCCGTTACCGATTTGGGAATGCTCTTGCGGGCATCGCCACGCAATCGGTAGTATTAAAGAATTACAAGAAATGGGAGACAACGTTCCAGACGATATTGAGCTTCATAAGCCATATATTGACAACGTTTTCTTAAACTGCCCGAAATGCAGCCAAAAAATGAAGAGAGTTACAGAAGTTATTGACTGCTGGTTTGATTCCGGCGCAATGCCTTTTGCCCAATGGCACTATCCTTTTGAAAACAAGGAGCTTTTTAAAAGCCAATACCCGGCGGACTTTATTTCAGAAGCAGTTGACCAAACTAGGGGTTGGTTTTATACACTCCTTGCCATTTCAACAGTTATTTTTGAAAAAGCGCCTTACAAAAGCTGTATAGTTTTAGGGCATGTTCTTGATAAAGACGGGCTTAAAATGTCTAAACACAAAGGCAACGTTGTTAACCCTTGGGATGTTTTGGACAGGCAAGGGGCGGATGCCGTTCGCTGGTATTTTATGATAAATTCTGCTCCGTGGCTTCCAAGCCGTTTTTATGAGGAGGCTGTAAACGAAGCACAGCGCAAATTTATGGGCACGTTCTGGAACACATACGCATTTTACGTGCTTTATGCTAATATTGATAATTTTAACCCTAAAAATTATGAACTTAAAAAAGAGCTTTTGCCTCCAATGGATTTATGGATTTTATCCAAGCTTAATACATTAATCAAAACCGTTGACAAACATTTAGAAAATTATAGGCTTACAGAGCCTGCAAGAGCTTTAAATGATTTTGTTGATGAGCTTTCCAACTGGTATGTTCGCAGATGCCGTGAGCGTTTCTGGGGAAAAGACATGCCCCAAGATAAAGTTAACGCTTATATGACGTTATATACTGTATTAACAGTTCTTACAAAACTATCTGCGCCGTTTATACCGTTTATGACAGAAGAAATATATGCTAATATTGTTCTTAATATAGATAAAGATGCACCGGAAAGTGTTCATATGTGCGACTTCCCTGGTGCAGACGAATCTTTTATTGATAAAGAGCTTGAAAGCAATATGGAAAAAGTTTTGGATATTGTTGTTTGCGGCCGTGCGGCAAGAAACAACGCTAGCATTAAAAACAGGCAACCAATTGGTAAAATGCTTGTAAAAGAAAGCGGAGAGCCTCTTTCAAGCCTTTATACTGACATTATTCTTGACGAGCTTAACATTAAAGATATAGAATTTACTCAAGAAGTTGAGCAGTTTACGGACTATACGTTTAAGCCTCAGTTAAGAACTCTTGGGCAAAAATATGGCAAACTTGTTCCAAAAATCGGAGCTTATTTAAAAGAAGTAAACGGTCAAGAATTTATGCAAAAGATTCGTGAAGGCGTTGCCAAATTTATTATTGATGACACTGAAATTGAGCTTTCTCAAGACGATGTTTTGGTTGATACAGCACAAAAAGGCGGTTTTGTTGCTGAAACAGGTAAAAATATAACCGTTGTTATAGACACTAATTTATCTGAAGAGCTTATTGAAGAAGGCTTCGTCCGTGAAATTATAAGCAAGCTTCAAACCATGAGAAAAGAAGCTGGGTTTGAAGTTTTGGATCGCATTATCGTTGGATTTGGCTCTAACGATAAAATTAAGAAAATTGTTGAAGACAATAAAGAAGAGATTCAAAACGAGGTTTTGGCAGATTCAATTGAATCCGGCAACCTTGTGGGTGGCTATGAAAAAGAATGGAATATTAACGGCGAAGCTGTAACTTTCGCTGTGAAAAAACAGTAAATAATG
>CAZJGG010000041.1:0-29254 GCA_964545475.1 uncultured Eubacteriales bacterium | reverse complement strand
GCTTGCAATAATGCCAACCTTTCTCAAACCGGCTCACCCCACTAAACATGCTCTATACTTCTTAACCATATAAAATAGTACTGAGTTGCGAGCAAATTTTGCTTGTGGCAAGGAAGAGACGACGCCGTGTGCTAGCGGCACACAAGAAGTTGATGACGTAGTCCACAAGTAAAATTCGCCGCAAGGCAGTGCTATTTTATGTGGTTAAGGAGTATATAATCATTAAATATTCAATATTGCCGTCTCCTCCTGTTATAGGGGATTGTATAACGGCTATAGGCTTTGCGCCTTGCAATACACAAAATTCTTTTATATCTTCAATTACTTTCTTATGAACTGATATATCTTTTACAATGCCTTTTTTATTTAAATGTTTCCGCCCTGCTTCAAATTGAGGTTTTATAAGGCAAACGCATATGCCTTGCTCAATAATTGAAAAAACCGAGGGTAATATTTTTAATACAGAAACAAATGAAACATCTATACAGACGAATTCTATTTTTTCACTGAAGCTTTCCGCTGAAAGGCTTGTTATATTAGTTTTTTCAAGGCTTATAACACGGCTGTCTGCCTTAAGCTTTTCAGCAAGCTGTTCTGTTCCCGTATCTACGGCGTAAACAAGCTTTGCGCCGTTTTGAAGCAGACAGTCTGTAAAGCCCCCTGTGGAAGCCCCTACGTCTAAGCACACTTTGCCGGAAACATCTATTGCAAACTCAACAAGTGCTTTTTCAAGCTTAATACCGCCCCGGCTTACATATTTGGGAAGTTCCGCATTTAATACAATTTCTGCGCTTTCATCAAAGCGTTCTCCCGGTTTTATAGCCGGTTTGCCTAAAACGGTTACATCTCCGCTTTCAATATATTCTTTAGCCGTGCTTCTGCTTATACCATATCTTGAGGCAAGCAAGACATCAAGCCTTTCCTTATCACTGCTCATTAAAAGCTTCCTTTATCTGTATATATACGCTTTCCAAATCCATTTTATATTTTTGGTACAATTCCTGCACGCTTCCATGCTCTATAAAATTATCAGGAAATGCTACGTGTGTAAAAGTGTTAATTAAAATACCAAGTTCAGCGGCATTTTGAAGTATTGCACTACCAAGACCACCTGTTTTAACGTTATCCTCCAAAACAACCACATGTCTATAATCCTTTAGCCTTTTTACAAGCTCTAAATCTATAGGCTTAATAAATCTGGCGTTCACAAGAGCTGGGGTTAAGCCATCTATTAAGAGCTTTTCGTATACTGCATAAGCTGTGTCAAACATATTTCCCCCGGAAATAATTATTATATCCCTGCCTTTTTTTATTATTTCGCATTTGCCAAAAACAATATCCTCATTTTCGCTTTCCCCTTCAAAAAGAGTGGAAGCCGTTCCTCTGGGGTATCTTACTGCAACAGGGGAGTTCATTTCAGCTGCAAATTTAAGCATAAGAGCAAGCTCCCTGCCGTTTTTCGGCGCCATAACTGTCATATTGGGAATATGAGTTAAATATGACAAATCGAAAACACCTTGATGGGTTTCGCCGTCTGCTCCTACTATTCCGGCTCTGTCTATAGCAAAAACTACATGGAGGTTCTGTATGCAAACATCGTGAATTATTTGGTCATAAGCCCTTTGCAAAAACGTGGAATATACTACAAAAACAGGCAAATGCCCACTTTTTGCAAGCCCAGCCGCAAAAGTTACTGCGTGGGCTTCTGCTATGCCAACGTCAAAAAGGCGTTTAGGAAATTTTTGTTCAAAAGGGGAAAGCCCTGTGCCGCTTGCCATTGCGGCTGTTATTGCAACAAGCTTTTCGTTTTGTTCAGCCATTTCAATTAATGTATTTCCGGCAATTTCCGAATAAGACAAGCCGGATTTCCCATTAGTTGGAAGACCAGTATGCTTATTAAAAGAATCTACACCGTGGAACTTTGCAGGCTGTTCTTCCGCATTGCAATAACCTTTGCCTTTTTTTGTTATTACATGCAAAAGGGTAGGCTTGTCTATTTTTTTTGCTTTATTAAAAACCTTTATAAGTTCGTTTAAGTCGTGCCCGTCTACAGGGCCAATATAATCAAAGCCAAGTTCCTCAAAAAAGTCTCCGGGGATTAAAAAGTTTTTTATAACTTCTTTAGTATCACCGATAAACTTATCAACTCTGCCCCCTACAACAGGAACACGCTGTAAAAATTTGTGAACGTCGTCTTTAGCGGAAATATAAGATGGGGCAGACCTTATTTTGTTTAAATAACGGGAAAGTGCTCCAACATTTTCGGAAATAGACATTTGATTGTCGTTTAAAACTACAATTATTTTAGTATTTGTACGCCCGGCGTTATTTAAGGCTTCAAAAGCAAGCCCCCCGGTCATAGAGCCATCCCCTATAACGGAAACTACGTTGTTTTTCCCACCGGATAAATCCCTGCTTATGGCAAAGCCAAGAGCCGCCGATATACTGGTAGAGGAATGCCCTGCTCCAAAGGCGTCATGTTTGCTTTCTCCGCTTTTAGGAAACCCCGATAAGCCGTTAAATTTCCTTAATGTATGGAACATATCTTTACGCCCGGTCAAAATTTTATGTATATACGCTTGATGACCAACGTCCCAAATAATTTTGTCATCAGGAGAGTTAAAGCAATAATGCAGGGCGATTGTAAGCTCCACAACCCCTAAGTTAGAGGCGAGATGCCCGCCTGTAACCGACACGGAGTCTATAAGGAATTCTCTTATTTCTGATGATAATTCCTTTAATTGGTTAAGCCCCAGCTTTTTAAGCTTTTTGGGGCTTGTTATTTTGTCTAGTATTTTCATTTAACCACACTTTTCTTAGAACATGTCCTCAATAGACCTCTTCTGAAACCTCATGTCGTCGTTTTTGCGGCTATTTTTCCGACATACGTTGTCAGCCGCTCCTAGCAGACTTTCTCCGAGTATGCGTCGTCGCGGCTTCCTAGTCTGTCGAAAAAATATCTCGCAAATCCGACGACAGCAGGTTTCAGAAGAGGTCTAATAAACTCTTTCAAAAATGAATGACAGTTTACTGAGGGCAGGTTCTTAAAATAAACCGTAAATTGCGCTGCTAATAACTCCGATTACCACGCCTAGAATTGCCCCGGCTCCAACCTCTATTGGAGAATGCCCCAAAAGCTCTCTAAGCTTTTGGTCTACGCTTATTGCCGGGTTATTAAGCCTTTCAATAAGCATGTTTAAAACCTTTGCCTGGTTTCCGGCGGCTCGCCTTATCCCTGCGGCATCAGCCATTGTTATCATGCTTACAGCCGCTGAAATGGCGAAAAAAGACGAACCGAACCCCTCTTTAAAGCCAATAGCCGTTGTCATAGCCATTACAAAAGAGCTATGAGAACTGGGCATTCCCCCTGTAGACAAAAGGAGTATATAAAACGAAATTCTTCTGTTTTTAAAAAATTCTATTGCAAATTTTATACTTTGAGCAATAAACCACGATGAAATCGCCGTCCATAAAACCATGTTGCGGCTGAAATCATTAAAATAATCAACCATTAGGTCATTCCTCTCGAAACATATTAATAGTTTACTATGAACTTTTAATTAATTGAACATAGGGATAAACTTTGTACCCCGTTTTATTATATAAAGAAATCGCTCTTTTATTATCTTTTTCAACTTCTAACCTATATTTCGCAGCAGGAACATTTTTTTCCAAATATTCTAAAAACTCACTGCCTAATCCTTTGCCTTGGTACGAATCTAATATATACAGCTCTTCCAGCCATACAACTATTCCACCAGCTTCTTGGGAAAAGGTTTTGCTAAGAAGCGCATATCCTGCAACACAGTCATTAAATTCTAATATAAAACCCTCTAAATAATTATCGGACCGAGTCAACTCTTCAAATGTTGCGTGATGATATTTTTCTGGGATGGGTTCGAGAACTGCATCGGATTTATAAAAAGAAGTTGTAAGCTTTAAAAAAAGCTCTTTATCTTCTTTGTTTATTTTTCGTATCATAAAGCCTCCAAAGTTAATATAAGCCCACTGATTACTTTAGTTGCTGCGGTCAAAAATCATTTGGGCAAACTCCCCAAGAAACGGATTATCAAGGGAATTAAACTGTTTAATTGCTGAACGGGAAAGCATATCGTAATCATCTTTAGCTTTTTGCATACCATACATTGAGATATAGGTAAATTTATTGTTTTTTTCGTCGCTTCCTGCTGTTTTGCCAAGCTGCTCCGTTGTGGAAGTTGCGTTTAAAATATCATCTTTAATTTGGAATGCAATACCAAGCTGTAAACCTGCTTGCTCCATAAGAGCGACTTGTTCATTTGAGGCCCCGGCAAGCATAGCCCCTGCTTTTAAGCTTGCTATAATAAGCGCTGCCGTTTTATTGCCATGAATATACAAAAGGGTATCTTCATTACGTTTAGCATCTTTGCGTTCGGATATAATATCTACCATTTGTCCGCCAATCATACCTTTTGAGCCGGCTGCTTGGGCAATGGCGCACATTGCCTCTACACTGCCTTTTAGACCTTTACTGCACGCACCGGACATAACTTCGTAAGCCCCGTTTAAAAGACCGTCTCCTGCTAAAATTGCCGTTGCTTCGTCAAACTGCATATGACAAGACAGGCGACCCCGGCGAAATTCGTCGTTATCTATAGCAGGCAAATCATCGTGTATTAGAGAGTATGTGTGAATCATTTCTATTGCACAAGCAAAAGGCATAGCTTCTATTTCATTACCGCCGTGAGCGATATTAGATGCCAGCAATAAAACTGGGCGCAGTCTTTTGCCTCCGGCAAAGGTGCTGTACGCCATTGCTTCGTACAGCCTTTCGGGGTAATTAATGTCAAGTATTTGCAATAAATATATATCAGTTAAGCGTTTTAGCCGCTCCAGTTCCTCTAAATAATCCATAAAATTCCCTCTCTAAGCTAAGCTTCCGGAAACGGCTTTAATACAAAACCATCTTCCGTCTGTTCAATCATTTCAACTTCTTTTTCTATTAAATTAAGTTTTTCTGTTAAAAGTTTTGAAAGCTCCAGCCCCTCTTTATATAGCTTCATGCTTTTGTCAAGGCTTGTGTCGTCGTCTTCTATAGCGGAAACTATTTCCTCAAGCTTTTGAAGAGACTGCTCAAAACTTTTGCTTTTATTCGCCATTATTACCCACCGTTATTTCATTTATTCGGCTTTTTAAAAAGCCGTCGCTAAGTTTTATGTCAACAACCTGATTTTCGGAAAATTCCTTAACCGAGGTTTTAATATTTCCATCTTCATCATAAACAAGGGCAAAACCACGCTTTAAAACATTAAGGGGGGAAAGCTGATGCAAAAGCCCCATAGCCCCTGATAGGCGTATTTTAGCGTTTTGAAGCTTAAAGCCTAAATCCCTTTTCATTTTTTTTTCGTATTGTTGTATTACTGATTTATAATCAAAAACATGTCTTATTGCCTTTTTTAACCTTGTAGTTAAAAAAGAGACATGTTCAATAATATCCTCTTTGTTAAAAACCGCCATTTCTGCGGCGGCGGATGGTGTAGGAGCACGCATATCTGCAACAAAGTCGCAAATTGTAAAGTCCGTCTCGTGCCCAACCGCTGAAATCACAGGAATTTTAGAAGCATAAACCGCTCTTGCGGTTATTTCCTCGTTAAAAGCCCATAAATCCTCTATAGAGCCGCCCCCTCTGCCGACTATTATAACGTCTGCCTTGCCCCATTTATTTAAAAGCTTAATGGCGGAGGCGATGGATTTTTCCGCCCCCTCCCCTTGAACTTTTGCAGGGGCAACAACAATGGAAACTGTTTTGTCTCTCCGTTTGCAAACGTTAATTATATCTCGTACAGCGGCGCCTGTGGGAGAAGTTACAACCCCAACGCACCTTACAAACTGAGGAATTTCTTTTTTGTGTGCGCTGTCAAAAAGCCCCTCTTTTAAAAGTTTTTCCTTTAGCTGCTCAAAAGCAACGTGAAGCCCACCAACCCCGGCAGGCTCTAAAAGCTCTGCATAAAGCTGGTATTGCCCGGTTTTTTCATATAGGGAAACACGCCCATAAACAATACATTTAAGCCCATTTTGAGGTTTAAATTTAAGACCCAAAGCCTCACCTTTAAACATAACACAGCTTATGGCGGCAAATTCGTCTTTTAAGGTAAAATACAAATGCCCAGATGAATGTTTAGTAAAGTTGGAGATTTCCCCTTCTATAAATAAATCCTGTAAAATAATGTCGTCTTCTAAAAGATTTTTAATATATTTATTAACTTGTTTAACCGTATAAACTTTAGGCTTCATTTTCGTTGCCTCTAAGTTGTTTAACGGCTGTTGCCAAAATGCCGTTTATAAAAGACTTGGATTTATCTTCGCCGAAAATTTCCGCCAAGTTAAGAGCCTCATTAATTGAAACTGCCGACGGTATTTGCGGCATACTTTTAAGCTCGAAAACAGCAAGCCTAAGAATTGCCATATCAATTTTAGAAAGCCTGTCAAAACTCCAGTTTACAAGGTTTTCAGATATAATTTCGTCAATACTATCAAGATTGCTGTAAACACCGTTTGTTTGCATTAAAATAAAATCTCTGTCCGCCTCGTCTATTTTTTCTTCAGCTTGAGAGATATAATTTTCAAAAAGTTCTTTAAGTTCAAATTCACTGTGGAACGGCATTTGATAAATAATCATAAAAGAATGTTTTCTAGCCGCTTTACGCCCCATATGCCGCACACCTATTCATTTTCTTTATTTGTTTTTTCCTTTTCCATTAAAACGCCGGAAACATAAACGTTAACTTCTTTAGCTACAAGCCCTGTCATAGTTTCTACAGCTGTTTTAATTCTTTGCTGAACACTAAAAGAAACTTCCTGCACCTTAAAGCCGAATTTTACCAATATATTAACACTAACAGTAACACTGCCATCGGAAACTTCAACTTTAACGCCTTTAGACAAGTTTTTTCTTCCTATAATTTCAGCAATGTCCCCTGTTAAATTGCCGCTCATTCCGGCAACGCCATCAATTTCCAAAGCCGCAGTGCCGGCAATAACAGCAATAACTTCGTCTGCAATTTGTATTTGACCGATTCCTGAATCGTTTTTAATTTCTGTCATTAATTTCAAACCTCCATTCATAAGTAAGCGCCGATAATTAAACCATTCAGCGTTACTAAAGTTTATTATAGCAGATTTATTCCCAATTGCAATAATTTAATGCAATTTCATAAATTGTATAATTTAGATAATCTATTTTAATAATGAATAAATAGAACATCAGAATGCCATTTTGTAGGGAACGCATTGTATGCGTTCCTCAGGCAGTCGACAACCATTGTCGGCAGCCAATTCTATTGCTACAATTGCTCATTTTTTAGCATGAAGCCCTACCAAATGGAATGCGGAACGCATACAATGCGTTCCCTACGTATCAATTATTTTAAAAATGAGAAAATAGAACATCAGAATGCATCTTGTAGGGAACGCATTGTATGCGTTCCGTAGGCTGTCGACAACCATTATTGGTAGCCAATTTTATTGCTACAATTGCTCATTTTTTTGCATGTAACCCTACCAATTGGAATGCGGAACGCATACAATGCGTTCCCTACAAATCAATAATTTTAAAATGTGAAAATAGAAAATCAGAATGCGGTTTTGTAGGGAACGCATTGTATGCGTTCCGTAGGCTGTCGAAACCCTTCTCGGCAGGTTAGCTGCAAGCTGACTTAAAAAACCGCCTATTGGCGGTTTTTTAAGTACTGTTTGTACTTTGCTTTTTCATAAAAATAAGTACCAATTTCCGAAAGTGTTTCGTTTTTCCTAATCAAGTTTCTGTAAATTTCCATGTCTGTAAACATTTTCGGTTTTTCTTTTTCAGCTTTTAAAATCCTGATATTAGTAAAAAGCTTTTTACCCCAAACTAGAAGATATTCGTGAACCGGCTCTATCCATATATATTTGTTCTCTCTTTTAGTGAGCCGTGGTACACCTTCCATGTAAACAACGTCTACCCTTTGGGTAAGCTTGCTTTTAAGCCGCAAAAGCCTTTTCATTTGGGATTTTTCAATAACTTCATCTGAATTAAGCCAAAAAATATAATCCATAGAGGATTTATTATAGGCAAAATTCCTTGCATCAGAAAAATTGTAATCCCAATTGAAGTTATAAACCTTGTGGGTAAACTTCCTTGCCGCATCTAAGGTATTGTCTATCGAGCCTAAGTCTACAATAATAATTTCATCTGCAAACTGTTTTAGCGCTTGTAATTTATATTCGAGAGTTTTTCCATTATTATAGGCAAGCATTATAAGACTTATTGTCGGCATACTACCCCCTCCCTTTTATTCTGTCATGGTTGTCCGTCATATAGCATTATATGAAAGTAAAGGGGGTTGTGTGTTTACAAAAGTTTATTATTATGACTTTCGCAGTTTTATAGCTCTTTACGAATAGCTTGCGAATAGCTATAGAATTTTTAACTTGACACAACTATTTGGTTTTGATAAAATTGCATTAGGATTTATAATTTATAATTTTATTATATAATAAAACGTTGAACAAGACGAGTAAGCACAAAATTGGTTTTCAGAGAGCCGCCGGGAGCTGCAAGGCGGTAGCCGTTTTCTGCCCAATGGACTTGGGAGTGCAATTTGAAAAAAGGTTATGCCTTTGAGTATGAGAGCCGGGTTCTCCCGTTACAGAGATGTGGGTATGACAGTACCCTAGCTGAGATTTGCGCTTTGCGCAAAAAAGAGGTGGCACCGCGTTAACACGCCCTCTGCATTTATTTGCAGAGGGCTTTTTTGTTATTAAAAATAAGGAGGAATAGAAATGAAAACAATACCAAACAAAATCATTTTAACAGAGGAAAAAATTCCAAAGTATTGGTACAATATTGTTGCAGATATGAAAGAAAAGCCAGACCCTATGCTTAATCCTCAAACGAAGGAGCCGATTAAACCATCGGATTTATACCCAATTTTTGCAAAAGAGCTTGCAGAACAGGAATTTTCAACTGAAAGATATATTGAGATACCCGAAGAGGTTAGAAATTATTATAAAATGTACAGACCGTCACCTGTGCACAGAGCGTATGCCCTTGAAAAAGCACTTGGTACTCCGGCTAAAATTTATTATAAGTACGAGGGAGGCAATACCTCCGGCAGCCATAAACTTAATTCTGCAATAGCCCAAGTTTATTACAACAAAAAACAGGGCATAACCCAAATTACAACGGAAACAGGCGCAGGGCAATGGGGCACGGCTTTGTCAATGGCATGTGCATATTTCGGGTTGTCTCTTCAAGTTTTTATGGTTAAAGTTTCTGCAGAGCAAAAGCCTTATAGAAAAGCCATAATGGAAACTTTCGGGGCGGACGTTGTTTTAAGCCCTAGCGATACAACAGGTGTTGGTAGGCAAATGCTTGAAAAAGACAAAAATAATATGGGAAGCTTAGGAACGGCTATTGCCGAAGCTGTTGAAAAGGCGGCTACAAGCGAAAACGTGAAATATACTCTTGGTTCTGTTTTAAACATTGTATTGCTCCACCAGTCTATAATAGGGCTTGAAGCAAAGGAACAGCTTGCCCTTATAGACGAATACCCGGACATTGTAATTGGCTGTTCCGGCGGCGGCTCAAATTTAGGGGGAATAATGTCTTCATTTATGCAAGATAAGCTTACGGGAAAAGCAAACCCTTATTTTATAGCCGTTGAACCTGCGGCTTGCCCGTCTCTTACAAAAGGCAGATATGCATACGACTTTTGCGACACGGCAGGGGTTACTCCTCTTGCGAAAATGTATACTTTGGGCTGCGGGTTTATGCCGCCGTCTGTTCATGCCGGAGGGCTTAGATACCATGGCATGTCGCCCATATTATCAAAGCTTTATCACGATGGTTATATTAACGAAGCAAGGGGAGAGCTTCAAAACGATGTTTTTAAAGCGGCGGTGTTTTTTGCTAAAAACGAGGGTATTTTGCCTGCGCCGGAATCTTCCCATGCAATTAAAGCCGCTATTGACGAAGCTAATAAATGCAAAGAAAGCGGAGAAGCAAAAACAATTCTTTTCTGTTTAAGTGGTCACGGAAACTTTGACTTATCCGCATATATAAATTATAATAACGGTGAGGTAGTTGATTACGTACCTACGGAGGAAGTTTTAGAGCAAGGCTTTAATACAATTCCAAAACTTTAAATTGTATGGGGGAAAGGTATGTTTAAAAGGTATTTGTGCGTTTTATTTTTGCTTGTTGTTATATCTTCTGTAAATGCTTACGGGACTGAAAACGAAGGGGCTACAGTTACAAGAGGGGAAGCGGTTAAGCAAATGGTATCAGCTCTATATCCCCGGAATTTTGATTTAGAGAGGTATTATTGCGCCCATTCCAGCGGATATGTGCATTTTGTACCCGACGGCGAATTAATTGAATCCGGTTATCCCATTTTGTGCGAACTGTATATGTCAGTTGAGGGAAGCGGCTTTAAAGATATTACATTAGAAAGCAAGTATGTTATTTATACAACCCTTGCAAAAGAAATGGGAATTATCCATGGATATGGTGATAATACTTTCCGCCCTGAAAACCCCATTACTTTTAATGAAGCCGTAAAAATGCTTGTTTGCGCTTTTGGGTATATTTGGCAGGTTGATGAAATGGGAGGTTATCCCCGGGGATATACTAAAACTGCGGCAGAAGAAGGCGTTATAACAGAGCAAGGACTTGACGGGGATGAATTTATAAACGACCAATGGCTGGCACAAATAATTTCTAAATATACTGAAAAACCCAACGGCAAAACAGCAGTACTTGTGACATGGTTTAACACACCAAAAACCCCAGAGGAATGTGTGGAAAAATACGCCGAAGCAGTTAAGCAGAGAAACGGCGCAATGCAGTTTGCGTTATTAAGAGGGGAATTTAAAGAAGAGCAGAGAGGCAACTATACCGACGTTGGTCCTTGGGTGACAGGCTTTTCAAGCCCTTGGGTTTCCGGTTATGAATATAAGAAAACCGACGATACCCATTATGATATTGTTTTTCATTATGAAACAAGTACCGGGCCTGAGCCGGACATGGTTGTTGTGTTAACCATTGAGAAGTTTGAAACTGACGGGAATTTTTATGCTGGTATAATTGATATAAATAAAAGTTAATTAATAGAGAAAAACAGGTTATTTCTAATACTGAAATGACCTGTTTTTTTGTTATCTATTCCGCTCGAATCCCTTAAATCTAGTACCTTGAAATGTTAATTTGCCGGAATCACCTTCAACAATCATGCCAAATTCTGCGGATGGCACAAGTAGCTCTATTCTATCGCAGCTTTCAACCTCAAAAGTTATGTAGTATGTTGTAGAATTTGAGGTATGTGCCGTAGCCATATCATCGGGGTTGTGGTGATGATGGGTGCTGACGGATGTTCGTTTTGTCACAACTTTAACAGGGACTATAAGCACAGGAGATTTGTTATTATTATTCCACTCCTTAGCTCCCTTTATGAAAGATGCAATAATAAGACCAAACACGACTATAAAAACGACCATAATAAAAATCGGTACAAGCGTAAACATAAAATCAGATCCGCCGTAAACGTAGCCCATTAATTTTTTCCTCCTTTCGTATTTATACTAAAATTGCTAAAACTACAGAAACACGCTTCCTGTAGCGGTTGCGACGACTTTAGTGTCCCAGCTAACGGCGGTGTCACCAAAGCCAATGTCAAGGGAATAAATATTGTGAGTAAAAGTAAGTTCCCCGGCTGCGCCTCGGTCTCTCGCTTCTTTTTCCGCAAGTTTAAGGGCAAGCCCCACGGCTTGTTCTTCAGCCATTTTTTGGGTAGGGAAGTTAAGGTTTTCCTCTGGAGCGTAAAGTGTGTAGCAAAACTCATTGGAGTCTGTTTTATTTGGTTTTATTTCAATTTCAACAGTTGCGCTTATATGGCTTACAATAGCTCCTAATGCGTTGGCAACGCCGGCGTTTTGGGGGATTGCGCAATTAGTGTTAAGAGCTTTGGCAACGTCTGGTAAGAATATGTGAATAGGTGCACCTATGCCAATTAAACAGCCAGGGGTTTTAAAGTCTATAGACAAAAATTCCTCACCGTTTTTATATTTGTCCCAGCTATCGTTAATTAATATATTTATATCCTCGGAAACCCCCTGTTTTTTAAAATGAGGGTGTTTATCCATAAGTAAAAGCTTTACAAGGTTTACATACATTTTACGTTTTACAGCATCGTAAGCAAATTCGCACAGTTCCTCCGTCGTTATGTAAACGCTGTTTGCCACAAACCTGGCGGCAAGCTGAGCCGCTTCAATATTGTATTTTTGGAAGTCACCCTTAAGGTGCATAATTTCTGTTGGGGTAAGCCCAGAGCGCAAGACGATTCCCTCACGCTCCAGCCTGTCTATATTAAACGTATAAACATCTTTGTCTAAAACGGAAACAGCCTCTGACATTATTAGTGGTTCGCCCAGAAGCGCCTGGCAAAAGGTCTGTTCCTCCAGAGTATATTTTGGGTTATCTGTAATATCTTTAACAAGCACAAAAAATTCGTGCAGTGGCTTTGTGTGTTTATGAACGGAACGCAAAAGCTTTTTAAGCTTTTTAACAACAGATGGGTACATGTCTGCCAAAACGCATATAGGGATTACCCTTGAATCATAAAGTTTTGGACCTTTACCTGTCTGCCTTATAGCGCTATCTCCACCAAGACCATATGTATCTACAAAAAGCCCTTTAACAAAGGTTTTCCAATTTCCGACTCTTACGCCGTCTGTAGCTTTTACAGAAACACCGTTTTTAATAATTGCGCAGTCGGTAGTCGTTCCACCCATATCTACAACAATAGCGTCTTTTTCGCTTGTTAGCTCCATTGCCCCAATAACGCTGGAGGCAGGACCGCTTAAAAGAGTTTCCACAGGGTGGTTGTTTGTAAACGCTTCGGACATAAGAGTACCATCGCTTCTTACAACAACAATGGGGGCATCAATTTCTCTAAGAGCTAAAGAAGTTTTAACAGCTTCTAAAAATTCAAAAATAACAGGTATAAGACGGCTGTTTAAAAGCGTCCCAGCACCTCGCCTTATGGAATTAAGCTCTTTTGAAAGCTCGTTGCCGCAAATAACCGGAAGCCCTATTTTTTCTAATACAATTTGTTTTGCTTTGTTTTCAAGGTAAGCGTTATTGTTCATGGAGTGAATTTCAACAATAGCATAAGAATCATAAAGGTTAAGTTCGTCCTCTATAATTTTCTTAAACTTGTCCCAATCCGGCTCTTTCTCAATATCACCGTTCATTTTTGAAACGCAGGGTAAAAAGCAAATGTCGGAAACGGGAGGAAGCCCGTATTCATGGCCGACTTTTTGTATTACCCTTTCGTCTACGCCGATAAATACAAGCTTCGCCCGTCCGCCCTTGTTTTCAACGCAAGCGTTGGTTGCAAGAGTTGTAGAAAGTGCTATTAGCTTTGCTTGCTTTAATAAATCTATTGGCATTGCATCCAATGCTTCTAATATCCCAATTTTAAGGTCATGCTTAGTTGTTAATGCTTTTTTAGTTTCAAGTACTTGCTTAGTCTCGAAATCAAACAGAACCGCATCTGTGTAAGTTCCGCCTGTGTCAATGCCTACGCCTAAATGCATGTTATCCCCCCTGTATATTTCTTTAGTTAAGCTGTGTGTTTATATCTTGATCCATAAACTTTTTATGCACGGCGTTTGCTCCGGCTTCAACGTCATCTTCATCTAATAAAACTGATATTTTAATTTCTGAAGTGGAAATCATTTTAATATTTATTCCTGCTTCGTAAAGAGCTTCAAACATTAATGAAGCAACTCCGGGGTTTGAAGCCATGCCTGCGCCAACAACCGAAAGCTTTGCATCGCTTTTTTTGTAGCTTAAATGGTCAAAGGTTATTAATTCCTTGTTTTTTTCAAGAACCTCAATAGCAGTTTCCAAATTGTCCCTTGTAACTGTAAAGGAAATGTCTTTTGTATTGTTGCGCCCGATTGACTGCAAAATTATATCAACTGATATTTTTTTCTTCGCAAGAAGGCTGAATATATTATAAGCCTTGCCGGGTATATCTTTTATTCCAACAACTGCAATGCTGGCAACATCTCTGTCTATTGCAAGCCCTGTAATATAAGTTGTTTCAATGTTCATTGTTTCGCTGCTCTTAATCAAAGTACCTTCCTCCCTGTTCATGCTTGAACGGACAACTAAGTTTATATTGTATTTTTTCGCAAGTTCAACCGAGCGGTTATGCAAAACCCCTGCGCCTAAAGACGCTAAATCCAACATTTCATCATAACTAATGGTGTCTATTTTTCTTGCGCTTTTAACAACTCTTGGGTCAGCCGTATAAACGCCGGAAACGTCCGTATAAATTTCGCACAAATCTGCGTTTAGTGCCGCTGCAAGGGCAACCGCCGTTGTATCCGAGCCCCCCCGCCCTAAAGTCGTAACGTCCCCAAAACGGTTATACCCCTGAAAGCCGGCTACCAATACTATGTTGTTGCTGTCAAGCTCTTTTACAATACGTTCTGTATCTATTTTCTTTATTCTGGCGTTAGAATGGTCTGACGAGGATTGTATACCTGCCTGACCGGCATTTAACGAAACAGCCGGAAAACCCAATGCGTGAATAGCAATTGCCATAAGGGCAACGCTTTGTTGTTCCCCGGTTGCCAAAAGCATATCCATTTCACGCTTAGATGGGTTAATAGACAGTTTCCTTGCTTTATCTATAAGCTCGTCTGTTGTGTCCCCCTGAGCAGATAATACTACTACAACTTTATGACCGTTTTGGCTTGACTCAACAATTCTGTTTGCTACATTTTTAATAAGCTCTTCATTAGCAACAGAGCTTCCACCATATTTTTGAACTATAAGCATAATGAACCTCCAAATGCATTGTAATATTTTGACGCTATTTAATACTTACTATAGCGCCTGCAAAATCCGGCTTAATATATGAAATATCCCATTTGTGTTGCAATGTATGTAAAAAGGGCGTTATTTTTTCAATAAAGCTGGAATCTTGCGTTAATGCTATAATTGTTGGACCAGCACCACTTAAAAAAACGGAAACTGCCCCTAATTGCTTACTTTTATCAAAAATTTCGTCCATTCCGTCGATAATTGTCCGGCGGTATGGCTGGTGAAAGCTGTCATCCATTGCGTTCATAAGCTTATCTGAAGCACCTGTTAAAAGAGCCGCAACCATAAGCCCCGTTCTTGAAGCGTTGAATATGCCGTTTGACAACGGAATTGTCTTAGGTAAAATATTTCTTGCCTTTTCTGTAGAAAGAGGAAAAGACGGAATCATTACAGCGTAATTTAAGTTTTTAACAAAATCGTTTTCAATTTTTATATATTCAAGCTTGCTTTCAGTTAAAACCCCTACAATAACGCCACCTAAAATTGCAGGAGCGGCATTATCTGGGTGCCCTTCTATTTTGGAAGCCAAAAAAGCAAGAGCATCTCTCGAAAGTTTTACGCCGGACATTTCGTTTGCTGCAAGCAACCCGGAAATTATGCAAGCGGCGCTAGAGCCTAAGCCCCTTGTCATTGGAATATAATCTTCCTGAATGATTTTAATACCGGGTATGTTTTTAATGCCGGCTTCTTCATAAAATTTAACAAATGATGAATATATTAAATTAGTTTCATCTTTAGGTACTTTCCCCGTAACATCGTTTTTGCATTCAATTTCCAATTTTTTATCGCTTTCGCAAACCCAAATGTTGTTGTAAAGCTCAAAGGACATGCCGATAGCATCAAAGCCCGGCCCCATGTTTGCAGATGTTGCGGGTGTTTTAACGTGTATCATTTATTGCCAACTCCTTGAAGGCGTATTGTACTTACAATTGATTTTACGTTTCTTGAATTATTTAAAACATTAAGTTTTTGAGAAATAACTTTTTCTAAAAGCTCCCCTGTAAAAAAGGCAAATTCGCTTATGGCGTTATCAAGTTCTACAATTTTAACATTGCCGAATTCTCCCTTAACTTCTGCGATTGCCTCGTTTTTATTATCATATGCAATGCGAACAAGTTTGTTAACCATATCCCCTTCAATTGAAACAACTTCTGTTTTTTCGCTGGACCAGAAAGTCATAATGTTTCTGCCTAAGTTTCTGACGCATTCTATAACGTCTGCAACAACGGCACTTGCCGTTGGGAGTTTGCCAGCTCCCTTGCCGTAAAACATAACTTCGTCTATAACGTTGCCTTTTACAAAAATTGCGTTAAAAACGTCGTTGACCATAGCAAGGGGATGTTCGTTGCTAATAATTACCGGTGTAACCCTTGCGTAAACTTTATGTTCGCTAACTTTTGCTTTTGCCACAAGCTTAATTACTCCGTTTAATTTTTTTGCATAAGCAATGTCTTGTTTTGTAATATTTTTTATGCCTTCGGTGTGAATGTCCGAAAAGTCTACTTGGCTGCTAATTGCTAGGGATAAAAGAATGGCTATTTTGCGGCAAGCGTCAAAGCCGCAAACGTCCGCTGTTGGGTCTTTTTCGGCATAACCTAAGTTTTGTGCTTCAAGGAGCACATCTTCAAAATCTCTGTCTTCATTAGTCATTTTTGTTAAAATGAAATTAGTAGTACCGTTTAAAATACCCATAATTTCTTCAATTTCATCTGCCGTAAGTGATTGATTAAGTGGTCTTATTATTGGAATGCCGCCGCCAACGCTGGCTTCAAAAAGAAAGTTTAAATTGTTTTCTCTTGCTATTGCTAAAAGCTCTGCTCCGTGTTTTGCAACAAGCTCTTTATTGCTTGTTACTACATTTTTTTTCTTTAATAAGCATTTCTTAACATAAGAATATGAAGGTTCTACGCCGCCCATAGTTTCAACAACCACTGTAATGTCAGAATCGTTTAAAATATCGTTAAAATCATGGGTTAAAACTCTTTTTATTGCTGGTTCTTCAAACTCTCTCATGTCAAAAATACGCTTGACTCTTACCGGTTGGGCGGCTCTTTTGTCTATGGAAAGCGTGTTTGTATTTAAAACCTGCAAAACGCCGGAACCTACAGTGCCTAAACCCAAAATTGCTATTTCCGCCATTAATTTCACCCCTTGAAAATTTATTAGTTCACTGCAGTAAAACTTCACTGTATTTACGTGAAAAAGCTTAGTATATAAAAAAAGACGCTTCATACTTTGTGTAGTATTAGGCGTCTTTTCGTTTGCACTGGATTAAACCGCTCTCGTAACTTTATTTGAACGAAGGCACCTTGTGCATATGCTTACTGTTTTAGCAGTACCGTTTTCCATTATTTTGATTTTCTTTACATTTGGTTTCCATACACGGTTTGCACGCCTAGATATTTGACTACGTGTCACACTAATTCTGTGCCCGGTACGCATACTTTTTTCACATAATTCGCATTTGGCCATTCTAGCACCTCCTTAATTATCTCGCTAGTCATCATATCAGAAATATATATTTTTTGCAAGATATATTTTAAATATTGTAGAAATTTTGTAATCTTGTAATCATGTGACAGTACATTACTAGATTAACCCCTCAAAATCTTTTTTTATAATAAAATGCCCGGAAGAGGGTATTTTTTCTGCCCGGTAATACTCAAAATCATTTCCTTCAATTTCCGGCTTTTCAAAAAAGTGAGTTAAGGCGCTGTTTTTCTTTAAAGAAAGAACCGAAACCCCAAGGGAATTTTTAGTTGTTTTTTCTGTTAACAAAGATGTATTTAAAAGCATTGCCTTGTCGTTGTCTCTAATGGCTAAAAAGTCTTTATCTTCGGCGATGTGGCAGGCAAAAACTAAAGTATCCTTGTCCGAATAAGCATTTAATAACTTTTTCCTATTTACCTTTGTAAAGTATGCATTCATTGCAATTTTTGCAACTTTTCCATTTTTAAAAGCAAAAAGCATAAAGCCGGAATAATCCTGTGTGGCAGTAATGGCAATAATTTTTTCGTCCTCGGGCATTTGCAGCATGTTGTTTAAATATTCACCGATAGAGGAAGCTTTGCATTCTGCAATGTCGTAAGCTTTCATTTTATATGCGTTATATTGGTTTGAAAAGAATATTATTTCCGACTTATTAGTTGCCTCAATTTCCTGGGTAATTACATCGTCGTCTTTTAAATATTGCTCGCTTGCAGAACGAAGAGATTGTAGAGTTATTTTTTTAAAATAATTGTGTTCTGTAAGGAAAAGTTTTATGCCGTAATCTTCAATAAGCTCCTCATGTGGGATTTCATCTTCTTCTGAAGCGGCGGCAATAGTGGTTTGCCTGTTTTTTCCGTATATTTTTGAAATCTCTTTAAGCTGCTGGCAAATTATTGAATCTATTTTTTCGTCGCTTCCGATGATTTGCTCAAGCTGGGTAATATCTGCTTTTAAAGATTCCAGCTCTGAAATTTTATTTAACAAATATTCCTTGTTCAAATTTCTTAGCTTTATTTCCGCAATAAAATCCGCTTGAAGCTCGTCTATTGAAAAAGCTTCCATAAGGTTTGGAATAACAAGTGAATCTTCCTCGGTATTTCTTATTATTGCAATAGCTTTATCAATATCTAAAATTATTTTTTGAAGCCCGTTAAGAAGATGAAGCTTTTCTGTTTTTTTGGTTTTTTCATAAATACTTAACCGCCTTATACAATTTCTTCTAAATAAAATCCAGTTATCAATTATTTCTAAAACACCCATAACTTTTGGCTTGCCGTCTACAAGTATGTTAAAGTTACAGCTAAAGCCGTCTTGCAATGGAGTTTTGGCAAAAAGGCGTTTCATTAAAATGTCCGGGTCGGCAGAGCGCTTTATATCAATGGCGATTCTAAGCCCGTTTAAGTCCGTTTCGTCCCGTACATCATTTATTTCCTTGATTTTTCCGCTTTTAACAAGGGCGATTATTTTATCAATAATAACTTCAATTGTTGTTGTATATGGAATTTCAGTTATTTCAATACAAGAATTCTTTTTATCAAACCTATATTTTGAACGGACTTTAAATGTGCCTTTGCCGGATTCATATATTTGGAGCATTTCCTGTTCGTTGTATAATATTTCTCCGCCTGTTGGGAAATCCGGGGCAATTAATCGTTTTAGCACGTTTTTTTCGCCGTTTTCAATGCGTTCTATTGTTGCGGTGCAAACTTCCTTTAAATTAAAGGAACATATGGAGCTGGCCATGCCAACAGCTATACCTTGGTTTGCGGCGACTAAAACGTTTGGAAAAGTAGTTGGAAATAAAACAGGCTCTTTCATTGTGCCGTTATAATTGTCCACAAAGTCTACAGTATCTTTTTCAATATCCTTAAAAATTTCTCCGCAAATGCCGTCCAGCCTAACTTCTGTATAACGGCTTGCGGCATACGCCATATCCCTTGATGTGTGCTTGCCAAAGTTGCCTTTGGAATCCACAAAAGGGTGCAAAAGGGCTGCGTTGCCTTTTGTAAGGCGCACCATAGTTTCGTATATGGCTTGGTCTCCGTGGGGATTAAGGCGCATTGTTTGACCAACAACGTCTGCCGATTTTATCCTTTGGGACCCTAAAAGACCCATTTTGTACATGGTGTATAAAAGCTTGCGGTGGGACGGCTTAAAACCGTCTATTTCGGGAATCGCTCTTGAAATTATTACGCTCATGGCGTATGGCATGTAGTTTGTTTCAAGAGTTTCCGTTATGTTTTGTATAATTATATTATCTAGTGACATAAAGCACTCCGTTTATAATTAATGTGAGCTCGACGAAAATTATAAAAAACATAATTTTTATCGAACTTTGATTATATTCCCGCAATTTGCGGCAAAAACCGCCGTAAATTGTCGCTCATAACATGAGAATTGCTCCGCAATTAAGCCGCTAAAGCGGCTTTTAGACTTCGTCGATTTATGTGGTTAAGGAGTATAACTTTAACATTTGCCCGTTAACTTTAGAAACAACAAATTCTATGTCAAATTCCTTTTGCAAATAACTTTGCAAAGCATCACAAACAATTACTTCTGTGTAGTAGTGGCTGGCATCAACTATTGAAAGCCCTAGGTCTATTGCTTCATGGGCGGCGTGGTGTGTAACATCTCCTGTAACAAGAACATGTGCGCCTGCTTTTTTAGCAGCGTGGATTAAGTCGCTTTTTGCCCCAGAGCCTGTGCATACCGCAACAGTACTAACAACGCTGCTTTCATTACCTGCGAATGTTACAAAAGGAGCGTTTACCGCTTTTTTAACATATTCCGCAAATTGAGGAAGCTCCATTTCATCCTGCATTTCACCAATACGCAAAAAACCATAATCGTTTTCAGGGCTGTTTGGAATCACTTTTCTGTTTGAAAGCTTTAACAAATTAAATAAAACATCGTTAGTGCCGCCGTCGGTTATATCCAAATTTGTATGCGCGGCATAAACAGCAATGCCATTTTCAATAAGCTTTAAAAGCCTGCGCCCTAAAGGGGTACAATTATTAATTTGCCTTATTTCTGAAAAAATGGCTGGGTGGTGGTTTATAATCAAATCCGCTTTAATGCTTATAGCTTCGTCAACAACTTCATCAAGCAAATCAAGAGAAATAAGAACAGTTTTAACTTTTTTTTCAAAACTTCCAACTAAAAGACCACAATTGTCTTTAAAATAGCGGAGTGAAAGGGGCGCAAGAGCCTCCATTTTATCTGCAATATTTTTAACGGTTGTATCCATTTATACTTCCCCTTTGTATAACATATACATTTTTGTTAACTCATTATATCTACTTTTTGAGCTTTCGTTAACTCCGTCGGCTTTTATATTATTTAAAGCTTTTTCAATAATTTGCGACTGTTGATTTACAAATTCTTTATAAACATTATTTTTATCTATATTTTTTCCTAAAAAATATTCTTCCTCGGAATACTCGACTTCTTGACCCTTTTCACAGTTCATAATTACATAAAATTTACTCATATCTTTAATTATTATTTCTCTTTTTATTAAAAACCCAGCTTTATGAACAACCCTCCGAACGTCAGGTATATTAGACTGGGGGGAAAGTATAAGCTGTTTTACTCCGCAAAGCTTTTCCAGCCCGTTTTTAATTATATCGCAAGTCAACAGCCCACCGATTCCTGCCATAATAACAGTTTCTGCTTCATATGGTTTTAAAGGCGAAAGACCGTCTCCCAGCCTTGCTTCAATTTTATCCGATAGGTAATTTTCGTTTATGGATTTTACAGCTTTATTAAGGCAGTCTCTGTTAATATCACAGGCAACTGCTTTTTTCGCCTTTTCTGTTTTAACAGCTAAAACAGGTATGTAACCATGATCCGTTCCTATGTCTGCAATTGTATCATATTCGATTGTATTAACGATTTCTTCAATACGTTTTGAATAATCCATTTAACTTTCCTTTTTAGAAAAGCTTATCCCTAGTTTAACGGGATAAGCCTTATTTCTTTAGTCTAAATAATCTTTTAATTTTTTACTGCGGCTAGGGTGGCGAAGCTTTCTTAATGCTTTGGCTTCAATTTGGCGTATACGCTCTCTAGTAACGTTAAATTCCTTGCCAACTTCCTCAAGGGTTCTAGCACGCCCGTCGTCAAGACCAAAGCGAAGCCTTAAAACTTTTTCCTCTCTGTCTGTCAGCGTGTCTAAAACGTCTATAAGTTGTTCTTTTAGCAAAGTAAACGCCGCCGCTTCTGATGGCGCTAAAATTTCGTCGTCTGGTATAAAGTCTCCTAAATGGCTGTCTTCTTCTTCGCCGATTGGCGTTTCCAAAGAAACAGGCTCTTGAGCAATTTTCATAATTTCACGAACTTTGTCTACAGGCATTTGCATACCTTTTGCCATTTCGTCTGCGGTTGGGTCTCTCCCGTATTCCTGGAGCAACTGTCTGGAAACTCTAATAAGCTTGTTAATTGTTTCAACCATATGGACAGGTATACGGATAGTTCTTGCCTGGTCCGCAATAGCTCTTGTAATTGCTTGCCTTATCCACCAGGTAGCGTATGTGGAAAATTTATATCCTTTGCGGTAATCGAACTTTTCAACCGCTTTAATAAGCCCTAAGTTACCTTCCTGTATTAAATCCAAAAACAGCATTCCACGCCCCACGTACCTTTTAGCAATGGAAACAACAAGGCGCAAGTTTGCTTCTGCAAGCCTTTTCTTGGCATGTTCGTCTCCCATTTCCATTTTCTGCGCAAGCACGATTTCTTCTTCTGCGCATAAAAGCGGCACTTTGCCGATTTCCTTTAAATACATACGCACGTGGTCGTCTGTGTTAATAACGCCTTCAATTGCGGAAACATCAATTTCTTTTTCGACTTCGATTTCCTCTTCAAGCTCTAAATTGCCTAAAACGTCTATTCCCTGTGATTCAAGATGTTCATATACTTTCTCGATTATATCTGGGTCAAGCTCTAAATCGCCTAAGAAATCCATTACTTCTTTATATTCAAGCACGCCTTTTTTCTTTTTGCCAAGAACAATTAAATCTTTAATCCTAGACAGCAGTAAATTTTCATCGATGGATTTCAAGACAATCCTTCCCTTCTTGTGTTATACCTATTTTTAACCATCTCAAAGCTTAATATACAGTCTTTCAAGATTTTTTAGCTTAAAATCAAGGTTTTTAAGCATTTCTGCATTGTTATTTTCCAAGCATTTTATTTTTTGTTTTTCTAAATATGTCTTTTTAATTTTTTTAATTAGGTCTGTTACTACGTTGGACAAATCTAAATCTTTATATACAGATATATCGGTGTTAAAAACTTCCGACACTTTTTTATGTTCTTCGACAGTTTCAAAATAGTCGCACATTTCTGCAAGGTCGGTTTTTTTCCGTTTTTCGTATATAATTTCAAGCATCTTTTGGTACAAATTATCGTCTATTTCTTCCGGCAGTAAATGGTTTTTAATTGTACCGCAAACTTCAACGCTTCCTGCGCAAATGCTTAATATAATTTTTTTTGCTTTTAAAAGCCCCTCTTCTCCGGGGGTTATGTTAAAATTCCTTTTTTCCTTTTTCACCATATTAGCAGCCGGTTTTTCCACAAGCCTGTTTACTTCGTCTAAAACTGCTGTTCTGGAGATTTCTGTAATCCTTGCAATCTCCTGAGCGTATGCTTCTCTTTCAACGTTGTTTTCAAGCTTTGAAATAACTTTGGAAACCTCTTTTGTAAACAGCACAAGTTCGTCAGCGTTTTTTAAGTCAAACTTTGTTTTTATTTGATTAACCTGAAAAGCAACATGGCTTTGGGCATTTGAAAGCTGGCGAAAAAATGCTTCTTTACCGAATTTTTGAATATACTCGTCTGGGTCTTTTGCACCGGAAAGGTTTAAGACTTTGCAGTTAAGCCCGCCTTCTTCGCAAACGTTTATAGCCTTTAGGCTAGCGTTAACGCCGGCTGTGTCAGAATCGAAAAGAAGAATTACGCTGTTTGCGTAACGCTTAAGTACAGTGACATGTTCCCTGTTAAAAGCAGTGCCAAGCCCAGCGACAGCTTGAATAAAGCCTACCTGATGCATAGCAATAGTGTCCATATAACCTTCTACAAGTATTAATGTTTTTTCTCTGGACTTTCTTGCAAAATTTATGCCGTACAAATTCCTGCTTTTGTTAAAAACAACAGTGTCCGGCGAGTTTATGTATTTTGCGGCGTTAGAATCCTCTAACAGCCTGCCGCCAAAACCCACAACTTTGCCGAAAGCATCTAATATGGGAAATATAAGCCTGTTGTGAAACCTGTCATAAAAGCCGCCGTTTTTATTTTGCAAAACAAGACCGGAATTTAAAATTTCCCCTTGGGAATAACCTTCATCTGTTAAATGTTTATAAAGCCCGTCCCAAGCTGCTCCCCCGTAACCAAGACCGAACCTTATACGTATATTTGGTAAAACCCCTCGTTTATCCAAATATTCCGAAGCAATTTTCCCTTCTTTTTCCTGTAATTTGCCGTAAAAATATTTTGCGGCAGTAATGTTAAGCTTATAAAGAGTTTCTTTTAATTCTGCGTTTTCATCGTTTCCAGAAAGCTCCGGCAACCTATAGTTTATTCGGTTTGCAAGAAAATTTACAGCATCAAAAAAACTGATATTTTCCATTTGCATTACAAAGCTATATACGCTTCCGGAAGCACCGCAACCAAAGCAATAATATGCCTGAACATCCGGGGAAACTGAAAAAGATGGAGTTTTTTCGTTGTGAAATGGGCATAACCCCACATATGAAGAGCCTCGTTTATTAAGCTTTACGTAAGAGGAAACAACGTCGGCTATGTCGTTGCCAAGGCGTATTTCCTCGATAACATGCTGAGGATACCTGCTAATGCCGAACGCCCCCTTTAATAAACAGCATTACGTATTAGACCTCTTCCGAAACTCCATGCCGCCATCTTTGCGGCAAATTTTCCGTTTTGACTACGTCAGAGGGAAACGTACATACGGTGCTTAGTATGCCCGCTTCCCTCTTCCTTGCAAAACGAAAAATTTCCTCGCAAATACAACGACAGCGAGTTTCGGAAGAGGTCTATTATAAGTATATGTGGCATAGGACCTACGTATTATATATAATTCGACAATTTTTTTAATTCTCCTTTTTTATAATCATATTATTTTAAAATGTAATTATTGGGAACAACAAAACAAATGTTCGGTTTTTTGTTTGTAATGGCTTGACTTTAGTTAAAATACGTTGTATCCTAATTGTTGGAAATGCAAATATTAATTAAGCAGGTGTATTAATGAAGCAGGTTAAAGCCAACACAGATTACGGAAACGACAGCATTACAAGCCTTAAAGGGGCAGACAGGGTTCGCAAACGTCCGTCTGTTATTTTCGGTTCCGATTCCTTAAACGGCTGTCAGCACGCTTTTTTTGAGATATTATCAAACTCCATAGACGAAGCAAGAGAAGGCTTCGGAAATGTTATTGAAGTTTCATATAATAAAAATCTTGTAATATCAGTTAAAGACAATGGGCGGGGCATACCAGTTGGATATAATGAAAACGAAAAATGCGAAAACTGGGAGCTTATTTTTTGCGAGCTTTACGCCGGAGGGAAATTTTCTAACAACGACGGCGAAAACTATTCCTACAGCTTAGGTCTTAACGGCTTAGGTCTTTGTGCAACCCAGTATGCTTCGGAGTTTATGGACGTTGAAATCATTAGAGACGGTCATAAATATTCTCTCCACTTTGAAAGAGGGGAAAATGTTGGCGGTCTTTTTTCGGAGCATACGGACATTTTAGAAACAGGAACTAAAACCACATGGAAGCCGGATAATACAGTTTTTACCGACATAAAAATCCCCTTTTCATATTTTGAAGAAACCCTTAAACGCCAAGCAATAGTAAATAAAGCCCTTACATTTAAGCTTTCTTATGAAGACGAAAGCGGCGAAATAACCGAAAAAGCCTATTATTACGAAAACGGCGTTTCAGATTATATCACTGAGCTTTCCGGCGAAAAAGGCTTAACTGCCCCTGTGCTTTTCTCTCACGAAACCCAAGGGCGAGACAGAGAGGATAAGCCGGAATATAAACTTAAATTCGACATAACCTTTTGTTTTAACAACGATGTAAACATAATAGAATATTACCACAACTCCAGCTTTCTAGAGTACGGCGGTTCGCCGGAAAAAGCTATAAAATCTGCCTTTATTTCCGCCATAGACAATATGTTAAAAGCCGAGGGGCTTTATAAAAAAGACGAAAAGAAAATCAACTTTATTGACGTTGAAGACAGCCTGATTTTAGTTTCAAATTCTTTTTCAACTATTACTAGTTACGAAAATCAGACAAAAAAGTCCATTACAAATAAATTTATTCAAGAAGCCATGACTGCATTTTTGAAAAAACGTCTTGAAGTTTATTTTATAGAAAATAAACAGGACGCTTTAAAAATTTGCAATCAAGTTTTAATTAACAAAAGAAGCCGGGAAACAGCAGAACGCACCCGTCTTAACGTTCGCAAAAACTTAACAGGTAATGTAGACATTCACAACAGAGTTGAAAAATTTGTTAACTGCCGCTCTAAAGATGTTAATAAAAGGGAAATATATATTGTAGAGGGTGATTCCGCCCTTGGTTCTTGCAAGCTTGGAAGAGATGCGGAGTTTCAGGCAATTATGCCTGTTAGAGGCAAAATTTTAAACTGTTTAAAGGCTGATTACGATAAAATATTTAAAAATGATATAATTACTGATTTGCTAAAAGTTTTAGGCTGCGGCATTGAAATTAAGGCAAAACACGCAAAGGATTTCCATTCCTTTGACCTTGACGCTCTTAAATGGAGCAAAATAATAATTTGCACCGATGCCGACGTAGACGGCTTTCAAATACGCACCCTTATTCTTACAATGTTTTTCGCCCTTACCCCAACCCTTATTGAAAAACAGAAAATATTTATTGCAGAATCACCTTTATACGAAATTACCTCAAACAAAAAAACTTACTTCGCTTACAGCGAAAAGGAAAAAAGCCAAATACTTTCAAAGCTTAAAGGAAAAGTTCACATTCAGCGCTCTAAAGGTCTTGGGGAAAACGAGCCGGAGATGATGTGGCAAACCACAATGAACCCAGAAACAAGAAAACTTATCCAAATTAAACCGGAAGATATTACGAAAACCCAGGAAATGTTCGATATACTTTTAGGTGATAATTTAAAAGGCAGGAAATCATTTATTGAGGAATTCGGGCATAAATATATTGATTTAACAGAAATTGTATAGCAGCGAGTATATTGGAAAAAGGAGGCGCATGATATGTCTGAAAATGTGATGGTTAAAGTTACGGTTAATGGCCACGAGCCTTTTGAGGTATCAAAAAACACAAGCCTTAGGGAAATTTCCGAAAAGTTCAGCCATGTTACAAAATATCCTATAGTGCTTGCAATAGTAGACAACGAGGTTTACGAGCTTCACAGAACGCTTACGGGGGATTCTAATATAAATTTTATTGATATTACAAACCCTCATGGCTTCCGGGCATATCAACGCTCAGCCGTTTTTTTAATGCTTTATGCAATTAAAGAAATTTATGGCAAAGACATTAGAGTTATTGTTGAGCATTCAATAAACAAAAATTATTATATAGAAATAGAAGCAGGGCAAAAAATTGAAATAGACGATAATTTTCTTGAAAGCGTTTATAACAAAATGCAAAGCTGCGTTCAAAACAATATGCGTATTGAAAAATTGGCCCTTTCCTTAGAAGAAGCTATAAAAAAATCAAAGGAGCTTAATTTAATTGATAAAGCAGAAAGCCTGCATTACAGGCGGACGTCTAGCGTAAACTTTTATAAGATAGACTGGTTTTACAATTATTTTTACGGACCAATGGTTCCAAGCACAGGGTATATTACAAAATTTAAGCTTAATAAATGCGGCAACGGTTTGCTGCTGCAATTTCCTCTTTCAACAGACCCGGAAGAGTTTTCGGAATTAAAATATCCACAGAAAATTACTCAGGTTTTTCAAGAATCAAATACTTGGGCAAGGATTTTGAGGGTTGATACGGTAGCCTCTTTAAACAGCGTTATTTGCAACGAAGGTATTGAAAAAATTTTTAGAATTAACGAGGCGTTACACGAAAAGAAAATCGCCCAAATTGCTGATATGATTTGCGAACAGGAAAAACCTCTTGTTCTTATAGCAGGTCCGTCATCGTCGGGGAAAACCACTTTCGCCCAAAGATTATGTATTCAGCTAAGAGTTAACGGCAAGCGTCCTTATGTTATTTCTATTGATGATTATTACGTGAACCGGGCTAATACTCCCCGAGACGAAGAGGGCAAGCCGGATTATGAATGCTTAGAAGCCATAGACGTTAAAGCAGTTAATGAGGACTTAATGAATTTACTGAGAGGTGAAACTGTAAATATACCACATTATAACTTTGTAACCGGAAGCCGGGAATATAAAAACAAGTTTTTGAAGTTAGAAAAAGGCGATATTATTGTTATGGAGGGTATTCACGGTCTTAATGAAAAAATGACGGCGGATATAGCAAAAAAAGATAAATTTAAAATATTTATAAGTGCTCTTACTCAGTTAAATATAGATTATCATAACCATATTCCCACAACGGACACAAGGCTTGTGCGCCGCATTGTTAGGGATAACCGTTTCCGAGGAATAAATGCGGTATCAACGTTTGACGTTTGGCCGTCTGTTCTAAGAGGTGAAAACAAATATATTTTCCCTTATCAAGAGGAAGCTGATGCATTTTTTAACTCTGCCCTTGTTTATGAAATGTGTATTTTAAAACAGTTTGCAGAACCCCTTTTGTTTAACATAAAACGAGAACAACAGGAATATACGGAAGCTAAAAGATTAATAAAGTTCTTGGATTCTTTTCTTGGGGTTAGCAGCGAACAAGTGCCGCCTAACTCTATATTACGAGAGTTTATAGGCGGGAGCTGCTTTGCCACATGAAATTAAAAATTTTATATGAAAAAATGCCGTCCCTAAAGATAAAAGACACTTTGCGGATTTTGCATATGTCTGACATACATGCGAATAAATGGGATAAAATTCATATAGATGTTTGGAAGCAAGCGCAAAGCCTTGAATATGATATAGCTGTTATAACAGGGGATTTATTGCTTAATACAATAGACCAGATTTTTCCTCACGTACATGGCATACGAAGGCTCGCCGCAAAAAAACCGTTGTATTTTGTAGACGGCAACCACGATGCCTTTTACACCCATGCTATTGAAAATTTGCTTACAAAACTTGGAGTTAAAGTTTTGTATAACAAGTTTGAAGAAATTTCCGTTAGGGGTAATAAAATAACTATAATTGGGCTTAGAGATTATTGGTATTTGGAAAGAAGACATTTTAAAGATATTAAGCCCCTTTTTGAAAAAGCTCCTAAAAATGATTTTTCTCTTGTTTTAATGCATCAGCCACAGCTTATCAAAAAAATCGCCGACTATTCCCCGGATTTGGTTTTATCTGGGCATACCCACGGGGGGCAGCTTAGGCTTCCGTTTTTGCCAACGCTATATTCTCCGGGGCAAGGGTTCTTGCCTAAATACGGCGATGGATGGCACTCCGTTAAAAACACAAAGCTTTATATTTCCACAGGGGTGGGGACGACTCATTTTTCCTTAAGGACGTTTAATCCGCCCTCTGTTTCTTTAATAGAAATCGGCAATTTTTAAAAACTACAGCAATTTTCATGTTATGAGCAACAATTTACGGCGGTTTTTGCTGCAAATTGTGGGAATATCATCAGCTTAAACCGATAATCTCGTAGGGGCTGGCGCAACACCATTTGATTTAATTAATAATTTTGAAACAAATCTGTTTATTACGCCG
>CAZJGG010000040.1:0-29346 GCA_964545475.1 uncultured Eubacteriales bacterium | reverse complement strand
GTGATTTAAACTCCAGAAAAGGAATTACAGGCGGAAAAGCTATGTTATAAGTAATAGACCTCTTCCGAAACTCCATGCCGCCGTCTTTGCGGCGAATTTTCCGTTTTGACTACGTCAGAGGGAAACGTACATACGGTGCTTAGTATGCCCGCTTCCCTCTTCCTTGCAAAACGAAAAATTTCCTCGCAAATACGACGACAGCGAGTTTCGGAAGAGGTCTAATGGCGTTGTTCAGGGATAAGCTCTTAATTCCTTTATTATGTTTCGCAGTTCCAAAGCGGCAGTTTCCGGGTATTTAGAATTTATATGACACCCAGTAGATAACTCGAACCCGGCAAAATTTCCCCCTCGTGGTATTATATCTACAAACAAATGCCAGTCCTCATAACTTTTCTCCCTGTCATACGGAGGAAGCTGAAAGCAAACATTAAAAGATAAATTTGGCATTATTACTTTGAGGGCTTTTAAAACGGTAATAATAACCGTTGCTATCTGTTCAAGTATATTATCGTCTATTTTTGAAAAGTCGCTAATATGTGTTTTTGTTACAACATTTACACCATAATAATATAAAGCGGCGTAAGGGCAAACCGCAATTACGTCGCTTGTTTCGTATACTGTTAAATTGCTGTTTTCTTTTGCTATATCACATAAATAACAGCCGCCGGATTCTTTTTTGTAATTTATAAAATTATTGTTAATAACTTCTTTTAAAAACGGCACAAAAGGTAAAGCCATCAATTGCCAATGTGAATGGTAAATAGAAGCCCCTGCCGGCAACCCATGGTTCTTAAAAAGCTGAATATATTTAATTCTCTCATTTTCCTTGAAATGTAAAAAACGGTGCTGTAAGCATTTTAAAAGCTTAACAAGCTGAGTCGTGTCCCCATCTGTCATGCTGTAATCATGTTTTGGAGAATCTATTATAACCTCGTGAAAGCCATATCCTTCGCTATTTTCAGAATCAATGGCTGGATATTTATTAGGAATAACCCTAATATCATCTAAAATAAAAATATCTTCCGGAGTTAAGTGCCTGTTTTCAAGACAAAACGGGCAGTCTCCCCCTTTATTTTTATTTTCCATATTTTTTTCTCGCTTAAAAGTTGTGGGCCTAAGCCCTCTTAATTCCGATATGCAAACCCACTCTTGGGTTAAAAAGTCTTTTCTAAGTTCCATAAACAGCCCCTAAAAATTAATTATGTTAATTCAGCAGCAATTTTATTCTTTACAGCGTATTTCAGCTCCAAGCGTCCAAGGGCAAACAACCATACATCTCAAAGGGCATATGCATTTTGAAACATCTATTAATGCTTCTCTGCCTCCGTCTAGCGTCCATTCATTACCTGTTAACGCTTTTCCCGGGCAATTATCAACGCATTCTCTACAATCCCCGCATTTAGGCTCAATTATAGGTAAATCATCTGCGACCACCGGGGCATTGGTCAAAACCGAGCATAAGCAAACGGCACAGCCGTACTGCTCTGATACAAGCAAATTGTTTTTGCCAATAAACCCAAGCCCTGTTAGCCTTGCAATCGCCTTTTGTGGCAATGAGCTTATTCCCTGCTCAATTTCAGGGCTAACATAAGCCCTTTCTATATTTCCTCGTATAAGAACCTGTATTCAATAAGCTGTTACCCGCCTTTGAAAGCGATTATTCCGCCATTCTTTGTTGCGGCGGCTTGCCATAATTAGCTCTATTATGCCTTCGCCGCCGCGCCGCGAATGGCGAAAAATCGCTGTTTCAAATTCGGGCAACCCATTATTGAATACAGGTTCTAAAATTACTTTTTCCGATTGCGAAACGGCTTTATAACCATTTTGTATAATAAATTCTGCAAGATCGTCTGCCAATTGCTCAACACAATGTTCTTTTTCTAAAAATTCATCTTTTTCCGTGGGCAAATTGTTATACGTTGCTAAAACAAATTCTTTTGATAAACCTATACCAAACACAATCCCAATGTTAAACCCATTTAAACCCATAACATTTGAAATATCGGCAAAACCCACAAGATCCGCCCCATTTTTAAACAAAAACCTTTTTATTTTTTCGTTCATTGTTACCACCCCTTATGCACGAACCATTTAAGCCACAAACATGCAATATAAGTTATAAACAATAGCTATAACAATAAGATGACCCGGATAAAAAGCGTAAAAAAACCATCTCATGTCGTAACCTCGCTGATTATTGTAAAACCCGATAGATACCAATGAAATAACACAACATATCATAACTTTATAGTAAAAATAGCTTTGTAAATCTATAGGGTTAAAAAGAGGTAAGTATAGAGCTGTTACCATAACAAATAAAACAGCTATTTGCAACCAACGCTTTTCAACTATATAACACAAGTAAATACTTATAATACCTATTGTGCCATAGTCAAATTTTAAGGCATCTCCAATAATAAATATTGCAATAACGCTTACATAACCAAGTAACTTTGTTGTAAAGCTGGTATTTTTACCATGCTCTTTTTTAATAATACCGCATTCCTTTGCAATATAAATTGCACTAACCGCAACAAAAAATGTAAAATAAACGTTTTGGTGGCTTCTTTCCAAAAAAACAAGTTTTTGTCTATAAGCCCCCATGAAACAATAATCAAAAGGTATTTCCGAAATAAGCGCAAAAATGCCAAGGCGCATGGCATATTTTTTAATATCCCTTGTATGCTTGCATCCCTCGGCAATTAAAAACGCAAATATAGGAAAGGCAATCCTTCCTATTGCTCTAAAGTTTTCAGTATTATAAACCATATCAAATTCTGCACCGAAATGGTCTATAAACATAGATATAATTGCAATTAGTTTTAAAACAAATGAACTCATTCTTTCACCCAAAGTTACTGCTTATCCCTAATTAACTTCTTCTGCATTTTCTTCTGCATTTTCTTCCGCATTCTCTTCGTCAGTTTTTAAGGGATAATCTCTAAATATACTGTCTATCAATTTTTTGGTTTCTACATCATCTTTTATAAAATATGACGCACCGTTTATAGTTTTTGCAGCACCAGGAATTGTTTGAGCTGTAAAGTTTGCAGGGTTCAAATCATCAATATATTTTATATATTTAGGAATGTCCGTTAGAGGAAAGTCCGTCTTTGTATAAGATATTATTGTTGAAATAATTGTAGGAGCATTTTTTATAATGTTCTCCTTTTTCAAAACCTGCTTAAACAGTTCTTTTAAAAACTCTTGCTGAACTCCGATACGCTGTAAGTCTCCTCCGGGATATGTGGCACGGAAACGAACTACCCCTTCGGCAAGTTTACCGTTTAAGTGCTGCATTCCCCCAGGAACTTTAATAATTAAGTTTTGGTCGGGGTCTTCATAATAAAACCCTCTTTTTGGTATTTCCATATCAACACCATCAACAGCATCCACAATGTTTCTAAACCCTTTTAAATTAACGGCAAAATAATAATCAATTTCAATATCCAAAAGAGCTTCAATTTCTTTTTTTGAAAATGTGGGCCCTATTTCTCTTCCTGCATAACTATGTACAGCGTTAAGCTTCATAACCCCGCTGGACGGAACCCACTTGCCCTCTTTTTGATATTCTGAAATCATTTCCCCTGAAAGTTTTACATATGTGTCCCTTGGCACTGATAATAAATCAATTGCTGTGGTTTCATGATTAAAACAGCCGACAATCATAACGTCTGAAAGACCGCCCTCGTCGTCTACTCCTAAAACTAAAAAGCTAGTTTTATTTTTGACCTCTGTCGTAGGTATTTCTTCGTCTTTATTGTCGTCATCCAGTTGCTCTTCTTCATAAAGATTTTCGGCAAACAAATTTTCCTGCCTGCTTAAATGCTCAAGATATGGCTTTGAAGAGTCGTTAACATGTTTAATGTAACCAAACATAGTAACTCCGCCAATAAGGCAAAACGTACCAACAATAAGACTTACAATTTTAAAAAATGTATATAGTTTATTATCAGCTAACTTTTTATTTGTTTTTGCTCTTGTTTTTTTCTTTCGTGCTTTTACTGCTTTTCTCATTTTTCCACTCCTGTGGTTTATACCATTTCCCATTCAAAAGCTAGATAAAGTATTTATTTGGAATTAGTATTATATAAATCTTCCACCACATTATAACAATTATTGACACAAAACACAATAACATAATCAATATTTTATCCATATTTTCAAACGAAGTATACGCAAAATAAAATGCAAAAATACGCCGTAACGGCGTATTTTTAGTAAACTCTGATTATAAAGTACTTTTTTATTATGTATCAAATAAGTCCGAAGCTTGTTAATAACGCTTTGTTTACTTTAAGCATTAAACCGTCGTCAAGCCTGCAAATTTTTTCCCTGAGCCGCTTTTTGTCAATAGTCCTAACCTGTTCCAGCAAAACCACGGAATCTTTTACAAGGGTATATTGCTGGCAGTCTATTTCCACATGGGTGGGAAGTTTTGCTTTATTTATTTGAGAGGTTATCGCCGCACAAATAACCGTTGGGCTGTATCTGTTACCAATATCGTTTTGTACAATTAAAACCGGCCGAACGCCCCCCTGCTCCGAGCCGACAACAGGGCTTAAATCGGCATAAAATATATCGCCTCGTTTTACAAGCACATTTAATCACTCCCGCATACTCATATTAGTCTTTTGTACAATCGTTTTAAGTTAAACGATTAAAAATTATTCTAAAACAGTATATGTATCTGCGGTTATATTATTTCCACTAAAAAGGCTTGTTATACATTATTTATATATTTTCTCGGCACTCTTTTTGAAATAGCACAAACTATTTCGTAATTAATTGTATTTTCAACGCAAGCCATGTCGTCAGCTGTAATACTTTTGCCGTTTTGGCTGCCAATTAATACAACTTCGTCTCCCTGCTTAACGCCTTTTATGTCAGTTACATCAATCATGGATTGATCCATACAAACATTTCCAACAATTGGGGCATATTCCCCACAAACCAAAACCTTACCTTTATTACTTAATGAACGTGAAAAACCGTCTGCATAACCTATCGGCAAAGTGGCAATTTTACTTTTTCTTTTTGCAAAGAAGTTTCTTCCATAACCAACTGATACACCCTCTTCAACTTCTTTTACATAAGAAATTTGGGTTTTCCAGCTTAATGCCCTTTTTAAATTCCATTCATCAAGGGAAACCTCGCCGGACGGCGGCAAGCCGTATAAAATTATACCTGCCCTTACTAAATTAAAATTATATTCTTTTGCGGCGATTATTCCGCCGCTGTTAGAGGCGTGTTTAATTTTAAAATTTATCCCCTCTTTTTCTAATAACTTAATAAATTGGGTAAATTTTTCATTTTGTTCAACTGTAAAGCTTAAATCTGAACTGTCGGACTTTGCAAAATGCATAAAAATGCCTTCAACATCTAAATTTTTAAGGCCGCATATTTGTTTAATTTCCTCAACGCTTTCGGCTACAGGCAAAAAGCCTACACGACCCATGCCTGTATCAATTTTCAAATGTACTTTAGCTTTTTTGTTAAGTTCCCCGGCGCATTTATCAAGCTCTTTTGCGTTTTCTATAGAAAATATTGTTTGAGTAAGCCCATTTTCAACTACGTCTTTTAAACAACCCGGCGGTGTATAAGCAAGCAAAAGAATTGGGGCTTCTATGCCGCCTTTTCTAAGCTCTATAGCCTCTCCACACGTTGCAACGCCAAAACAGTCCGCCCCGCTTTTTAAAAGAACATGAGAAAGAGGTATTGCTCCATGCCCATATGCATCGGCTTTTATAATAGCCATAGCCAATACACCTTCGCTTAAATGGGATTTAATCTCCTTCATGTTGTGGGCAATATCAGATAAGTCAATTTCTGCCCAGCATCTTTCGTAATTTTTGAATTCATCTTTTGTCATTAGTTTTCTCCTCCTGTAATATTAAAGGATGTTAGTACATTAATATGGAGCAGCAAAAACACTGTCGTCAAGAACTACGTTATACTCAAAAGTTTTAAAATTAACAATAATTCTTTCAGAGCTATCCGGGTCATAAACAATTAATTTAACTGGGTTTAATGTTTTATTATCTACCCAAAGCTTTTCCGTTGCCAAATAAGGGTGGTTACCCGGCACTTTCGCTTCAAGTATTGTACATTTGCCCTCTCCGAAATTGCCTACACTGACAGAAACCTCTTGGGATGCCAAATAGTTTTTAACAAAACTAGTTAAAAATATTTCACTTCTTTCAGGATTTTCCTTAACACCAATTGAAACCTTACCCTCAATTTTTGGATTAAACTGGCTGATTAACTTACCGTCGGACAACGTGATGTTACCTGCGACGTTTTTTGGGGCAGTTACTTCAATTCTGTATTTTCCGTCCATTTTGCATTGATGCAGCGTATCATATGTGTTAGAGCCTTTATTGGACTTATAAGTTACCGTGGCTTCACTTTTGTAAGAATCAAGGGCAATAAGCCGCTTTTGAATTTTTTCATATGTTGTTTGTGAAATTTTGGAAGATTCTTCGCTAGAAGCTCCACAGGCCGACAATATTAACACAAATAGCATAATTGAAAGCAATGCAAATCTCTTTTTCATAATATTCCTCCACATAAATATGCTTTTTTACAATTATATTTTTGTATTTGGAATTTATGAGTAAAGCTTTAATAAATTTCTTTATTGTTGTAATCACATTTATCTTAAATGAGGATACATTCTAAAACGCATTAGCTCTGTTTGATTTTCTTCATCGTCCTCTATAGTCTCTTCCTCTTCTATAAATTCAGTGGGGGTCGGCACATCCTCTAATATTTCCACAGAAATTGTAGGTTTATTACTAACTGTTATAACGTCCGACGGAAGTAAAAATTCCACTTCAACATCGTGTTTACCAGCATCAAGCCCTGCAAGGTTTATATACGGCGATAAGTCATCAACCGTTAGTGATTCTACTGCGCTTTTTTGCCCTTTTACAACAAGAATAACGTTACCATCTGGTAAAAGGAATGAACGACTCATACCTTCTATTGAAATGGATTCAATAGGAATCTGAATTTCCTTAACAGCTTCTTTAGAAATATTAACACTAATTTTAACCTCATGAGGAGTACCGTTTCTTATTGCCAAATTTGAATTTGAGAAATACGGTCGTAAATCAACTGTTGTAGTAAAACTTTCAACTCTGTTGGAAATATTTACTGCCGGAAGCTCTATAGACTTCATTGCTTTAATTTCTTCCTCGTTGCCAACAACCTCAACCGATTTCGGTTCATAATCTGCTCTGTCAAAGCGGAAGCCCTCTGCAACATTCCCTGCTAAAACTGGAGGCTGAATGCTTATTTTCTGATATTTGTCTACAGGCACATTAACCTTTACAGCCTGGGCACTTAATTCAATATATTGTGTAATATCGTCTCCATTTGTATCAATAATTTGCAACTCTCTTGTAATAGAAACATCTTTTGTTGCTTCTCTTAAATCTACAGATACATGAACCGCCTCAATTGTATCTATTTTGGATTTTGGACCTTTCAAAGTTACAGTTTCCGGCTCTACAGCTGCCAAAAGCGAAACATAACCTGCTTTGCCGTCCCCTATTTTATCTACAGTTATTGAAAAATCCTTTTCCACAATTTCGTCCAGAACAACGTCAACAGTTTGGGGAAATATTGAAATTTCCTTAAATAGAGATTCGTCTATATTTTGGGGAAGCTCGTATTTAACGTATAACTCTATTTTTTCTCCAGGTATATAGTCTTTGGAAAGTTCCAATGCTTTTAAATCTATAAACGCTTTCAAATTGCTTTGGCTTTGCTTAAGCTCTGTTATTGCGCTGGCGCTTGCCCTAACTCGGAACGTAATAAGCTGGTTATTTAGAGCAAGCTCATTTTGAAGAATATAATTTTTATTTTCAAGAGAAGCTTTGTTTAAAACCTGTAAAGGCACTGAAATTCTGTCTGGCGTTATGGGGTCATTAATGCTTTTAACAATAAACCATAAAGTTATAGCAACAGCCAAGGACAAAAGCTTCCAAAAAACATTGCTTGTTATCATAATATATAACTTTTTTATCATTATGAACGTCCTTTCCAAATGGGCGATTGCCATTTTTTCTCTTCGTCTGAATTAACCGACAAAAATTCCCGCAAATCACTTTCGGATAACTTGCGGTTAAGCTCTGAATTATATGCAATTGAGTAATCTCCAGTTTCTTCGGATACAACAATAACTATTGCGTCGGTTACCTCGCTTACACCAAGAGCGGCTCTATGCCTTGTTCCAAGCTCTTTGTCAATGTCAACTTGAGTGAGAGGCAAAATACACATAGCTGCGGCAATTCTGTCGTTTTTAATAACAACGGCGCCGTCATGTAGAGGTGTTTTATCCTCGAATATGTTCATTAAAAGCTGTGATGTAACATTTGCGTCTATTTTAAGCCCTGTGGATTCATAATCTTCTAAGGATATCTGCTGTTCTATAAGAAGTAACGCACCGGTCTTTTCTTTAGACATGGTTAAAACCGCACGAATTATCTCTTCCTTTGTTTTGACAGATATTTTTTCAGAATATTGATTGCTAAGAGTTATTGTCGAAATAAATTTGCCCTTTCCAATTTGTTCAAGAGCCTTTCTAAGCTCTGGCTGAAAAATTACTATAAGAGCAATTAACCCAACATTAAACGTATTGTTTATAATCCAACTTACTGTATACAATTTACATACATAAGAAGCAACGCTAATTGCGAATATAACCAAAAAGCCCTTTAACAAAGACCAAGCCCGTGTTTCTTTAACCCAAATCATAAGCTTATAAATAATATAGGCGATAATAAGTATGTCTACAATGTCATTTATTCCGAAACCGGAAATGCTTCTGCTGTAAATGCCTAAATCCGATAAAATATTTATAACATTATCTAACAATTCGTCACCCGCTTTTTTTATGCTGCGCCCTTTAAAAAATAATTAATATACTCTATTCCTTGCCATATCCGTCCCTATCATAATAGCCGTCGTATTCATCATAATCGGCGTATTCATCATAACCTTGCACGCTATCGTCATCGCCGTATACTAAATTTTCCTTTTCATATTTATCATATGCGGAGCTAACTTTTTTAACAACGCTTTTTCTTTTGGTCAAAAATATTTTAGGAACTACTTTTACTGTATAGTAATTATTTTCATCTTCAAACTGAACTGTTTCTGCCCTAGAATAGTCCAGCACAACATCAAAAAAGCGTACTACCAAAACAATTATTGCCGAAATTATTGTAAAAAATATTACAGATAATATAGAGACATCAATATCAGCCACAATAGCAACTACAATAAAGCTTATTATTAAAATAACTGCTCCAACACCCACTGCAATTTCCTTTGCGTAGTCCAACGTAGTTTTGGAAATTGCAAAAACTATAAGAATAACCATGGCAAAGATAAAAGCAGTAAAAATCCAACCCTCTTTGCCGCTAATGCTATCAAGCACCGATAAATAAACGGTAGAAAACATTGATGGAAGCTCTAAAATGTCTACTTCCGCTCCGCTTTCCTGCTTTAAAATCTCGCTAACAGCAGGCGTAAACTGCCATGCAAATACGCCTATTGCTACTGGTATTATGCTTGTAATTCCAAAATAAAGCCCAGCCAAAAGAGGCACAATATATGGTATTTTAAAATAAAACCCGAAATAAACAGCAAGTATTAAAGCACTTTCTTTTGGGGCAAGCCTCACATAAAAAAACATAACGCAAATTAAAAATAAAAAAACAAGAGCAGCAATCCCAACTGCAGAAGAAGTTTGCACCGCTATACTCAAAATAATTAACCAATACGAAACGCTAACCGGGCAAACGGCAAATAAAACTCCCATGAGCAAAAGAAGCGGAAGCCCAAAAGGAGGACTAAAAAAAGGAGCAAGTTGTGGCATCGGATGACCGATTGCAAATATTAGCCCAAAAATAAACAAACCAATAAAAAATTTAAGCACAAAAAGAATTACAGTCTCATATTTTTTTAAAAAATATATGAACATTTCACGTATTTGCAGAACCTGCTCCATACACGCAAAGCCTCCCTAAACGCACTTTTCAGATGCGCTTTTCATTTGTTCTTCTTTTTAAAGAAGACAACTATTTTCTTTTCTTTTCATTAAGAGCGCCTTTTAAGTTATCTAGTCTGTTTAAAAGAACAAAATAGTTTTTAAGTCTTCTGTTAGCTTCGGCGTGTTCAATTAACGCTTTTACAGAACCGATTGCCGTATAAATTACCAATACAATACCTATAAAAATTAATGCTTCCATTATAACTTGCTTTAAATCCAAGGCTAATATATCAACCGATTCAACGACTATTTTATGCATCCAATAAAAGATTAATACGATTACACAGCCAAAAACCGCAAAAAGCCTGGTCCACCTATTTTTATAATATACGTAATCCGTTGCATAAAAACTGCACTTTTTTCTATCGGATGCACCCTGGTTTTTATCATAAAGAGCAAATTTAGTCATTAAAATAATAGATTTTTCATCTTTCACCCAGATTCACTCCCACGTATATTTTTATTATAACAATTTTCAAATAGCTATATCAGTAATGATTATAACATGAAGTTAATTTGCTTTGCAAGAAATCTTAGGTAAAAAATGAATAAATAATGTAAAAATATTAAACGATAGCAATAGACCACCATGCTGCTGATAACTTTTCTCAACCAATATTTCATATTTTTTTACAAAATATTATTTAATTATTTACAAAAAACCATTGCAATCTTTACCAATATATACTATTATATAATAAATATTATAAATTAGGAGGAAGAATTATGAGTAAAATAGTTGTAGTAGGTGCAAACCACGCAGGAACAGCTTGTATAAATACTATTTTGCAAGCTAACCCAAAGGCAGAAGTGACAGTGTATGACCGTAATTCTAATATAAGTTTTTTAGGCTGTGGTATGGCCTTGTGGATTGGCAAACAAATTAAATCTTCCGAAGGCTTATTTTATTCTAGCAAAGAAAAGCTAGAAGAAGCCGGAGCAAAAATTAACATGGAAGCAAATGTTCAAAAAATAGACTTTGACAAAAAGCAAATTTATGTTAAACTTAAAAGTGGCGAAGAAATTTGCGACAATTTTGACAAGATTGTCTTAGCAACCGGTTCTGTTCCTGTAATTCCTAATATTCCGGGGAAAGACCTTAAAAACGTTCAGCAGGTTAAGCTTTACCAAGATGCTGAAGAAGTTATTAACAAGCTGGAAGATAAAAGCATTCAAAACATTGTTGTAGTCGGTGCGGGCTACATTGGTGTAGAGCTTGCCGAAGCTTTCCAAAGGCTTAACAAGAATGTTACTTTAGTTGATGTTGCGACTGCATGTCTTGCAAGTTATTATGACGACAGTTTTACTAAAGATATGAACGAAAATCTTGCTAAAAACGGCATAAAACTTGCCCTTGGAGAATCCGTTAAAGAAATTAAGGGAACAGATAAAGTTGAATCAGTTGTTACTGATAAAGGCGAATATAAAGCAGATATGGTTATTATGTGCATTGGATTTAAGCCTAACAACGACCTTGGCAAAGAAAACCTTGAACTTTACAAAAACGGTGCTTACCTTGTAAACAAAAAACAAGAAACAAGTATCAAAGACGTTTATGCAATCGGCGACTGTGCAACTGTTTACGATAACTCCATTGATTCCATTAATTATATTGCTCTTGCAACAAACGCTGTAAGAAGCGGCATTGTGGCGGCCTACAACGTTACGGGAACTCCTCTTGAAAGCAATGGTGTTCAGGGCTCTAACGGCATTTGCATTTACGACTTTAAAATGGTTTCAACAGGTATAACAATGAATAAAGCAAAGGCTTTGGGTATTGATGCAACATGTGTTGACTTTGAAGATTTCCAAAAGCCAGAATTCATTGAAACAGAAAATGCAAAAGTAAAAATAAGAATTGTTTATGATACTAAGAGCCGTGTAGTTTTAGGCACGCAAATTGCATCTATGCATGATGTATCCATGGCTATCCACATGTTTTCTCTTGCAATTCAAGAAAAAGTTACAATAGATAAGTTAAAACTTTTGGATATTTTCTTCTTGCCACATTTTAACAAGCCGTACAATTATTTTACTATGGCAGCAATTAGCGCAAAATAAAAATTTTAGGGGATATTTAGTATGATTCCATATTTTGACAGCCACGTTCATTCAAGTTATAGCCCAGATTCGGAAACATTACTTACAGACATTTTTGAGCATTGCAAAAACAAGACAATGATAGGCGTTTCCGTTACAGACCATTTAGATGTGGGCTATCCAAATTTTTATGAACAACTTGAAAACGTCGAAGCTTCCGTTAAACAAACAAAAAGCCTTAAAGAAAAATACGAAGGCAAACTTATTTTATCTTCTGGTGTTGAATTAGGTCAGCCGCTTAACAACAAAGAACAAAAAGAGTTGGCAATAAGCAAGCTGAATCCGGATTATCTGCTTTTGTCCATACATGATGCAGGAATTATGGGGGACGTTTATTTTATAAATTATAAAGAAGCAGATATAAATAAGCTTATGAACTTTTATTTTGACGATATGCTTAATTGCGTTTTGCAAGAAGACTTTGACTCATTGGCTCATATTACTTACCCTCTTAGATATATATTACCTATAAGACCCGTTAACATTTGGGACTTTAAAGACATTATTGATGAAATATTCTTAAACCTAATTAAAAGAGATAGGGCACTTGAAGTTAACGCCAGAAGCTTTGACCAGGACTTATCAATGCCGGATATAGAACTCTTTAGGCGATACAAGCAACTTGGAGGAGAAAAGCTGACAATAGGTTCAGACGGCCACACCCTTGGCGCCATTGGTAAAAATTTCGGAAAAATATCCGAAATTTTAAAGGATATTGGCTTTAATAGCTACTGTTATTTTCTCAATAGAACAGCTTATCCTATTAAATTATAAGCTACCAATTAAGCCCGATGCAGATTTTTTTGCATCGGGCTCTTTATTTGCCATATTGTTTTAAAATTAGTGAAGCTTCAAGATTCTAAAAACTAATTAAAGATAGGCATTTAACTTTATAGTTATAAATTATTTCCTCTTTCATAGTATTTATAATAGAAAATAAAGATTGCCTATCCTTATGTAAAAATAAAACAGCTTTTAGAACTTCTGCCACGGCATTGTGGCATAAGACAAAATCATGAACACATAAGGAGGCTCAAAGAAAGAGGGATTTTAATGAAAAAATGGAGACAAATTGTTGCTCTTTGGTTTATTACAGGGGCATTTTACTACGTTGTGGAAAGCCTATGGCACGTTGTAGCCGGGGGTGGCACAAACCCAGTAATGCTTCTAATCGGCGGAATAAGCGGTATTTTATCAGGCATTCTATTCCAATCAAAAGCTATTTCCGGCTTAAAAATTATTTTTAAAACTGCAATTTCCCTAATTATTTTCGGTGCTCTACTCTTTATTACCGGCTTTTTCGGTATTGCCCCATTAATAATCTGGCTTCTCCTTGTGCCCTTTGGCATTTGGTTTGAAAATTCTGTTATTTATGAAGCCTTTAAAGAAGGTGAATACTACGGAGTTATGCGTAACTACATAAACTTGGTTACATACAAATAACGAGCAGTCTCTTTGCCATTCTTGTTCACTTTTGCCAATAAAACAACCTACTTCCGCTTGACTTTCATGCATTTGTATTATATGATAATAAGAACATTTGCTACTGTAGCTCAGCCGATAGAGCAGCTGATTCGTAATCAGCAGGTCACGGGTTTGAGTCCCGTCAGTAGCTTAAATTATTAAAAGCTGTCAAATGAAAATTTGATGGCTTTTTAGAGCGTGTTTTTACCAATGAGAATTTCTGCCTCAATTGTAATACTCTTAATTCCATCTAAGTTCAGTTCTTTGGTATTGATGTCAAACATGAGCGGAGTCATATTTATAAGCTGCTCAAGCTCAATTATCTCTATGTCAAAGCTTTTAGTGACTAACTTGCGTTCAATAAGCGAAAAGTTGTTTGAGAAATAATCAATAACTTGCTGATTGGAATAAGCTTTGTTTGCTAATTGATGCATTATCAATTGTCGTAATTCCTTTAAGTGGTTGCTACTTGGAACTACCTTGATAAGAATCCCATCATCTTTCAATATACGTCTAAATTCATCATATTTCGCAGGCGTGAAAATATTTAGCAAACAATCACAACTGTGGTCCAAAAGTGGTATATTTCCTATATCCGCAACTAACCACTGTGTCATATTTCCACCTCGTGATGCAATTTTAATTGCTTCCTTTGAAATGTCAAATGCTACCACTTGTGCATTTGTTTTGTCCGAAACCAATCGAGAAAAATATCCTTCACCACATCCCGAATCAACTACAGTGCCTATTTTTTCATATATATGCAAATATCGTAATATTTCATCTGCTATGTGATTGTAAAATCCTTTTTGCATAAAAATAGAGCGATTTTCAAAAAAAACATTATCATACCCTAATAACGGTTTTTGATGAGGGATAAAATTAACATACCCCTTTGAAGAGACATCAAAACTATGTCCGTTCACACACACAAAACTTCCGTTATGTCTAAAAATGATAGCCTTTTGGCACAAAGGACATCTGTATAAAGATTTCTCACCGAATTTTGATATCTTGTTGTTTATTTCTATCACCAACCTCGTATAACGTATTTTCGGTTTCCCAATCAGCAAAACCATTTACAACAGAAACTAATACTTCTTTAATCGTGGCCTCTTATGGGTCATTCAATAATAAAAAGCCGTTTTAGCGGCTTTTTATTATACAATTCAATTTTATATTTCTATTCAACTGGCGCAAGCTTGCATGTAAAATGGCGCAAAACTTTTGGTTCCCAAATGACTTTAAAACCTTTTACGCTGCTTGCGTTATTCTTAATTTCTTTAAGGGCTTCTGCCACCATATCAAAGTGGGACTGGGTATAAACACGTCGTGGCACTGCAAGCCTTGTAAACTCAAATTCAGATTTTATTTGCTCCCCTGTTACCGGGTCATTGCCCATCATTAACGAGCCAATGTCGCAGCTACGCACTCCCGATTCTATGTAAAGAGCCGCCGCTAAGGAATGAGCCGGAAACTGATAATATGGAATATGAGGCAGTAACTCTTTAGCATCTATAAACACTGCATGTCCTCCTGCTGGGTATTGGAAAGGCACGCCGTATTCCCTTAATCTCTCTCCCAAATATTCAATTTGGGAAATACGATAATGCAAATAATCATATTCAATGCCTTCTAAAAGCCCAGCCGCAAGAGCTTCCAAATCTCTGCCGGAAAGCCCACCGTATGTTAAGTAACCCTCGTAAGAAATAGTGTTTACTTTAACTCTTGCAATAAGGTCTTCGTCGTTTTTAACGCCAATAAGACCACCCATATTAACAATTGCATCTTTTTTTGCACTACATGTAAAACAGTCGGCATAACTGAAAGTTTCCTTTACAATCTCTGCAATTGTTTTGTTTTCGTAGCCTTTTTCACGCTTCTTAATGAAATATGCGTTTTCAGCATAACGAGCAGCATCAATTACAACTTTTATGTTATGTTTATCCGCAATGTCTTTAACTTCTTTAATATTTGCCATAGAAACAGGCTGTCCTCCGGCGCTGTTGTTTGTTATTGTCACAATAATACAGCCTACGTTTTCAGCACCGTATTCTTTAATTAGGCTTTTAAGCTTTTTAACATCCATGTTGCCCTTAAAGTCGTGATAGCTGCTAACATCTAATGCTTCTTCGCATACGCAGTCCACGGCTTTGCCCCCAGCAAGCTCTACGTGTGCTCTAGTTGTATCAAAATGCATGTTTGAAATAGATACTTTGCCTTTGCCAAGCAAAATTGGGAAAAGAACTTTTTCTGCCGCACGCCCTTGATGCACCGGCTGAATATATTCATAGCCAAAAATGTTTTTTGCAACATCTAAAAGCTTGAAATAACTGTTTCCTCCGGAATATGACTCGTCTCCCAGCATAACCCCCGCCCATTGGTTATGGCTCATTGCGCCTGTGCCGCTGTCCGTCTGCAAGTCTATAAACACATCTTCGGATTTAAGAGAAAACATGTTATAATCGGCAGCTTTAAGTTTTTCAATTCTTTCTTCTCTTGTTGTCATTTTAATGGGCTCAACCATTTTAATTTTAAACGGTTCCGCAACGTACTTCATAAAACCCCTTCTCTCTAATAATAATATTTTAGTCAACAGTTTGCACTGTAGCTTCTTCCCATGTTTCATATAATAAAAGAAGCGAATTTTCCAGTTCTGTCTTTTCTTCAAACAATTCCGTCAACGCTTCATGGTTTGAATTTATTTCCGGTAGCAAAAGAGCATCATCAATTTCCTTTAAACGCTCCTCTTGCTTTTTAATTTCCTTTTCTGTTTGGGCTATTACAGACTTAATCTTTCTCTTTTTCTGAATTTCTTCTTTGCCCTTTGTCCATTTTTCTTTAACTTCCGATTCCTTTTTTTCTGCCCTTATTTCCTCGTTTATGGCAAACTCTTTCTTTTTTTCCAAATAATAATCATAATCCCCCAAAAACAGGGAGGCATTATTTTTACTTAATTCAATTACTTTAGTTGCAGTATTGTTAATAAAATATCTATCGTGGGATATATATAAAATAGTTCCTTCGTAATTTCTTAATACTTCCTCCAAAATCCCTTGGGAGTTAATGTCAAGGTGGTTTGTAGGTTCGTCCAAAATAAGGAAGTTTGCATCTCCAAGCATAATTTTAGCAAGAGCTACCCGCCCCTTTTCTCCGCCGGAAAGAGTAGAAATTTGCTTAAAAACATCATCTCCGGCAAATAAAAACGCCGCAAGTGCATTTCTAATGTCCAAAACCGATAATTTCGGAAATGAATCTGAAATTTCATCAAACAGTGTTTTAGCAGGGTTTATATTTTTATGCTCTTGGTCATAATACCCAATGCAAACATGAGAACCGAAGCGCACTTCTCCGCTATCCGCTTTAACCGTATCCATAATAATACGCAAAAGCGTGGTTTTACCAACGCCGTTTGGACCAATAAGCGCAATTTTATCCCCTTTAAAAACCTCGAAAGAAATGTTTTCAAAAAGCTTTTCGCCGTCAAAAAACTTTGACACTTTAGAAATATTTAAAACATCATTACCGCTTTCTCTTTTTGGAGAAAGTGCAATACGCATAGATGACGGCAAAGAATCCGGCTTTTTAATTTTTTCCATTTTATCAAGCTGTTTTTCTCTGCTTTCCGCCCTTTTAACGGACTTCTCCCGGTTATAGGATTTTAAAACCCTTATAACCTCCTCTTGCCTTTTTATTTCTTTTTGCTGGTTTTCATAATGCTTTCTTAAAATTTCCCTCTGGGCTTCCTTTTTTCCGGCAAAATCTGTATAATTGCCCTCATAACAATCGGCGTTTCCATGTTCAATTTCAATAACTTTAGTAACGATTTTATCCATAAAATAACGGTCGTGGGATATTATAAGTACGGCTTTTGCATAATTTCTAAGGAAGTCTTCAAGCCATTCAATTGCTTCAATGTCTAAATGGTTTGTAGGCTCGTCCAAAAGCAGTAAATCCGGCTCTGTAAGCAAAAGCTTTGCAAGAGAAAGCCTTGTTTTTTGCCCTCCGGAAAATGTACCAACCTGTTGGCTGCTGTCCTCGTCGCAAAAGCCAAGGCCTGTAATAACGCCCCTTATTCTGCTTTTATATTCGTAGCCGTTAATATGCTCAAATTCGTGTGTAAGGCGGCTGTACTGCTCCATAAGGGTTTCAAGCTCGTCCCCGGCGGCATGAGCCATTTTTTCTTCCATGTCTCTAAGCTTATTTTCCATTTCTATAACATGCAAAAACACCGTTTCCATTTCCTGATAAACCGTGTTTTCATCGTTAAGAACAGGCAACTGAGACATATAACCAAGAGAAATTCCTTGTTTAACTATTATCTCGCCACTGTCTTGGTGCAGTTCCCCTGTAATTATTTTAAAAAGGGTAGTTTTGCCTGCGCCGTTAACACCAACAATGGCCGCTTTTTCTTTTTCATTAATTAAGAAATTTATTTTATTAAGTATTGTTCGCTCGCCAAAGGCTTTATCAATGTCTCTGCACGACAAAAGCATTTGTACATCTCCGTTTCTGCAAATTATGGCTTAGGCTTATCTTTAGCTTCTTTAGGAAATCTTACATTCATCGGCGCAGTTTTTGCGCTTTCAACAAGAAAGTTTACGTATCTGACAATACTTCCCATAAATCTTTCATCTTTCATTAAGCCTTTTGAAATTTGCGTTAATCCTTTTTCCCATTTTCCCGTAGTCTGTGGGGTTTTCATTTCCGTTGGCACAACTTCAATAAGAGCCATTCCCTTTTCCGTGGGAACTAAAGTTTTGCCTTTTCTTTCAATATATTTTACTTGTATAATCCTTTCAATAATTGCCGCTCTTGTTGCAGGAGTTCCAAGACCAGAATCCTTTAATTCCTCTTTTAAGGCCTCATCCTCAATAAACCGCCCGGCGTTTTCCATTGCTGAAAGAAGCGTAGCTTCTGTATAAGCTTTTGGAGGTGTGGTTTTTTTCTGCAAAACATCTGCTTTTATAAGCTTTATTATATCACCTGTAGTAAGGCTTGGCAATATTTCATTGTCTTCCTCGCCTTTTTTGCTTTCCTGCTTGTCGTTTTTATAAAGCTCCATAAACCCTAAATTAACAATAGTTGTTCCTTTTGTAATAAACCTTTCTCCGCAAACAAGAGATACAATTTTAGTAATATTATACACATAATGTGGATAAAAAACCGATAAAAACTTACGCACAACTAAATCATATATTTTAAGTTCGTCTTGGGTTAATGGCTTTAAGTTAATGTTTGCTTCTGTTGGTATAATGGCATGATGGTCCGTAATTTTTGAATTATCAACAATTCTTTTAGTTATAGGAAGCTTTGGAAGCCCAGTAACATAGTTTGCATATTCGGCGTATTGAGTTTGTTTAAGCTTATCGAAAATTATTGAAAGCCTTGGAATCATATCATCGCTTAAATAACGGCTGTCTGTTCTGGGATATGTTATTAGCTTGCGCTTTTCGTATAAATCCTGAGCAAGACCCAAAGTTTTTTTGGCAGAAAACCCAAACCGCCTGTTAGCATCTCTTTGTAGCTCTGTCAAGTCGTAAAGGAGGGCTGGAGCTTGCCTTTTTTCCTCTGTTTCAATGTTTTCAACAGTGCCCTCGTTTCCGGTCACACGCTCTTTTATTTCATTGGCTTTGTCTTTATCCGTTATTTTTGTTTCTTTTGTTAAAGGGTCAAACCATAAGCCTTTATATCCGTCAAATTCCGCCTTAACTTCCCAGTATTCCATTGGAACAAAGGCGTTTATCTCTTTTTGCCTCTCCACTAAAATAGCAAGTGTAGGGGTTTGTACCCTCCCTATTGAAAGAAGCGTACCATATTTAATTGTATAAGCGCATGTGGCGTTTATGCCTACAAGCCAGTCCGATTCTGAACGGCATTTAGCCGATAGATATAAATTATCATAATCAGTTCCGGGCTTTAAATTGGCAAAGCCCTCTTTTATGGCTTTGTCTGTCATGCTTGAAATCCAAAGCCTTTGAAAGGGCTTGTTACATTTTACTATTGAATATATATACCGAAAAATAAGCTCACCCTCGCGGCCACTATCTGTTGCGCATATAATAGAGGTTACTTCTTCGGAATTAAAAAGCTTGTACAATATATTAAGCTGGTCTTTTGTGCTTTCAACAGGTTTTAGTTTTATTTCTCCAGGTATTATTGGCAGCATACCCATGTGCCACCTCTTATACTTTTGGTCATAGTCATAAGCATCACACAAAGTAACCAAATGCCCTATAGCCCAAGACACTATATAAACATCAGAAAAAAAATATCCGCCGCCCTTTTTATTAGCGCCTAAAACCTTTGCAATGTCTTTACCCACAGATGGCTTCTCCGCCACAACTAGAATTTTTCCCATTAAATCAACCTCTATTGTGAAAACGCCTTTGAATGCTTTTTAATAAGGCGAATATCTTCCCCAACCAAACGCAGAAGCTTGTAATTTCCCAAAAACCTTGAAACAATACGATCCGAATAAGTGTTTTGTAGCTCTTGAATTGAAAGATTTGTGGAAATTATAGTATGTTTTTTATTAATAAGCCTTGTGTTTATAATATCAAACAAGGCCGTATTGGTTACAATTGTAGAAAACTCAGAGCCTAAGTCGTCAACAATAAGCAAGTCCACTTCATAAATAAAGTCCATTTGCTCATCAGCGTTTTCAAGCTCGTCCCGGTGAAAACGGTAATCTTCTATTTTTTTAAATATTTGAGGTGCTGTAACATAAAGAACAGGTTTGCATCTCTCAAGTAAATCCTTAGCAATACAGTTGCATAAAAAGGTTTTCCCAAGCCCTGTTTCACCATAAAATATTAGGTTTAAAAATGATTTATCAAAGTTATTAACAAACTGGTTGCAAACGGAATAAATCATTTGAATGCTTTGTCTAGGAGAATAACCAGTTCCCTCTATAGTCTCATCGCTGTAGAGCCTGAAATCAAAGGTATCAAAGTTTTCTGCTTTAACTGCTTCACGCACGTTAGACATATCGTAATATTTTTCAATAAGACGCTGTTTTAAGCAGTCGCATTTAGCAGTACCTATATATCCCGTATCCTGACAAATGCCACATTTGTATATGTCGTTAAAATATTCTGCGCTATAATTGTTTTTTACCAAAATGCTTTTTTTCTGTTCTCTAAGCGTTTGAGAACGCTCTTTAAGTTTTTTAACCTCAACTGCATTCATATCTCCCACGCTTGCGGCAGTTTTAACAAGCTTAAGAGAAATTCTAACAAGTTCATTATCAATATCATTAATTTCAGGCAATTTTTCATAAGTTTCCTGTTTACGCACTTCCAAAAGCCTTTTGGCGTTTCTTCTGTTTTCGTCATATTCATACATAATTTGCTTATATGCGCTTGCTCTACTCATTATATCAAACCCTTTTGTAAAATAAAGCTTAATTTAAGTAACTACTTAATACTATCAATTAAAAATTTCTGTTCCATTTTTTCTATTTCTTCAAAATCCCAATCTCTTTGTGAAAAATTTGAAAAATTAGATTTTTTAGATTTTCTAACCGGCTTTTCTTTTTCCTTTTCTTTGGCTTTTTCTTTTTCAGCGTTATAAGCTTCGTCAAATACCTTTATAGCATCTAAGGTCTTTAACCCGTTGCTAAACCAGCCTGCAATTATTTTATCCGCATAATTAAATTTGCCCTGGCCTGTTTTCATAACCGTTCTATCGCAAGCCTCTAATACAATTTCAAGGGGCATTTCATATTCGTTAAGCCATTTTTTCATTAACTTTACTTCAGAAGCCACAGGACTTCTGCCGGATTGACCAAAAGCCTTTAAAATTTCTCTATAATCAGTATTAAACTGCTTTATATATGTATTTGCTGCTTCAATAGTATAAATATTGTTTGAAGCCCAGTCCAAAGCGCATTTTTCTATATACCTAAGGCTTCTATGGTTATTTTCAGCGCAATATGTAAGCATAATTTCAATAACGGAAATTGGAAGCCTTAACCAATCGTGAAAGCTGAAAAGAACATTCATATCGTTATAAGTTAAAAGCTTTCCAAGAACATTTTCCGCCATACAGAAAAGCTCTCTCACTTCTTTGCTTTTGCCTTTGTAAAGCTCCAATTCCTCAATGGTATATGTAGGCCTTGTTTCGGCAATAAACGGAAGCCTAATAACATTGTCTTCCTCTTCATCTTTCTCTTTTTCCTCTTTAACATCAGAGGATTTTAACGATAAGAAGGCAAGCTCAATGTTGTCCTCTTGTTCGGAAAAAGAAATAAGCCCTTTTGTGTTCCAGTAATTTAATGCTTTTAATACGTCAGATTCCAAAAGCTGCAGTTTTTTAGCGACCGTCTCTAGTGAAACGTCCAGACGAGCCGAAAAATACCTGTAAAACGTAATATATACAAGTACGAACACAGGATTTTCTGCCCCCATATATTCATCTATAAAAACATTAGGTATAGCTGTTGCTAACGGTTCAGCGCTTTCGGTAAAATTTATATTCATAATTATACCCCTTTTTGCTTTGCCTGCTTTTTTTACAAGACTGCAATTATATACTTTTTAAGGTGCAAATTTGCAAATTCACACCTTAAAAAGTATGACTTACCAATATTATACCAAATAAAATTTGAATTGTAAAATCGTCAGGTCGTCAAAAAGCTGTGGATAACTGTTTAATAATATTACAAATAAAATACGTTATTTATAAATAAATTTTCGCTAAACAAACGTGATTAATACTATATAATATTACCAAATATTTGAAATATCAAGAGCATTTTAAATGTTTTGCCTATTAATTCACTATATTTCCAAAGTGCATTTTTATACATATACTGTCAATCTTATACAATTTATGAAAAATACAATAATAAGTTATGCAATAAGCTTTAGCCTGTGGATAATGTGGATAAGTCTGTGCGTAACATGTTTTCTCCTATTAAATACACGTCTCCCGCCCCCATAGTTATCAACAGATCATTTTGGATACAATTTTTTAAAAAATATTTTTCGGCCTCTTCAAAGGATGAAAAATAATGTGCATCCTTACCAAGTTTTATTAACTCATCAACAATGTCTTTACTAGAAATTTCTCCTAAATCAGGTTCTCTTGCGGCATATATATCCACAAGAGCCACCACGTCTGGGGATGTTAATGAATCTATTAGCTCCTGCTTTAAAAGCTTTGTCCTTGTATAAGTATGCGGTTGAAACACAACATATAACTTATTGTAGTTTGTATTTTTTACAGATTTAAGGGTTGCTTCAATTTCCGTTGGATGGTGGGCGTAGTCGTCTATTATTGTAAACCCGTTAATCCTACCTTTATATTCATAACGACGAACAGCCCCTGTAAAAGCTTCTATTGCCTCTTTTATTTTTCCTGGTGTTATGTTTAAGTACGTTGCCGTTGCAACCGCCGCTAAACAATTTAAAACGTTATGCTCCCCTAAAATTTTGGTGTTTAGTTCAAGCAATTTTTCTCCTTTGTAAATTACATCAAATGAAACTCTACCATTATTGTCAAAACGAATATTATCTCCATAGAAGTCCGAATTTTTCAAGCCGTATGTAATAACACGGCAATTAAGCCCTTCTGTAATTTCATTAAATCCGTTGGTATCTCCATATATAACAAGAGCTCCGTCCGGCTTTATATTTTGAGCAAATTCTTTGAAAGAGCATATGATGTGCTCCAAATCTTTAAAATAGTCCAAATGATCCGGTTCAACATTTAAAATAACTCCTACATAAGGAAAAAATTTTAAAAAGCTGTCATAATATTCACATGCCTCAGCAACGAAATAATCAGTTTTACCAATATAATAATTGCTGTTTATAGACGGTAAAATACCGCCTAAATTTATTGTAGGCTCGCAACCTGCTGTTAGCAAAATATCAGATACAATTGAAGTTGTAGTTGTTTTTCCGTGAGAGCCGGCAATACAAACAGGGTAATTGTAATCCTTCAATAAAAGCCCCATTAAGTCCGCTCTGTCTATACATAAAATATGTCTTTGGTGGCAAACTAACAGTTCTGGGTTTTCGGGCTTTATCGCTGCTGTATAAACTACTAAATCAACGGTATCTTCTATATTTTCGGCGTATTGACCAATGTAAATGTTAATTCCTTTTCCCTGCAAGATTTTTGTAAGATCACTTTCAGAATTGTCAGAACCGGATATTTTAAAACCCCTCGCAAGAAGAGTTTCTGCAAGCCCGCTCATACTTATTCCGCCAATGCCTATAAAATGAATATGCTTATATTGATTCAATTTTATTTTATCCACAATAATTCCTCATTTCTAAAAAGAGTATAATACATTTTACATCATTTTAAACTTTCTGTCACAGTTTTTTTATTATAAACTTATCCTTAATTTTAATAACTACTTATTATCAACGCTTTAAACCGCTAATCCTTTACTTCCACATTTATACAAATAATACTGTCCTGCTTTATATAGAAGCTGTTTGTTTGTGCAAAAAGCTCTTCTAAGAAAATTCACTGGAAATTCTCATTAAATTAAGAACTGTTTGCTAAAAATCTTGTTGAATATTTAGTCCAGTGTTTACTTGTAAAACTGTAAAAAATTGTGTATTATATAGTAATAAATTTACAAAAAGCGATTTCAGAAAATAACATTATAGCTGTAAACTTAAAGATTGACAATTTTCGGAATTGCTTCAGATACGATAAATCAGGAGGGGTCATTATGAGGAAAAAAGAAATGATTGCCATGCTTTTAGCTGGCGGTCAAGGCAGCCGTTTAGGCGTCCTTACATTAAACAAAGCAAAACCGGGCGTCTATTTTGGGGGGAAATATAGAATAATTGACTTTACAATGAGTAATTGCATCAATTCGGGGGTAGATACAGTTGGTGTTTTAACACAATACCAACCTTTAGTTTTAAACAAGCATATAGGCATAGGCATACCATGGGACTTAGACCGTAAAAACGGTGGTGTAACAAGTCTTGCACCCCACGTTAAAGACGGCGACCAAGGCGCATGGTATTCCGGAACTGCAAATGCCATATATCAGAACATACCTTTTGTAAATATGTTTAATCCGGAATATGTGCTTATTCTTTCAGGTGACCACATTTACAAAATGGACTATTCAAAAATGCTAGATTTTCATAAAAAAAATAAATGCGATGCAACTATAGCTGTATTGGAAGTTCCTTTTGAAGAGGCTTCTAGGTTTGGTATTATGAACGTTGAAGAAAACGACAAAATTTACGAATTTGAAGAAAAACCAAAAGAGCCTAAAAGTAACTTAGCTTCAATGGGTATTTACATTTTTTCATGGGATAAGCTCAAATCAATGCTAATTAAAGATAATTCCTTACATGAAGACAGTGATTTCGGCAAACATATTATTCCGGCTATGCTTAACGAAAACATGACTATGTATGCTTACCGTTTTAAAGATTACTGGAAAGATGTAGGAACAATTGAATCCTATTGGCACGCAAATATGGGGCTTATTAGGACTTTACCTGATTTCAATTTATACGAAGATTTTTGGAAAATATACACCGATGCTGACCACCAGCCCCCTATTTACACCTCTGAAACGTCAGACATTAAAACAAGCCTATTATCAGAGGGCTGCGAAGTATACGGAACTGTTATTGATTCCGTTTTAGGTCCAAACGTTGTTATTGATGAAGGTGCAATAGTAAGAGACTCAATAATTATGTCCAACTGTATCATTGGAGCAAACACAGTTATAGAAAGATGCATTATAGACGAAGAATCTGTTATTGGCAAAAATGTATTTTTAGGAACTGGTGAGGACATTGTTAACGAATTAAAACCTAGCATATATAATTGCGGCATAACCGTTATAGGAGAAAAAACTGTTATACCCGATAACGTATTAATAGGTAAAAACTGCGTAATTTACGGCAAAACTCAAATATCAGACTATGTTGATTCCAAGCTTCAAAGCGGCGGCACATTAATGTTAGAAGATGAGGTGGTATTATGAGAGCAATCGGCATAATTTTGGCAGGCGGGCACAATGAAAAACTTGGTGTTTTAACCCAAAAAAGAGCGGCAGCCGCTGTACCAATCGGAAGTTGTTACAGATGCCTTGACTTTTCCTTAAGCAATTTAGCAAATTCAGGTGTAGGCAAAGTTGCTGTTTTAACCCAATATAATTCACGTTCTCTACACGATCATCTTTCTTCGGCAAAATGGTGGGACTTAGGACGTAAACAAGGTGGGCTTTTTATATTTTCCCCTTACCTTTCAGGAGAAAATTCATGGCCACGGGGAACAGCGGAATCAATTTATCAAAACATACCGTTTTTAAAGAGGAGCAATGAACCCTACGTTATAATTACATCTGGTGATATAATTTTCAAAATGGATTTTAATGATCTCATTCAAAGGCATGTTGATACCGGAGCCGACGTAACAATTGTATATAAAGAACTTAACAACGAAAGTTTAAGTGACTACGGCGTCCTGACGTTAGACGAAAACGAACAAATTATAGACTTTGAAGAAAAACCATTAGATCCTCTTTCAAGTTTTGTATCTACAGGTATTTATATAATATCTAGAACCCTTCTTATAAAGCTTTTGGAAACAATTATTCCGGAAGGTCGTTATGATTTGGTTAAAGATATTTTCATTAGATACAGACGTAAAATTAAAATTTTAGGCTATCGTTTTGACGGATATTGGAAAGCCATAAATTCAATACAGGCTTACTATAACGCAAACATGGACTTTTTAAAACGTGACGTTCGCGACATATTTACATGCCAATACCCTTACATCGAAACAAAACCAAAGGACGAGCCACCAGCGAAATACAATTTCGGCGCAGTTCCCTCTAATTGCCTAGTTGGCAGTGGAAGTATTATAAACGGAAGAGTCCAAAATTCAATTTTATTCAGAAAAGTTTATACTGGAGAGAATTCAACGATTAGAAATTCCATAATAATGGAAGGTTCATTCATAGGCAACAATTGCGTAATAGAAAATGCTATCCTTGATAAAGAAGTTGTCGTTTCCGACGGGAAGCATATTATAGGATCTATAGAAAACCCACAATTAATAGCGAAGAGTACTGTAGTTTAACCCATAGGATTTAGAACCTGTATCCCCCCCTCTTTTTCGGGGGGTTTTTTAAGTTGCAAATAAAAATGAAAAGCTGCCGGATTTTTCACCGACAGCTCTATATCTCTATTTAGTAACTTTAAAATAAGAAACCATTTCTTTTAATACTTCAGCCTGAGAGTTAAGCTCCTGAGCCGCCGCCGCAGACTCTTCCGAGGTAGAAGAATTAGACTGAACTACAGAAGAAATTTGAGAAAGACCGATATTAACTTGTGAAATTGCCTCAGCTTGTTCATTTGAAGATGTTGCTATACTTGCAACTATGTTGGAAACAGATTTTGCATTTTCAACAATTGTAGTAAGTGCAGTTGCTGTCGCTTGGGCAATATGTGTTCCATCGTTAACCCGAGCTATAGAATCTTCAATAAGAGCTGTTGTTTCTCTTGCAGCGTTTTGGCTTCTGGAAGCAAGGCTTCTTACCTCTTCAGCAACTACTGCAAAGCCTTTTCCGTGTTGACCTGCCCGAGCCGCTTCAACTGCGGCATTTAACGCAAGCAAATTAGTTTGGAATGCAATATCTTCAATGGTTTTAATAATTTTAGAAATATTGTCCGAAGATTCTTTAATGCCTATCATAGCATCAAGCATTTTCTTCATCTCTTCGTTACCCACTTCTGCGTTCATTGTTGATTTTTCAGACAAATCATTAGCGTTTGAAGCATTTTGAGCAGTTATCTTAGTCTGCTCGTTTATGGTGTCAACTGTAGCTGTTAATTGCTCTATAGAAGCGGCTTGTTCGTTTGTACCGTCCGCAAGAGCCATAGCGCTTTCAGATATTTGCTTTGCTCCCGCCAAAACTTGTTCGGAAGAAGCCATAATTTCAATCATAGTCTTTGAAAGTGAACTATTTATTTTATTAATAGAATCTTTAATAGTATTAAACTGCCCAACATATTCTCTGCCTATTTTTTCTGTCAAGTTACCTTTTGACATTAAGTCCAACTCTTTATTAATTTCCTCAATATAACCGTCAACAGTCTCTAGAGTATAATTTAAAGAATCTTTAATAATAGCAAAATCACCTTTATATTCTCCGGTAACTCTTGTTTTTAAATTACCTTTAGCCATTTCAACCAAAACGATTTGCGCTTCTGTAATAGGCTTTATAACGCTATCAAGAACTTCATTTAAGCCAATAAGAATACTTTTCCATGAGCCCTTATATTTTTCAATATCAGCGCGTGTTGCAAGTTTCCCTTCCGCACCAGCTTTTGCAATATCTCCAATATCATTTACAATTTCCAAAATAGAATCTCTAAATTGAGCAACTTGTTCATTTGCAATAGCCTTTTCACCTTTATAAGCCTTAAGTGTTACAGTTAAATCACCGTTTGCAAACGCTTTAAGAACTTTAAATATGTCTTCAAGCATATCAATATATGACACAACCATATTGTTAATGCCATCTGCAACATGTTCATAAGAGCCGACGTAATGAGTTGTATCTATTCTAAAACTTAATTCGCCTTCTTCATGTTTGTTATACATTTCATTAATATCCATAAGCATTGAATTAACAATATTAATAACATCATAAAAGCTTTTTGTAAGAATACCTAATTCATCTTTAGTTGTTTTTTCGATATTAACGTTTAACCTGCCCTCTGTAACATCTTTAGCAATCTTCACTAATCTATTTATAGGTTTTGAAATTGCATTAGATACTACCGTCGCAAGTAAAATAGATATAAGAATAATTATTATTGATATTACTGATAAAGCAAAAATTGAATTCTGAATATTTTTTGTTTGCTCTTCTTTAGTTTTATTAGCTAAATCAGTAGCAGCAGTTTTTAAGCTGTTAACGTAATTCATGAGGGTATTAATTGTATCTGAACCGATATCTATTGAATTGATAACGCTATTAATGTCGTTATTGTATGAGTTGTTAATTACAGCATTACCAACTTCTGACTTGTATTTTTCTAAAGCCTTGTTTAATTCGTATATTACGGAAAGGCGGGATGTTTTGTCCTCTTCGGACAACTGGTAGTCGTTTTTTACTAAATCAATATAAACATTAATATCATTAATGCAATTTGAATATGCGCTTTCAAACTGTTGCTTTAACTCGCTAATTTTATTACTGTCGCCGGTATGCAATCCAATTGTAGTCACAACTCGCCGCAAATTAATAATATTAGATTCAGTCTGAATCATACTAGAATATCTAGCCATTGTAAAATCTATTACAGACCTATAATCTCTTTGCATGTTAAGTAAAGTCATGAGCGAGATTAAAACTAAAACCAAAACAAGAGCAATAACCGAACAAAAACTTACAGCAAGTTTATACTTAATCTTAAGATTACTAAACCATTTCACGCCGTTATCCCCTATTCATTTATATGTTTTTCGCACAAGCCAAACTTAAGCTCTCGGGCGGATTTGAACCGCTGACCTCATCCTTACCAAGGATGCGCTCTACCTACTGAGCTACGAGAGCAACTGTCATAAAAGCCATTATATTCTATCATATACAGTATTTGATGTCAAGTTTTTGCTATCCAGTATTTTTTCAACTTTTCTTCTTACTCGCTGTAAAGCGTTATCAATTGCCTTTTCATTTTTATTAACTATAACTCCAATTTGAGAGT
>CAZJGG010000039.1:0-29835 GCA_964545475.1 uncultured Eubacteriales bacterium | reverse complement strand
AGCTCCGGTGGTTGCTGCGGAGTTGGAAATTAACATACAGGAGGGCATTTTACATGCATGAAATATTTAAAATAAGTGGTATGACATGTGCCGCTTGCTCTGCACGGATTGAAAGGGTGCTTGGCAAAATAGACGGCATAACATCAGTTTCAGTCAACCTTGCCACTGAAAAAATGACAGTTGATGCCGACGAAAGCAAAATAGCTGTTGAAACTATAATAAAAGCTGTGGAAAAGGCAGGTTATAAAGCCCAGCAGCAAGTTTCAAACGATACAAAAACACTAAAAATTATTGGCATGACATGTGCCGCATGTGCATCAAGAATTGAAAAAGTTGTAGGTAAAATTGACGGCGTTAAAAGCGTATCTGTTAACGTTGCTACAGAAAGGCTTTCTTGCGATATAGACGGCAGTAAAACAAATATGGCCGCTGTGCGACAGGCTGTGGAAAAGGCCGGATACAAATGGGAAGAGGTTGAAAAAAGCAATGTAGATGAAGATAAACTACGAAAGCAAAAAGAAATTAAAATACTTTGGACGAAGTTTATAATTTCAGCTATTTTTACTTTGCCCTTATTATATATTGCCATGGGGCATATGATTCCCGGCGTTAAACTTCCTATGCCGGAAATTATTAATCACATGAAACATCCTCTTAATTTTGCATTTACTCAAATTGCTTTAGTATTGCCGGTGCTTATTGCAGGGTGGCGATTTTACTATGTTGGCTACCGTGCATTGTGGCTGCGCTCTCCTAATATGGATAGCTTAATAGCCATAGGTACTTCGGCGGCGGTGCTTTACAGCTTATACGCAACTTACCAAATTAATCAAGGGCATTCTATGTTTGCCGAAAGCCTATATTTTGAAACTGCAGGAGTTATTATTACCCTTATTCTCTTAGGTAAATCACTGGAAGCGGTTTCTAAAGGCAAAACAGGGGAAGCCATTAAAAAATTAATGGGGCTTGCGCCAAAAACGGCTATTGTTATTAAAAACGGCGTAGAAATTGAAACGCCAATTGATGAAGTAATGGTTGACGACATTATTTTAGTTAAGCCCGGCGGAAAAATACCGGTAGACGGCGTTGTGGTAGAAGGTACAACTGCAATAGATGAAGCCATGCTCACAGGAGAAAGTATGCCTGTAGATAAAAAACCCGGAGACAAAGTGTACGCCGCAAGTATAAATAAAAATGGCTTGATACAGTTCCGGGCAACAAAGGTTGGCGCAAATACGGCGCTTGCTCAAATAATTAAGCTAGTGGAAGACGCCCAAAGCTCCAAAGCACCTATTGCAAAAATGGCAGACATTGTTTCCGGTTATTTTGTACCGATTGTATTTGGTATAGCTGTTATTGCGTTTTTGGGGTGGATGCTTGCCGGTCAGGACTTTGTGTTTGCTCTTACTATTTTCATTTCTGTACTTGTAATTGCTTGCCCATGCGCTTTAGGTCTTGCGACGCCTACGGCAATTATGGTTGGTACGGGAAAAGGAGCAGAAAACGGGATTTTAATTAAAGGCGGAGAAGCCTTGGAAACAGCCCATAAAATCCATACAATTGTTTTTGATAAAACAGGGACGATTACCGAAGGAAAGCCGGAGGTAACAGACATTGTAACAGCAAACGGTATAGAACAAAATAGGCTATTAGTCCTTGCGGCATCAGCTGAAAAGGGAAGCGAACATCCGCTGGGAGAAGCAATTGTAAGAAAAGCGGAAAAAGAAAATCTGCAATTACTGCCTGTAACAGGTTTTGAAGCCCAAACAGGGCGTGGAATTAAAGTTTCCGTTGATGGCTTAAACCTTTTTGCTGGAAATATTAAACTGATGAACGAGCAGGGGATTTCCATTGAGGGCTTGGAAGCCGAGGCAGACCGCATGGCCGGCGAGGGCAAAACACCTATGTATATTGCTGTTGACGGAAAAATTGCAGGAATAGTGGCAGTTGCTGATGTTGTTAAAGAAAGCAGCGCAAAAGCTATAAAAAGGTTAACTGAAATGGGCATAGAGGTTGCTATGATAACAGGAGACAACAAGCGCACCGCCGAAGCAATTGCCAAACAAGTAGGCATAAACCGAGTGTTATCCGAGGTTTTACCCCAAGATAAGGCAAGTGAAGTTAAAAAGCTGCAAGCCGAGGGTAAAAAGGTTGCAATGGTTGGGGATGGAATTAATGATGCGCCTGCGCTTGCCCAAGCCGACATAGGTATAGCTATCGGAAGCGGCACAGATGTTGCAATGGAAAGCGCCGACATTGTTTTAATGCATAGTGACTTAATGGACGTAGCAACAGCGATAAGGCTTTCAAAAAGTACGATTCGCAATATTAAACAAAACCTGTTTTGGGCATTTGGTTATAATGTTGCCGGCATACCAATTGCCGCAGGGTTATTGTATGTTATGGGAGGGCCACTTCTAAACCCGGTTTTTGCAGCGGCGGCAATGAGCCTTTCCAGTGTTTCAGTGCTTACAAATGCACTGCGGTTAAAACGCTTTAAGGCTTATAAATAATAAAAATTCATTGAAAATACAGAAAGCTCATCAGACAAAAAAATCTGATGAGCTTTTTGTATTCTACTCAACTTTATCAAACAAACCTTTAATAATTTCAGATTGACTGCTATTATTTTCTCTTGGAACAACAAGGTCACCGCTGTGAAAATCTGTAATATAAACTCCGTGTAAGTCTTTCTCGCCAATATATTCTGAAATGCTTGCGGTTATTTGCGTTTTTAAATATCTGTCAGCGTTTTCGGAATGAAGTTTATCATAATCCAAAGTGCTTATAGCATTTGTAATTATTGATTGTAGAGTGCTTTTGCTGATTTTTTTGTTTGACGTTACATCAAGTGAAATGTGAGCTTGAATGTTGTGGGTTTCCCCTGTGGTTTGTGAAACAACAGAAGTTGAAACAACGGGTATATCTACTAAAATAGTTTCATTTGATCTGTTCATCATAGGAAAAACAACTGCCAACACAATGACTAATAATGATATAATAATTAATATAATAACAAAGGTACGTTGCTTTTCATTTCCTGTATTATTTCGTGCCATTAAAGATCCTCCTTTTTTAAGCTCTTATATCAAGGCTAATTCTTCCTGTAAGCAAATTTGCTTCCTGTTTACTGCTGTCCGGCTCTTTTTCCATAAGGTTAAAAGGTTCTGTAAGCTTATTACAGCAATAGTTTGATAATGTATAATTCTTTTGCTCTAAAAGCTCTTGAAGCTTGCCGATATTTTCACGAACCAGTTTTTCCACACCTTCATTTTCAAGGCGGAACTGGCAAATAACGCTGTTTGAGTCTTTTTGCACATAAACCTCAAACCGACCTAAATTCAAGGTGTCAAGAGCAATAAGAGCGGATGCCTTATTGCCTTTTTGGGCTTTTTTGTTTTTATCTCGGAAAACTAACAGCTCTGCATTTGCTTCTCTGCCTAAAACTGCCAAAGGAATCTGGGCAAATAAATTTTGCTTTGAAGTTGCTACAAATTCTAAGTTATTACTTATTTTACTCATGCTTTCCAGAAGTTTAGGGGCTTCAGGCATTTCGGAACGCTGAACAACTTGTTTGGATGTTTCAATATTTTTATTTAATTCATTTAAAAAAGCATCAATTTCCTTTGGGTTTTTTGAATTTTCAAGCCTAAAAGCAAGCTTTTGAAGCAAAGTTTTTGCATCGGTTTTTTCTGGTTTATCAATGCCAAGTATATCATATATAAATTTAATTTGGCTTTTTGCCCCTGCATCTTCACGGAGGTTTTCAAAGATTTTTGAAAAGGCTTCCGGGGGTGGATTGCTTGTTTTTGCCGTAATTTCATTTATATTATGTAATAATTGAGGTCTCTGTTCAATTATTTTATCGGCAAATTCTTGTTTAGTCTGAAGTAGAGATTCAACAAAAGTTTTTTGTTCGGGATATTTTTTAATCAGTTCACCGGCAAGCTTTTGAAAGCCCTTTAAAGTTAGAGGGGCGCTTTCAAAAGCGAAAGCGATGGTATTTTGTAAAGAAGAGCTGTTTGCCGGAAGGTTTTCAAACTTAGCCATAGCGTTTTTAATTATTTCGCCGTCAGGCAAAGCGGCTTCGCCGTTTATTAATATATTTTTAATAAGATTAACTGTCTCCGTTTCTGGAAGAGTGCTGAGCTCGTTAACCAAGTTTGCAAGCTGGGAAGAAAGCTTAATTTGCCCCTCTGTAAAGCCTGAAAGGGTCTGAACGTTTTTAGGTGTTATATTTATGTTATTTTCCAATAGATACAGTGCTTTTTTTATGTTTTCTGGAGAAAATTCCCCGCCCATAAGTTTTAAAGCTTGATTAAGCTTTTGAATAGACTCTTTAGAAAAGGGGATTTGGTTGTTTATTAAAATTTCAGAAAGCTTCAAATTGTTTTCAGTGGGTTTTAAGTTAAAAGATAATAATGCCTCGGTAATTACGCCTTTTTGAACAAGTGCCTGGGGAATCTCTTTCATTTCAAGAGCAAGTGTACCGTTTTCATCAAAAAGTGCCTTAAAAATTTGAAACTGACCAATTTTTGCATCTATAGGCGAAGACAGTCTGCCTGTAATAACTTCGCCGGAATCAAGCCTAACTGTTACTTCCGCTTGCTTAATGTCTAATATTTCCCCTTTAACAGTATCGCCGGGGGAAAGCTTTATCTGTTGGGGCTGTTTTTCCGTCTGGGATTGGGTTTGTTCTAATGGTGGGGCGGCTTTTTCCGTTTGAGCTTGCTTGGTATAGTCTGTTGTTATTTCCATCTCTAACTCTCCCGAATAAAAATTTCTACAACTATTTTACCATATTCTTGAGAGTTTGCAATGCCTACGCCCATTTTTGTGTAAGACTTATTTAAAATATTAAACCTGTTAAAAGCATTGTCTAAAAAAGCGGAATGAGCTGATGTAATTGTAGTATTAATCCCAATGTTTTCTGATGCAAGCATAAAGCGAATGTCTTGCTCCTTTAGCATTTTAAATGGTGTTCCGTAGCTTTCAGAATAATGGGACAAATAATTGTTTTTCGCCATGTCATCTGCTTTAAGCTGAGCCGCTTCGTTAAGTTTTTCGTCCCATTTATATGGAGAAAGACCGTTTTCTATTCTTTCGTTGTTTGCAAGAGAAAAAAGTGTCTCTGCATCCGAACGGAAAAACTCCTGAGGTAAATACTCATTAAGAGGGATTTCTTCTAAGCTATAGGCATATGCTTGAACAGTAAACGTCATTAAAATAAGTATTGAAATTAGGGTTAAATATTTCATAAGCTTCACCAGAATAATTATTTTTATATATTTTGTTAAATATGGAAAAATTTATACTGGAAAAAGAAGGATAAGCATATAAATATATTTGGAGGGGATTATGTGGAAAAAATATACTTAGATTTAGTTAAATGTGCAATTTCTGATTGCCATAATCAAATTAACTATATGGACGAGCTAATGAAAACTGCTAAATGCAAAAGCGATTTTGAGGTTTTAAGACAAATAAGGCTTGATAAAAAGAAGCATTTGCTGCTTCTTGGCGAAATTGTTGAGAATTTGGGGGAAGAACAGCCGTTACAGCAATTGACCGAAGAAAAGCTAATTTTTCATTATGAAAGATTAATGTTTATTTCTTTAGAGCAAGCAGACTTTTTCAGAAAGCTTTTCGTATATTTAAAAGATACTGAATTTGCGGACTCATTTTTAGAAATGATGAACGATTCTCAGTCTCACGGAACTCAGTTTTTATATTTATATATAAACAGTAGGCATTAAAAAAACCCCTGGTTAAACTGGGGGTTAGTCAGCATACGATGGAAAACAGCATTTCCTCTGCGGCCATTTTTTCGAGGTTTTGAGTTAAAATAATTTCGGAGACAACAATTTGCTTTGCTGTTGTAAGCATTTTCTTTTCTGCGGATGAAAGCCCTTTTTCACGTTCACGGTAAAGCAGATTGCGAAATACTACGGCAACTTCAGACAGATTGCCTGTTTTAATTTTTTCAAGGTTTTCCTTATATCTTTGATTCCAGTTTTCAGACATTTCTATAGGCTCATTAATAACATTTTTTATAATGTCTAAAACTCTTTCTTTGTCATAAACTTCTCTAATGCCCATATTGTCCGCTTTTCCGGCAGAAATTTTTATTTTAAGATTTCCTGTTGGAATTAACATAACATAATAGACCTGCATTTTTCCGTCTACTTCCAACTGCTCTAACTTTTCAATTACGCCAGCGCCATATAAGGGGTAAACAACCTTATCGCCTATACTATACAAAGTACTCACTCCTTTCAAACACATATTTTGTCATATTGTAGCATAAAACTTTAAAAAAGGCAAAATAAAGTTGAATTTTATTTATATTTTTACTATTTTTATATATTATTGGTAAAAAATAGATAATATATTCATGAAAATAAAAAAGATTGAACTAAAGCTTGTCAAAGCGTTGGTTCAATCTTTTTAAAATTATGCCAAGGATTTATTAACAAGTTTTGCAAGTCTGGATTTTTTTCTTGAAGCGTTGTTTTTATGGTAAACGCCTTTAGAAGCCGCTTTGTCAATTGTTTTAAATGCGGAACTTAATGCTTTTTGAGCTTCATCTTTGTTAGAAGCTGCAACAGCTAAAACAACTTTTTTAATTGCAGTTTTAGTTGTTGATTTAATCATTTTATTTCGCAATGTTTTTTTAGCGATAACTTTAATTCTCTTTTTTGCAGATTTAATGTTAGCCAATTAATTCACCTCCGTTAGTGCTTTTTGCAATATTTTTGTATTTTAACTCAAAAACATGCCAAAGTCAAGGTTTATTTTAAATAAGAGTGTAAAGAATATCGGTAAATATACTTTATAATATTTAGGAGGGTTTATGAGCGAAAAAATTAATATTTACACGGACTTAGCCATTGAGGCAAGAGAAATGATTGATAAAGAGGATTCAGAAATTGAGGGCATTGCTGTAACATACGAAAAAAACGGGGAGTTTGAGATATACGTCACAAGGGTGGACGTTGTTAACGAAGCCGGTGCAAAGCAAATGAATAAGCCTGTTGGAAGCTACTTTACAATAGAATCCGAAGCAATGAAGCTTAACGAAATGGAAACACATGAGGAAATAAGTAAAATATTGGCAAATAAAATAAAAACGCTTATAGATTTAAATGAAGATAGTGTAGTTTTAATTGTGGGGCTAGGTAACTGGAACGTAACTCCGGATGCTTTAGGACCAAAAGTTGTAAGCAAGGTTTTAGTAACAAGGCATATTACGAAAAGTGGGGGAGTGCCTTTGGAAATGGAGGGGCATGTACGCTCCGTTTGTGCCGTTTCTCCGGGGGTTATGGGGATTACAGGCATAGAAACTGCCGAAATCATTAAAGGAATTTGCCAAAGGGTAAAGCCGGATTTAGTTATAGCAATCGACGCGCTTGCCGCAAGGCAAACAAGCCGTATAAATGCGACAATTCAAATGTGTGACACGGGAGTTAGCCCCGGGGCTGGCATGGGTAACAAACGAATGGCAATTAACGAAGAGACAATTGGAGCTAAAGTTATTGCAATAGGTGTGCCAACAGTTGTTGATGCGGCGACTTTAGTTAACGATACGCTAGATAAAATGTTAGATGCAATAATAAAAGAGACAGAAGTTGGCTCTGAATTTTACGACATGCTGAAACATTTGGAAAGCGAAGAAAAGTACGGTTTAATTATGCAGGTTTTAGACCCTTATAAAGGCAACATGTTTGTAACGCCAAAAGAAGTTGACCAAACCATAGAAAGGCTTTCAGGGATGATTGCAAGCGCCATAAACAGGGCGCTGCAGCCCCACATTCCTAATGAAGAAATTGTTCGGTTTTTGTATTAAAACTGTATTAAATATTATATTAAAAATTATGTTATGGAAATACTTGACATTTATTATAAATGGTAATATAAATAATAGTTATTATATTGTTATACTCCTTAATCATATAAAATGGTACTGAGTTGCGAGCAAATTTTGCTTGTGGCAAGGAAGAGACGACGCCGTGTGCTAGCGGCACACAAGAAGTTGATGACGTAGTCCACAAGTAAAATTCGCCGCAAGGCAGTGCTATTTTATGTGGTTAAGGAGTATACCTGTAAATTGTTGTAAATTCAATGCTGAAAGAAAAGAGTATGCAGTATGAAAATTAAAGTGTTCATTTATAGTAATATTTATATTTTAATTTCTGTAATAAGTTTATTGTTTATTAGACATTATCAGGTAAATTCATACAATATGAGGTTTACACCACTTACTTTAATACTTGATAAAATATATGAATATATTTCTATTCCTAGTTTTTATTTTTTTCTTTCAGCATATATAACTACTGTTGTAATGATATATTTAAAAATAAATTTACCAAAGATTATTAGCAATGTTTTTAAAGTTACTGTTGGTTTTATTTTGCTGATATTTGTAGGTTATATAATTATAAATAAAATTGGAATTATTTCAATTCATTATCTTAATTTTGTTTCTATTTATTCATATATATTTTCTATCATAGGATGTTTATTTGCTTTATCATTTAAACACAAATATGAATAAGTATAGCAGAAATAACAAGTCTAAAATTGGCAGTAAAGAACTAGGTTAAAGAATCTTTTCTTTATATCTGGTTCTTTTTGTTTTCAGAACTTGTAAATTTAATTTATATATGCTAGAATTGACTAAAATATTGAGAATGGCGTACATTATAATAATTTTAGCAGGAGGGTTTTCTGTGAAGACACTAGATTTCAGAGGTTATAAATCTCAAAAAGTACTTGATTTTTTTTGTGAAATTTGTAAAATACCCCATGGTTCCGGAAACGAAAAGCAATTAAGCGATTATTTAGTTCAATTTGCTAAAGAAAGAAATTTATCTGTTACGCAAGATGAAGCATATAATGTCTTAATAAAAAAAGATGGGGCGGTTGATTCCAAACCTGTTATTATGCAGGCTCATATTGATATGGTTTGCGAAAAAGATGCAGACATTGAACACGACTTTTTTAAAGACCCAATAAAAGTTAAAGTCCGTGGAGATATGCTTATGGCAGAAGGAACAACTCTTGGGGCAGACAACGGCATAGGCGTAGCATATGCAATGGCTGTTTTGGACTCTAAAGATTTAAAGCACCCTCCTCTTGAAGTTATTTTTACAACAGGAGAAGAAACGGGAATGCAAGGGGCGGAAGCTTTTGATGCTTCTCAAATTAAAGGAAAAAGATTAATAAACCTTGATTCTGAGGAAGAAGGCATATTCTGCTGCGGCTGCGCCGGGGGAATTAGAGCGGAAGTTTCTTTCCCTATAACTTATGAGGAATTACCGGAAAGCCATGTTTCATATAGAATTAAAGTGTCCGGGCTTATAGGCGGGCATTCCGGCGTAGACATTATTTTAGAAAGAGCAAACGCCAACAGAATTTTAGCAAGAATACTCCAGAGTATTAAAAAAATTTCCGATATACGAATTAATGAATTTAATGGTGGGTCGTTAGATAACGTTATTCCACGTGATAGTTATTGCGTTGTTTCTTTTGGTGCTGAAAAACTTGACGAAATCATTCAAAATGTATTACAATGTGCAGAGAATTTTAAAAAAGAGTTTAGAGTTAGCGAAAGCGACGTAAACGTTCAAATAGAAAAAGTTACGACTATAACAAAAGCTTTTGATAAAACAACAACTGATAAAGCAATTTCTTCGCTGCTTCTTATTCCTAACGGTATTCAGGCTATGAGCCTTGATATTTCTGGTCTTGTGGAAACATCGGCAAATATAGGAGTTGTGCGGACGGATAAAGATACTTTTAGTATTAAATGCTTAATAAGAAGCTCTGTTATTTCAAGAAAATATATGGTTTTAGAGCAAGTAGAGGCTTTTGCAGATGCCATTGGGGCAACAATAAAAACAAGCGGCAATTACCCATCTTGGGAATACAAGGAAGATTCAGAATTACGGAATATTTTTACAGATGTTTATAAAGAGCTTTATAACGTTGAGCCAAAAATAAACATTCTTCATGCAGGGCTTGAATGTGGTCTTTTTGGTTCAAAAATAGAAGATTTAGACGCAATTTCAATTGGACCAGACACTTTTATGGTGCATTCGCCGGACGAACATATTATTCTTACGTCGGTTGAAAGAACATGGTGTTATTTAGTTGAAGTTTTTAACACTTTGTGTACAAGGTAAGCTTATATGCGAGATGAAAATTTAGAAATAGAAAGGGGTGAACGGTATGGAGCACTTGGAAGTATTTGATAAACTAATAAAGAGAATAAGCGAATATCATCCGTCTAAAAACGTTTCGATGGTTAACAAGGCATTTGAAGTTGCTTCAAAAGCTCACGGCACACAGCTTAGAAAATCCGGAGAGCCGTATATCGTTCACCCTGTCAGTGTAGCATATATATTGGCGGATTTGGAGCTTGACCTTGAATCTATTATAGCAGGTATTTTGCATGATGTTATTGAGGATACGGTGTATAGCTACGACGACATTAAAGAAATGTTTGGAGTGGAGGTAGCTGATCTTGTTGACGGCGTAACAAAGCTTGATGAAATTGAAATTAAATTTAAAACCTCAATAACGGAAGAATCGCCGGAAAAAACCGAAACGGAACAGGATAAACCAAAAGACAAAAATTTAAGGGAAGAACTCCAAGCTGAAAATTATAGGAAAATGTTTTTGGCAATGGCTAAAGACATTAGAGTTATTTTAATAAAAATAGCCGACAGGCTTCATAATATGAGAACCCTTAAGTTTATGAGCGAGGAAAAACAAAAAGAGAAAGCTCAGGAAACTCTTGATATTTACTGTCCTCTTGCCCATAGGCTTGGTATATCAAAGCTTAAAAACGAGCTTGAAGATTTATCTTTCAGATATTTAAATAAAAATGCATATTATGATTTGTCTGAAAAAATTAGCAGAAAGCAATCTGAAAGAATTGATTATATTCAGCAGGTTGCTAAACAAATTGCAGATAGGCTTGAACAGTCTTCAATACAAGCGACTGTTGACGGCAGACCTAAGCATTTTTTCAGCATATATAAAAAAATGATAAGTCAGGACAAAACTCTTGACCAGATTTTTGACCTTTTTGCTGTGAGAATTGTTTTAAGTGATGTACGCTATTGCTATGAGGCACTTGGCATTGTTCACGAAATGTATACTCCTATGCCAGGCAGATTTAAGGATTATATTGCTATGCCAAAACCAAATAGGTATCAGTCTCTTCATACGGTTATTATGGGCCCGGAAGGCGAGCCGGTGGAAATTCAGCTTAGAACTTGGGAAATGCACAGAACGGCAGAATTCGGTATCGCCGCTCATTGGAAATACAAAGAAGGCAGAGACGGAAACTCAAAAACCAGCAGCGAAGAGGAAAAGCTTGCGTGGTTAAGGCAAATTTTGGATTGGCAAAGGGAATTGTCCGATAATAAGGAATTTTTAAAGGCATTAAAAGTGGATTTGGATGTTTTTACAGACCATGTTTACTGCTTTACGCCAAAAGGGGAAATAATAAGCCTTACACAAGGCTCTATTCCTATTGATTTTGCTTACGCCATTCATTCGGCTATTGGAAATAAAATGATTGGCGCAAGAGTAAACGGCAAAATTGTAACTTTTGATTATAAATTATCCTCTGGAGACAGAGTTGAAGTTATAACCAGCAACAATTCAAAAGGGCCAAGCAGGGATTGGCTTTCTATTGTTAAAACAAGCCAGGCAAGAAATAAAATTAACCAATGGTTTAAAAAAGAAAACAAAGAAGAAAACATTGTAAGAGGCAAGGAACTGCTGGAAAGAGAAGCTAAGAAGAAAAGTGTAAACTTATCTGAGCTTCTTTCAAATGACCGTAAGCAAGTTGTTATTAATAAATTCAGCTTTCAAGACTGGAACGCACTTTGCGCCGCAATAGGGCACGGCGGAATTAAAGAAGGGCAAGTACTTAACCGCCTGCAAGAAGATTTTGAAAAAGAAGCCGCTAAAAATCAACCCACAATTATTTTAGAAAACGGCGAACAGGCAGTTATTTTTGAAAGAAATAGGAAAAAGAAAAGCGGCATAATTGTTAAAGGCGTAGGCGATATTGACGTTAGGTTTTCACAATGCTGCAGCCCTGTCCCTGGGGACGAAATTATCGGTTTTATTACAAGGGGCAGAGGGGTTTCCATACACAGGACGGATTGTGTAAACATTATACACATGGACGAAATTACAAGGCAGCGTCTTTTGGATGCGGAATGGCAGCTTCCTGATAAAACAAGCGATTCTGTAACTTATCAAGCAGCTATTAAAGTTATTAGTGATGACAGAATGGATTTACTTACAGATATTTCAAGAATATTATCAGAAGAGAAAACCCCTGTTAAGCAGCTTAACGCAAGAACTTCAAATGGGGAAGCAATTTTTGACATTGGGCTTTTAATTTCCAACAGAGGCCAGCTGGACAGAGTAAGAACTCGCATATTAAACCTGCAAGGCGTGCATGACATTGAAAGGGCAACGACATAAAAATACATTAAAAACACTGACTTGATAATCTTTAATATAAAAGTTAGGAGTATATGAATGAAAATAGCAACATTCCTCATTAAACCCATTCAGGAGAACACTTATTTTTATTATAATGAAAAAACTCTTGAAGGGGTTATTATCGACCCAGGCGGAGATTTTACAAGGCTTATTAGGTTCATAGACGAAAATGAGCTTGATATTAAAAGTATTTTGCTGACTCACGGACATTTTGACCATATACTCGCTGCAGAGCAATTACAAAAGGAATTGTCCATTCCCATCGTTGCGCATAAAGATGAATTTCCTGTGCTAACAGATGGAAGAATCAATATGTCTAGCCAAATGAGCAAAAAAACGGTTTATATTTCCCCAGATGTTTTTGTTACAGATAACGATATTATTGGAATCGGGCAGGATAAACTTATAGTCATTCATACTCCGGGGCATACCCCTGGAGGTGTCTGCTATTATTCTCAAAATGACAAAGTGCTATTTACCGGAGACACACTGTTTTATGAATCCGTAGGTAGGACGGACTTTGCTATGGGCAGCACAAAAATGCTTTATGAATCTATTGAAAAGAAGCTTTTAACGCTTCCTGCTGATGTAAGCATTTACCCGGGACATGGTCCTGCAAGCAGCATCGGGCATGAAAGGCACAACAATCCGTTTTTTTATAAAGAGGTTATAGGATAATGCATATTGCTTTAAAAGGGCATAATTTTACTAATGAAATTCAAACCGTATGCCAAATTTTTCTTCCCAATGATAAATACTATTTTATAGATGAAGGCAACACACAAATAGATTTATTTATAAAAAGCGAAACCAGCGGGGATAGTTGCAAGGCGGAGCTTTACGAAAAAGGGCGTTTGCTAAAAGCGAACGCCGAAATATTGTCCGAAGTTAATGAAACGGCTGTTAAAAGGGCGGTTAAGCGCACGGCATACCAAGTTTTGAGGGAGTATACCGGCTTAACCCCTCCTTGGGGAAATTTTACCGGCATACGCCCACAAAAGATTGTTCATGACATGCGAAAAACCGGGTTTAATGACAATGAAATTATGGATTTAATGACAGATGTTTTTTCCATAAGCCAAAAAAAAGCGGAGCTTTGTTTTAAAGTTGCAAATTGCGAAAAACCTATTATTGAAAGTAATATGTCTAACGATTTTTCTGTTTATATAGGTATTTCCTTTTGCCCAACAAGATGTGACTACTGCTCTTTTATATCTTATCCCATAAGCTTTTATAAAAACGATGTTGAAGTTTATATGGATTGCCTTGAAAAAGAAATGTACGCTCTTTCGGGTTTTGTAAAAGGGAAAACGCTTAAAACAATTTATATAGGCGGAGGAACGCCTACGGTTTTAAATGAAAGTCAGCTTGATAGGCTTTTATTTCTTGTAAACTCTCTTTACAGAAAAGGCTTGAACATAGAATTTACCGTAGAAAGCGGAAGACCGGACACTATTACAAAAGAAAAGCTTGAAATAATGAAAAAACACGGTGTAACAAGGATTTCCGTAAACCCTCAAACTACCAATGACAATACTCTTGAAAAAATCGGTCGTAAATGCACAAATGATGAATTTTTACAGGCTTTTAACCTTGCAAGGGAAGAAGGCTTTGATAATATTAATGTTGATATAATCGTGGGGCTTCCAGAGGAAACTGTTAAAGACGTTGAAAATACAATAAATGCAATTAAGGAATTAAAGCCAGAATCTTTAACAGTTCATACATTAGCTGTTAAACGGGCTTCAAAGCTTAAAGAAACACAAGGGTTTAAAGAATGTGAAAAAATTGACGATATGATGGAAACCGCTGAAAACGGAGCAATTGCCCTTGAAATGCACCCATATTATATGTATAGGCAAAAAAATATGGTGGGGCATTATGAAAACATTGGGTATTGTAAAAAAGGATACGAATGCAGTTTTAATATTAATATGATGGGAGACTGCCAGACGGTTTTGGCCTTTGGTGCAGGAGGGGTAACAAAGCTTTATACCCCCTCTGAAAATAGAATTGAAAGAGCTTTTAACGTTAAAGACGTAAAAGAATATATTAACAGAATAGACGAAATGATTGAAAGGAAAACAAAATTACTATGTCCGCCTCAAAAAAACCTTTAATTGCTTCAATTGCTCTTACTATAGTGGGGATAGTTTGGGGTACTACATATGCCATAAACAAGGAAGCGCTTGAGTTTGTAAGTCCGCTTTCAATGCTTATGTACAGATTTGTGCTTTCGGCCATACTTTTATCGCTTTTTTATGCTAAAAAGCTAACAAAAGTTACTTTAGGAGAAGTTAAAACCGGGTTTAAAATTGGGATTTTTTTATTTCTAGCAATGTTTTTTACAACTGTTGGAGCTGTTTTTACTACAGCTTCTAAGCAGTCTTTTATTATCGGCTCATATATTCTTTATGTGCCGTTATTGGCGTTTATAATTAACAAAATAAAGCCGGACAAATATGCGATAATAGCAGTTTGCATGGCAACAGCAGGGCTAGGGCTTTTAACGGTTGAAAAAAACACATCGTTTAATATCGGGGATACTTTTTCTGTTTTAAGCTCCATTTTTTTTGCATTGCACATTATTGTTGTTGAACGCTATTCAAATAAAATTGACCCTATTATTTCAACTTTAATGCAATTTTTAACAATTGCTATTTTTTCAATTATTTTAGTTGCTATATATGAAGGTTTTGATTTTTCTATTTTATGGAAAATGAAATATACATTTGCTTATATTGTTATTTTTACTACAACACTTCCCTTTGTTGTACAGAACATAGCTCAAAAATATATTTCATCAACAAGCACTTCAGTAATACTTGTTTTAGAATCAGTTTTTGGCAGCATATTTGCTATTTTCTATCTTAATGAAAAAATGTCCTTACAAATGTTTTTAGGTTCTGTAATAATCTTGCTTGCTGTTATGACACAGCAGACGAAGTGGCGGTTAAACTTGAGGAGGATTTAGCTTGAAAAGTTCAGGCGTTGCAAAAATGGAAATGATTGCACCTTTTTTGCTTATAATAGTTGCATTTGCATGGGGCACAAGTTATGCATTTATGAAAGAGGTTGTTACAGTTGTACCGCCATTTTGCTTATTAACTGTCCGTTTTGGTTTATCAACCGTTGTTTTGTCAATAATTTATATTAAAAGATTTAAAAACTTTAATAAGGCTTATTTAAAAAATGGGGGCATCATCGGCTTTATGCTGTTTTTATGTTATGCCACCTCAACTGTGGGCTTGCAGTTTACAACAGCATCAAAGCAAACATTTTTAATTGCTTCCTCTGTTCTACTTGTCCCGGTTTTCATTTGGATATTTCAGCGTAAAAGGCCGGATAAATATACTGTCATAGGCGTCATAATGGCTACTTTAGGCATCGGGCTTCTCACAATTGAAAAAAACGTGTCTTTTAACCAAGGGGATTTGCTTTCTGTAGCTTGTGCCGTTGCATGTGCACTGCATATATTAACTGTAGATGTTTTTGGGAAAAAGCTTGATCCTATTTTATTAACTATAATACAGTTTGCATTATGTACTGTAATACTTTTAGTTCTTGCTATATTGTTTGAAAGAATAGATTTTTCAGTAATATGGGAATTTAAATATTCGTTTTTATATTTATCCTTTGCCGCAACAATTTTCACATATTTAACCCTTAATTCTGTTCAGCGTTACACACAGGCGACAACTGCTGCCCTTCTGTTATCTACGGAATGTGTTTTTGGGAGCCTTTTTGCAATTGTATATTTGGGAGAAAGGCTTACTTTGCAAATGGCTGTGGGATGTATAATAATATTTGCTGCTATAATTTTACAAGAGACAAAACTTAATTTTATAAAAATTAATATGAAAGGAAGTTCTGGCAATGATTCAAGCTGTTAAAGGAACAAAAGATTTATTCGGGCAGAAAATGGCTGTTTGGGCAGGCGTTGAAGAAAAAATTAGAAACATTTGCAAAACCTTTTGCGTTGGTGAAATCCGCACTCCGATTTTCGAGCAAACCGAGCTTTTTGTAAAATCCACCGGTGAAGCAACGGATATAGTTCAAAAAGAAATGTATACGTTTATTGATAAAGGGGGCAGAAGCATTACTTTAAAGCCGGAGGTTACGGCGGCTGTAGTGCGGGCTTCTATACAACACCAGTTATATGTGGGCGCAAGCTTGCAGAAATATTTTTATTTGTCTCCATGCTTTAGATACGAGCAAACACAAACAGGAAGACAACGTCAGTTCCACCAATTCGGCGTTGAATACTTTGGATGTTATGACCCTGCTTGCGATGCAGAGGTTATTGCCCTTGCCGCAACGGTTTTAAAAGAGCTTGGCATAAAAACAAAACTTTATATAAACAGCCTTGGTCATAATGAATGCCGTGAAAAATATAACGCAACCCTTAAACAATTTTTGCAGGACAATAAAGACAAGCTTTGTCCAACATGTGTGGACAGGCTTAACAAAAATCCGTTAAGAGTTCTTGACTGCAAGGAGACAAAATGTCAGCAGCTTTTAGACAGCGCCCCTTCTACAATCGACCTTTTGGGGGATGAATGCCGCAAGCATTTTGAAACAACCCTTAAAATACTTAATGAATTAGGGATTGAAGCCATTCCAAACAACAAAATGGTTCGTGGGCTTGATTATTACACAAGAACAGTTTTTGAATTTGTTTCCGATGATATTGGCGCACAATCTACCGTTTGCGGTGGCGGACGTTATGACAACTTAATGAAAGATTCGGGCGGGCCGGATATGGGCGGCATTGGTTTTGCTATGGGTATGGAAAGGCTTATGCTCTGCCTTGAATCTGCAGAAAATCAAGGAGAAGTTTTGCCCACGGATTTATATATTGGCGCAATGGGAGAGCAAGGGCTTTTAAAAGCTCAGCTTGTGGCTATGGATTTAAGAAAGCAAGGGGTTAGATGTGAAGTTGAGCTTGCCCAAAGAGGAGTTAAAGCCCAGCTTAAAACCGCCAACAAATTAGGCGTTAAATATACAATTGTTATTGGAGACAACGAAATAGTCACTAACACAGTTAAACTTAAAAATATGGACAGCGGCGAGGAAACGCCGGTTAGTTTCAATGAAATTAAGGAGAATTTAAAATGAGCGACAATTTACAGGGAATGAAAAGAAGCCATTATTGCGCCCATGTAACGGAAAAGCTTGCAGGGCAGGAAGTTTGTGTAATGGGCTGGGTTAATAAAAGGCGAGACTTAGGAAAGCTTATATTTATTGCATTAAGAGACAGAACGGGTCTTGTTCAAATAACTATAGACGGCAATAAAGCAGACAAGGATTTGTTTGAAAAGGCTGAAAAAATTAGGGGAGAGTTCGTTTTAGGCATTAAAGGCATTGTAAATGAAAGAACCCCAGAAAATGTAAACTTAAACATGGAAACAGGCAAAATTGAAATTGAAGCAACAGAGCTTAGAATTTTTTCCGAAGCGGAAGTTCCCCCGTTTTCTGTTATGGACGAAGGCGTTTCTAACGATTTGCGCCTTAAATACAGATATTTGGATTTACGCAGACCGGAGCTTCAAAAAAATATGTTTTTACGCCATAAAATTGCAAAAATATTTAGAGAATTTCTTGATGAAAACGGCTTTGTTGATACGGAAACACCAATGCTTACAAAAAGTACACCTGAAGGGGCAAGGGATTATCTTGTTCCAAGCCGTATGCACCCGGGTAATTTTTATGCGCTTCCTCAATCCCCTCAAATGTTTAAGCAGCTTCTTATGGTTTCCGGGTTTGACAAATATTACCAGATTGTAAAATGCTTCCGAGACGAAGATTTACGTGCAGACAGACAGCCGGAATTTACCCAAGTGGACATTGAAATGTCTTTTGTTGAGCGAGAAGATATTTTTGAAATTAATGAAAAACTTTGGCAAAAGATTTTCAAAGAATGCTTAAATATAGATTTACCTCTGCCGTTACAAAGAATGAGTTACTACGATGCAATGAACCGCTTTGGCTCAGACAAGCCGGACACACGTTTCGGCATGGAAATAAAGGATATTACCCAAATTGTAGGCGGCAGTGAATTTATGGCGTTTCAAGGGGCTATAGATGCAGGTGGTTCAGTTAGGGGTATAAACGCAGAAAAATGCGCTTCTTTTTCAAGAAAACAGATAGATGCCCTTGTTGAATTTGTTAAAGGATATAAGGCAAAAGGGCTTGCTTGGATTACATTAACCGAAAGCGGAGAGGTTAAAACCAGCCTTACAAAATTCTTTGATGAAAATAAAATAAATGAAATTATAAATGCATTTGGCGCAAAAGCCGGAGATTTAATATTAATTTGTGCAGATAAAACAAGCGTTGCTCTTGATGCTCTAGGTGCTTTACGCTTAGAGGTTGCTAAAAAAAGTAATATTATTCCTAATGATGTTTATAACATTTTATGGGTTACAGATTTCCCACTTCTTGAATATTCTGAAGAAGATAATCGTTATTATGCAAAACACCACCCATTTACATCACCAATGGATGAGGATTTGAGCTTGCTTGATACAGCACCTGAAAAAGTAAGGGCTAAAGCTTACGACCTTGTTATAAACGGCATGGAGGCAGGGGGCGGAAGTATACGTATTTTTAACAACAAAGTGCAGGAGAGAATGTTTAACATACTAGGTTTTACTAATGAACAAGCATATGAAAATTTTGGATTTTTGCTTGAAGCTTTCAAATACGGCGTTCCTCCTCATGGGGGTATAGCGTATGGTCTTGATAGAATTGCAATGATTGTTGCAAAATGCGATTCTATAAGAGACGTTATAGCATTTCCTAAAGTTAAAGACGCTTCATGCCCGCTTACAGACGCTCCTGGAGAAGTTCCTGAAACGCTTCTTAAAGAGCTTGGAATATCTGTTGATTTAAAGTAAAAGCAGTGTGGTGATATACTGTAATAAAGCGCATTTGCAGTAATTTGCTTATGCGTTTTTTTAATGATTTTTTTAATTTTAGTATTAACTTATTTCATTATTATGACGATATAATTTTAAAAGAGAGACACTATTAACTTTTCTAGAAATTGTAAAAAGAAATAGTAATTTATAAATTTGAAGGAGTGGGATGATGAAATTAAGACTAAAAAGGAAAATTGCTTTTATGCTTGCGTTGGTTATGGTGTTGTTAAACTTTACACCTATCAGGCATATTGCAGAAGTTCACGCTGAAAGTGGTGCGGAATGGGCAGCGCCAGGATTTTCTGTTGATGAATTAATTCAGTTTTATAATGATGTGGTTCTAACAACAGAAGATGTACAAGAACATGGAGATGGAGAACATCCCCCTGTAACGGTAAACTATAGTATTTCCGTTAAAGAAGACGAGTTTGGCGAATACGCAATTGAAACAGGAGAAGAAGCGATTTTTACAGCGGGGGTTTCTTTAAGCGCAATTGGTGGTGTTGACTATAAAAACACTGTCTTAGCTCTTAAAGTTCCAAAAGGCTTTGAACCTGATGTTGAATCAATTGTTGGGGCGGAATCAAGCAATTTGGGCGTTGCAAAAGTTATAAGGTATCAAGAACCAGAAGGGGAAAACCCAGGTGTTATAATGTTTTATCTGGACGGAGACAGCAAAGGCGAGGGGTTAGAACCCGGCAGATATTTGACATTAAGTTTTAAAGGTAAATATCCAACGGAAGTTACGCCTGATGAGTACACAAAAAACTTCACTGCAACAATTTATACAGAATCTCATTCGGGAGACAGCGTTGATCCAGATGTTGAAAAAGTAATTAAAAAATTCAAAATTTCTTATGAAACACAGCCTGACTTATTAATACCTCTAAAGGCAAAAGCGGATTCAAAATGGGAAGTAGAAAAAAATATTATTGGAGAACCATCTTTAGTTTACAGAGATATTGACGGCGAATCACAAGAAGTTTATAAAGTAGACTATCAAATTGACATATTCAGAAGCAAACCTAAAAATGAAAACGGCGCATGGGATTTTGAAAAAGTTGATGTTATTGACGAACTTCCATACGGGGGCAGCCCGGTGCCTATTGACCTTGAATATGTTGAAAATCCAAATTTACCTGAACCTATTGTAGACAAACAGGACACAAAATATACAATTGAATATAACCTTGATAGAAATGAACACTTTGGAGATGTTGCAAACGATGACCCAGATTATGCTCAAGGTTCATATTTAATAAAAATTAAAGAGCCTATATTATTTACTGTTTATTATAAGGCAACCGAATTTGAAAAACTTACGCTTCTTGAAAACGAAGCTAAAGTTTATGTATATTTTGTAGGCAAAGAAGAACCTATTGAGTATTCAGGAATGTTTGAACTGGCTCTTGACCCCAGCATTTCAGGCGAGTATAGCATTTCACTTGAAAAAACAGCTCCAAAAGTTGACAAAGACAACAACATGAATGGGGTTAATACTTACAGCTTTACAAAAAGCGATGTTAATGTGGATTACTCAATAAAATTAAAGAACACAAGCAACAGAACTTTAAACTCAGAATTAATTGATGAAGAGTTAAGGCTTTTTGATATTTCAGGTGCAAACACCTCTGCAGAAATTGGCAAAGATTATTGGTTCAGTGATATTTCAGTTGACAAGCCAGATTCTGTTAGTAATATTATTAAATATTATAAAGATGCTAGCGGAAACTGGAACGAGTTTACAACGCTTCACCAAGATGTAGTTTACGGTTTTAAAATAGTAGCTGAAGGTATGCTTAAAGGCAGTGAACTTGATGTTAATGTTACTGCTGTTATAGCGCAGCGTGATATTGATTCTGAAAATTATAAAGATTTAAGAACAATAACAAATTATGCCTATGCAAACGCTAACAACGGAGACAGAGATATTTATGATGAAGCGTTAACGGTAGATGCAAGCTATAACATTGGAGATTCTTCTACGCTTTTAAACATTTCTAAAAAAGCTTATAAAGATGAAGGCTTTAAAGAAGAGTTAAAAGAAATTCATATTAACGACTTTACAAATGCAGCTGATGTGTTTTATGAAATTGAAGTTAAAAATGATGGCACTACAGATTTTAGAAATCTTGTAATAACTGATACAGGGCTTAAATTTTTAACCGGTTCAGATGAAATAGATGTTGACTATACATTTAATGATGTTAAGGTTAGCATTGATGGAGTAGAGACTAGCGCAGAGGTTGATTATTCAATTGATAATAAATCATTTGATGCGAAAATTGACATTTTACCTGCTGGTCAAACTGCTGTAGCAAAGGTTAAAGCAACAATACAAAGAAAAGACAAAGACGTTGTATTTTCTAAAATTTCTAACTATGCTGAATGTACTTATAAAGGAAAAGATCAAGATACTGAACACAAAGCGGAAATTCACACTCAAGTTAATGTAGAGTTCGGTGGAGAGATTAATAAAGTTGCCTTTAAAGATGACAAAGAGCTTACAGAAATTTTAGCAGAGGATATTTATAACGAAGCTTTTGAATACGTTTATAAAATATACCCTGAAAACACATCTAACGGCTATTTAAAAAAATATATAATTACTGAAAATTTGCCAACATTAAATGGGCTTAAAAGCGATAAAGATATTTCCAATTTTATTGGTTATTCTAAAATTGTAATTCATGCAAATAATAACTTTAACAGTGCAATTGTTTATGTTGATGGTGTTATAAAAGAAACTATTACAGATACATCAAAAGATACAACGATTCTTCTTAACACAGTTACTGATAAAAAGATTTTAATAGAGCTTAACAATGTTAAACCAATGTTTAACTATGGCGCAAAAAATGATACCGACAAAAACAAATATTATGCAATTGAGCTTCACACTAAGCTTCCAAAGCTTACAGACATTTCAATGAATGATGTTTACTTTAATATTGCAAATAGAGTAGATATGCAATGGAAGGCCCAAGTTGAAGAAGATAAAGGGAATGGTTATGATACAAAAAGCATTGAAGTTATTAAATCTTTTGTTGAAGCTTCAATACTAAAATCAGTTACTGAAGGCGAAGGAAACATCGATTTCACTAAACCGCCGGAAAGTATTAAATACACATTAAGTGGTGTGTTTAGCAGCAACACTAATGTTGATATATTGTACTTCGGTGACGGAGGACACAAGCTCTTAGATAAAGATAATATAGAGATTAATATGCCGGAGAGTACTGAAGTAAGTGATTTTATTTCAATTGATTCTGTTTCAATCCCTGTTAAAAAATGGGTTGACGCTTATAAGGATTTTGGAATAGCTGACAAATTAGTATTTAAGTATACTGATAATAAAGATGCAATAACAGCTGCTAATGAAAGCTGGAAAAACGATTATGAAAAACTTTGGAGCGACGACTGGAAAACATTAGGCATAAATTTACTGGATGAATCCAATTGGGATGCAGATGGCAACGTTGTTATAAATGCCAATGGCGTTGACGGCGGTAAAATTGTTAAATTTATTATTGTTTTTGAAGGCGGAGTTAAATTTAAAGACGGTGGCGAGGCTGGCAAAAACGGTGTTTACACAAGAAAATATGAAAATGTAATCGTTACCTCAAAATTTAATACTAAAAACAATTTAACTATTGCAGACCTTGCTTATTTATACGGTTTGCAAAAAATTAGAAATGACGGTTTCTGGGGTTATTTAATGAAATCCGGCACTGGCATTGGTGGCGGAAGCTGGGAAATTGAAGGCGATGTTATAACTGGCTTTAAGCCCGAAGTTAATTTGGACACTTATAAGAATTCAAACCCTAAAACAATGACATTAGGGGATTTACGTAGCGCAGGTAAAAACACAATAAACTACACAATCCACGGTGAAAACAAGTCTAAAAACGCAACCGGCGGAGAGGGAGCGCAGTTAAACAGCTTTGCTGTTTACGACAGAGGTATTAACGGGTATAATACAAGCGATTTTGTATATGCATTTAATAAAATTAAATTTAATATTGAAAAAGGAATACTAGCAGAAGGAACACCTATTATCTTAAGAGGATATAAGCAACGTTTTAGTGATGCAGCATCAATGGAAAGTAATACGAACTATGAAGAATTAACTACTACTTTTTCTAACGGTTCTTATTCTTGGGAAGACAGCGGAAGCGAATATATGGCTTTTAGCGTTCACTTCGGCGATGCAGAACACAAAGTTCCGGCCGGGTTTGTAGTAAAAGTATATCCAACTGCAGCTTTTAAATCTGCTAGTGATGTTCTTATTGGAGTTACAAACAAAAGCGATGTTGTGGGTTATGATGTTAAGGGCTTAAGGCATATTATGTCCGATACTGCCAATACAAGCATAACTGCAAATGTTTCTGCAGGGCTTAACAAATACGTTGGTTTAACTGCTGGAAATGCAACAGAAAAGGAAGCTACTGTAGATTATAATGAGCTGTTTAATGCAGACCAAAAATTAATTTACAAGCTTGAATACACCAACACTGGTGATGTGGCATGTGACGAAATTATTGTAGAAGATAGTTATGATAGTACTTCCCTAATGAAATTCTACAAAAATGGATCATCAACTCCATATACGCCTAGTGCTAATGATTACACAATATCTAAAGTTATTATTCCAGAGGGAATAGACAGCAAAGATGCTTCAGTAATGTTTATTAACTTTAGCGGCACAGGTATTAGCGCAGTTAAAAACGGAAATGAGTTTACTCCTAATGCTAATCTCTCAGTGGGAAGTATAAGAGGGTTTAAGATAACATTGAAAAACCAAAAACTCGCTCCGCAAGATAAGAATTTTGTCTTGGCAGAATTAACCCTTAAGAAACGTGGGTTTAGTGATATTTTGGATAAATTTGTTAACACTGCAAAGGTGACTGTTAAAGCAGGGACAAAACTTGGAACACCAACAACATCAACTGCAACTGTTAAATTTACAGAAGTTACAATGGCTTATCCAAAAGTAACTAAAAATGTTAATCCAACAAGTATAGCCGTAGATAAAATAACAAATGATGTTCCGTTGACTTACACAATAGTTCCAGAGCTTACAGGAGTTAACGGTTCGGCTCCAAAACCAGGGGCAGGGGCTTCTAACTTTGTATTAACAGATAACGAAGTTGTTATTTATGGCGATGGAAATACAATTATTTATTCTTCAAACCCGGCACACAATAAGCCGTTAACACCGGATGTATTTAAATTCACCGGCATATCAGCAGCTGCACATGGTTTAGAAGGAGTAGAATTTGATGTTGAAGCGACAACCGTTAAAAATGACGGAACAAACCCTCAAACAATTAATGAAAATTGGGCTTTTGATAAACCTTTAAACATTATTATCAGAGAAGATGAAGCAATTACCGGTTTTGTTATGAAAGCAGATAGTTTACCTGCTACAAAGCTTCCGGCTATTACTGTTAATGCCGTGCTTAAGGCATTAGATGGAAAAGATGCAGTAAAAGTTAACAATATTAAAAATTATGTTAAGCTGGCAATTGTTTCTCAAGGCAATACTCAAGAAGTTAATGCTGTTGCCACAACAACTTATGCAAAGCCAAACAATACAACATTTACATTTAACAAAACTGTATTTGGTAATGCAACTAGCACAACAATGGATCGCTCTGATCTTGCGTTTAAGGATCAAGAATTGACTTATACAATTACTAATAAGTATAATTCTGGTAACATTCCTACAGACTTTGTTATAACTGATAATGGTTTAGTGTTTAAGACAATTAAACCAGAAGGTAAAATACCAAATTATACAATCAAGGAAGTTAAGGCAACATTTTCCGGTAAAGGCACAACTCAGGCACACTTTGTTGACAAAGATGCAAGACAAATTGGTGAACCATATGAATTTAAAACTGGTACAATTTCCGGCGATGCTATTCCAAGCGGCGCAAAAGGCATTGTAATTAAAGGCTTTAACTTTGAGATTGGTTCGGAAGTTAAAGCTGACATTACAGTGGTAATTCCTAAGCTTGATTATTCTGACTTTGTTAACGATTATGAGTTAATTGAGAATACAGCGAAGTTGGAATTCAGCAACAAGTATTATGAGGGTACACCTATTGAAAAACAAACAAAAATAACCATTAAAAAGGAAAAACAATCAATTGTATTAAGTAAAGCTTCTTCTGGCAACAAAACTGAATACAAACCTGGTGATGTTGTTGAATGGACAGTTTATTTATCAAATGGCGAGAAAGACTCTGGAACAAGAAAGAGCTTAGTTGTTAACCCAAGAATATACGACATTCTTCCAAGCCAACTTTCAATTGCGCCAGACCCAAATGACAATAAATTTGTTAGCAGCTACAAAATCCAAAAAGTTAAAATGAAAGATAATGGTAACGGCGTTTTAACAGAAGTAGCAGGGAATTATCCTGAATTAGGCGAGGATGAGTACACTTATGTTACTGATGGTCAAAGAAATTTAAGCTGGTACTATAAAGGAAACCTTGAATACCTTGATGCTATTAAAGTAACATTTAACTCAAAAATTAGCTCTGCCGCACTTAACGGCACGGCAAGAAACTGGGTTTACGCAGGTTCAAGTGACCAAGAGCTAACAGCTAAAACATCAGATGTTACTGAAAAAGCGAACGATAGATTTGATGGCTTAAAATCTGACAGCGTTGTTTACAAACACAGTGCAGAAATCCCTATAAACATTGGTAATATTGTAACGGTTGCAAAAGTTGTTCGTGGCGACATAGACGACAAAACATTTGCTAAAGGCGAATGGGTTCTTTATCCTAATAAAGGTAAAGTTTCACCAGGTGGATGGGCAGACTATAAAGTAAACGTTATAAACACAAGCGGAGATAGGATTAGCAAGATTGTTATAGCAGAGCTTCTGCCGTATATCGGAGACGTTGGTATAAGAACCAATACCCCAAGAGGAACAGTTTGGGAGCCAAAACTTGAATCTGTTAACAGCGTTTATGTAACAAAGAAGAACGGGGACGTATCTGCAGTAGACCCTGCTAAATACAGCTACAAAGTTGCAAATGACAGAAATATCATTTGGAATAATATTAATGAAAGTAACAGACTTAAATCCTTGGCAGAAAACTTATATGCAGCTAGCGGAAAATCATTATTTGATGAGGCTAATGCGGCTGAGCAGCAAGTTTTGTTCCTTGAGATGGACAGTAACTTCTATTTAGAAGCTGGAGAAATGCTTGAGTTTGTGTTCAGAGTAAGCGTTCCTGAAGATGTAAAAATAAGCAAAAACGGCAATTTGGAGCTTGCTGTAAACACAATTACTTTACTTTTCAACAATGGCAGTGGGTTTATTGAACCGGTTAAATGCGAAATTTATGCAGTTGGCAAATCTAAGCTTGTTATTGAAAAGAAAATTGCCGGAGAAGGAGAAAACTTAGGATTAGACAAAGATGGCAACCCTGAATTGTTCGACTTCTTAATTGAAAGCCAAGTGACTAACAACGAAGAGGTTAAGCTTGCGCAAGTTAACGGCAAAGATGACGAAGAACATGAGCTTATTAAAAATGAAAACGGCTCTTATACTCTCAAAAACGTTAAAGCAGGGGAAGCTGTTACAATTGAAGGGCTTGAACCGGGAAGTTACACAGTAACAGAAATAGGTTCAAATACTTTATATTATGAAACATCATACGCGTTTACACAAAATAAACAAGCGGAAATTTCTCCTGTTGCTGCAGTTGCAGAGTCTAATGTGTTTGAGCTTAACGACCAGCTTGGCGGAACTTTAACAGTTACTAACACTAGAAAGGTTGGCAAATTGTCTGTAACTAAAGAGATTGTAACGGATGTTACAGATGAAAACAGACAGCTTGATGATGCTGACAAGAGCAAGAAGTTTAAATTTAGAGTTACAGGACCAAACGGTTTTATATCCAACTTTGAACTTGCTCACGGCGAAACAAAAGAGTTATCAGGCATTCCTATAGGTGAGTATACAGTTTCCGAATTGGGTATTGATGACAACGAAGCAAACGGATATTTTGTTGATTCTGTAACTGAAAACAGCGTTACAATTGAAAGCAAAGATATTATTGTAGGCGACGACAGCGCATCTGTTACTGTTTCATTTGATAATGAAGCAAAAGTAGTTTTCAAAAATAAAAAGCTCTATCCGGGTAAAATTGTTATCCGCAAAGTGATGAATGAAGAAGACATTATTGAAGGACAATATTTTGTATTCTCTTTAACTCATGAAGGAAAGAGCGGCAAAATTGTTGAAAGAGTAACAATTTATCCAAACACTGTAGGCAAAATTAAAAACTTAGAAGTTGGCAAATATAAAATCAGCGAAGTTGAAGTATGGATTGAAGGACAGCCGGTTGACATTAAAGATGATTTAAGCAAATTTAAACCAACTATTGAGGCAAGAGGTGCAGAAGTAACCGTAAGCGAAGACGGTTTCTCATGTGAATTTGAAGTTAAGACAACTGACGAAAAACCTGTTTTTATCAAATTTAACAATGCACGTAAAAACGACGGCGAAATTACCGTTACAAAGACATTGTTCAGAGGCGCACATAAAGAAGATGCAATAGCAGAAAACTGGGAAGGCAACACATTTACAGTTGGTATTGTTGGTAAAACAACAAATTACCGCGCTGAAAAAGAATTAAGCCAAAATAATAATGTTGCTACATTCAGCAATTTACCTTATGACAATTATATGGTTTATGAAGTTGCCCCAGGTCAAGTATACGACGTATATTTTGACGACGACACAACACCTTCAAATGCGGAAGCTTTTGAAAATAAAGAACTCGTTGCTAAAGGCGTTGAAATTTCAAGCGTTAAAACTGGCTCACAGGTTAGAGTAGACAACGTTGTTAAAAATAACGGCAAACTTAAGATTGTGAAAGAAGTAGTTGGCTTAGACGGCAACATTGTTAACACTGGCGAAACTTTCGAGTTTGGTATTTATCAAATAATTGACGGTGTTCAAAGTGATGAACCAGTTAAAACAGCAAAAATCGACTTAACACAAGGAAACGAAGTTGTTGTTGACGGTCTTGTTTACGGCACATACAACATTGAGGAAATTAACTATGATGAATCCAAATATGCAAGTGCATTAAGCGGATTGCCTGTAAGAGTTTCCTATTTGGAAGACGAAGCTAACGTTAAAGTCGTAAAAGCTACTAACACAAGCTTAACAGGCGGTAAACTTGCATTAACTAAAGTAGTTGACGGAACAGTTATTGAAGGACAAAAATTCTCGTTCACAATTACAGGACCTCATGGTTTTAATCTTCAAACAACATTAGAAGCAGGGGAAACAAAGATAATCCCAGAGGGCGAAGCATTACTTGCTCCAGGCAAATACACAATTACTGAAAATGGCGTATCAAGCGGAAGCCTTGATGATTTTGAAACAGAGTACAAGGCAGAAAAAGTTGAATCCGAAGATTCAGTAGTTGAAATTGTTTCCGGTGAAGGCCGCACTGCAGTAATTGATGTAACAGAATTTAATGCTGATCAGTTGCCGGTTTATAAAGTAACTTTTGACAACAATAGAATTGAAGACGGAGAAATTTCAGTTGTTAAACGTGTTGTAAGAGTATCAGGTTCAAGCGCAACTGTTGTTAACAATTGGGGTAAAGCATGGTTTAAGGTTAGAATTACTGGTAAAAACACAAATATTGTCAAAGAAGCAATTCTTAACAATGACAATAAAGGTGTTAAATTTACAAACCTTCCATATGACGAATATGTTGTAACAGAGGTTGATCCGCCGGCTCAATACAGAGTAAGCATTTCGGCGACTAACGTTGCAATATCAAGCGAAATTAAAGAAGGTGATTCAGTAATAACTAACACTTATACCGATAACACACCACCTCCGCAACCACCAGTAATACCGCCGACACAACCGAATTTCCCTCCGGGAACACCTGATGAGCCGACGGATACACCACCAGAAACGACTGATACACCACCAACTGAAACAGGCATTACAGAAGCTACAGTTGGTACTGAATTGGCACCTCCTCCAGCACCAGCGGAAGCTGAAGCAGTTACAATAGACGAAGACGTAACACCTTTAGGCGAAGCTGAAATTGCTGAAATATTAGACGACGAACCATTACCGAAAGGTATCATTCCTGATAGGTCTTATGAATTTGAAGACGACCTACCAAAAGGCAATCCAAAAACAGGTCAGTCTAACTTGATTTATATTAATATGGTTTTGTTTATAACTATGCTTATTTGTTTAGTTTCTACAATAAGCTTAAGGTCTAAACTCAAAAAAGATTACAGAGCAAATAAATAACGAAAATTAAGCAGTAAAAAATGAGAGGAGGCATTTTCTTACAAAATGCCTCCTCTCATC
>CAZJGG010000038.1:7884-30116 GCA_964545475.1 uncultured Eubacteriales bacterium | reverse complement strand
CCGAAAGGTCTTTTTATAGGCTTATCAAACTCACCTTAATTTCATATATTTTAACGAGCAAAATTCACTGAAATTCTTTATAAGAGCCCTCCTTTATTTAGTTACAGGGATTATTTATGTAAAATTGCAGTGAATTTTGCCGTTAGTATTATAGAGCAAATAAATGTTTCTTATGTCTGCATATTTAATGGTTTACCTAGAAGTTTCTCTTAGAAGTTAATATTAATTGATTTTGTAATGTTCTTCGTCATAGATGTCAACATCATTATCACAGTCAACGCATATATCTTCAACAGAAGCATCGATACAATCAATGTAAGCGTCTCCTACAGAAGCTTCTGCACCGAACTCAACAGGAACTGCTACACAAATTTCTTGGCTTATTGTAAAGAAACATGAGCCTTCCTTTTCTCCTTCGCAAACATCCTTGCCTCTTTTAATCTTTGGTTTACCACAGCATTTTGTAACAGTTACTCCTGTCTTTGCAAATGGTTTAACCTCTATGGGAACACATATTGATGCTTTTTGATACCCAACTGCAGGACATGTTTCGTTCTCGCTTTGGATAGGTATATCTAAATTTTCATTATAAGGCATTATAACCCTCCTTTCTTAAAGCTTGTCACAATATTAGTATATGTATTATACAAAGCAATAGTTACAAAATCACATAATCATTATCGCTAACAATTATTCCAACCATATTACTGCCCCATCGTCAATACGGTATAAAGAATTTTCGCCAAAGGTTCCATAGCGTTTTTCGCTTCCTCCACTGTGTTTGTGTTTGCTCCGGCTTCAATAAGCAATGATTTAGGCATAAAGTGATGGCTGTAATTGTTGGGCTTAACATAAAGTTTTCTGGCAAGACCAGGGTATAACTCATTAGCAGTTAACTGCATATGGAGGCTTAACGCCAAATTGTCCAAAAGGTATGGGTTTTCATGGTTTTTGTATATGCCGTTAAAAAACATGATTTGTGCTGTTGGCTTACCGTTAATATCCTTTACAAGTCTTAAATTGTCCGGCACTCCGTCTCTGTGTAAATCTATGACCACTTCAATGGTCGGATATTTTTCCAACATTTTTTTGACGGCAGGCTCCATTTTTATGTAACTGTTTTTCCGGTCTTCCATGCCGTTATCAATGTCATAACAAGCGGTATCGTGAACAACACAAACCCCATAGTCTTTAACTAAAATATCCGCAAGCCTTCTCCCAACCCCCACAATTGTGTCGTCAACTTCTCCGGGGGCGGAATCAACATAAGTTTCACTTGCATGAGTATGGAAAATAAGTATTTTTGGGTTTGGATCTGATAAATCTGTCTTAAAGCTTTTGTTCAAAAATTCATCAATTCGTATTTCATTTGAACTAAGTAAATCTTTTTTATCATAATTATATATAAAATTTATTAAGTCTTTTTCATCTGTATAAACATCCTTTAAAATGCCTATTGATTTAAACGTAGGTACAACTTCAACGTCCTCTGGTATGGTTTTTTCAGGCAAAACATCGTCGTAAGGGCTTTCCTCGTCTGTTTGCTGTTCATCCGTTGTAACAAAGTAATTATAGGTTGGCATTAGAAACCACCCAAAAGTTAATGCCGCTACTAGTAAAATTAAATAAACGTATCGTCGCATTTGATAACTCCTTAATATAACCTCTACTAACAATTTATTTTTTATATAATTTTTTTATGCTTTTAATAATTAAATCTATATGTTATAATTCTGTATATTTATTTGAAAGGATATGCAAATGGATAACAATAACCGCTTTTATTGCATGAATACTTCTGAACTTTTTGACGAAACAGCCGCAATTTATAAAAAAAGCTTTAAAAGCTTAATCGGCGCATCGCTAATATGGACTTTAATTACATTATTAGTTGCCATTATTTTTGTAGTTTTTATAACAGTTTCTACTTTCGCTTCTGCCAAAGCAAACGGCGTTGGCGGTGCTGTTATAGTATTTTTAACTTTTTTGGCATTATCTATTGTGATTTCAATTGTCGGTTTTGGGAATATCGCCGTTACAATGGACATTACACGAGGAACCTTTGCTGGAGAAAATATATCTATTGCAAAATCCTTTAACAAGGCTTTTTCGTCTATTCCACAGTTTTTATCATTAGCAGCTGCATTGATTATTACGTATATCCCTTGCATAATATTTATAGTCCTGCTATTTATACCCGTATTAGGAATTTCGGAATATGATGGCGATATTTTTAAATTAGGATTTACCGGTTTGCTTTTTTTCCTCGCTTATATCATTATGGCTTTCGTTTTATATGCTATTACTGTTTTTGCTTTGCCAGCCGCAGTTTTTGATAAAATGCACTTTTTTAAGGCAATTTCCAGAAGCTTTGGATTAGTAAAAAAAGACTTTAAAAAAATATCTTTTTCATTAATACTATTTCAGCTTGTATTTATGGCTATTTATTACAGCTTCTACGGTATATTCGCCATTGCTTCTGCAGTAACACAAACATCTGCAAACTTTATATCCGCAGGAAACTTACCTTATTTTTACGCTTTGTCATCTTTAGGTGGGCTTGTTGGTTTCGCTATTAATGTCCTTACAACCCCTTTTCAAGGAATTTTTATATATATGCTCTATTGCAATCAGAAGATAAAATATGAAGGTTTTGATATTGAGGTTTCCCTTGACCGTTGTGAAAATAGCTAGAAGTTATATGTTTGAATAAAATGTGGACGTAGCCATATTCATTTAATGTAATCGTTTGGATAGCGATTCCGGGACGTCGAGGACGCCGTCCCCTACAAGTGGCATAATTAAAGTGGTTGTTTCAACATTACAACGGTTTCAAATTAATCAATCGTAGGGGACGGCGTCCTCGACGTCCCGAATGTCCTCCTTAATTATGTATAAACTGTATAGTTATGTGGTGGTAAAGTGAAAGATTTGCCAAAAAGAAAACCAAACCGACTAAAAGAATATAACTACAATCAAAACGGAGTTTATTTTATTACAATATGCGTTAAAGATAAGCGTAGGGAGCTAGGGGAAATCGTAGGGGACGGCGTCATCGGCGTCCCGCAAATGGAGCTGTCAGATTACGGAAAAATCGTGGAAAAATATATTTGCTCCATAAATAAAACATATACGCACATAGAAATTGATAAATATTGTATAATGCCTAACCACATTCACTTCCTTGTGATTATATTAGGCAGCGATTCCGGGAAGCCGAGGACGCCGTCCCCTACAAACGCTATAATTCCCATGGTTGTTTCGACTTTAAAACGATTTACAAATAAAGAAATAGGATTTAGTTTATGGCAACGTTCTTATCACGACCATATCATAAGAGACGAACAAGAGTATCTAATGATATATAAATATATAGGCGAAAACCCATTGAAATGGGAGAAAGATTGTTTCTATGCACAATAAACCCATATGAATAGGAACTGTAGGGGACGGCGTCCTCGACGTCCCGCAAATGGAGCTATCAGATTACGGAAAAATCGTGGAAAAATATATTTGCTCCATAAATAAAACATATACGCACATAGAAATTGATAAATATTGTATAATGCCTAACCACATTCACTTCCTTGTGATTATATTAGGCAGCGATTCCGGGAAGCCGAGGACGCCGTCCCCTACAAACGCTATAATTCCCATGGTTGTTTCGACTTTAAAACGATTTACAAATAAAGAAATAGGATTTAGTTTATGGCAACGTTCTTATCACGACCATATCATAAGAGACGAACAAGAGTATCTAATGATATATAAATATATAGGCGAAAACCCATTGAAATGGGAGAAAGATTGTTTCTATGCACAATAAACCCATATGAATAGGAACTGTAGGGGACGGCGTCCTCGACGTCCCGTATAACCTTTCCATAGAAATATCGGCATTTAAGGAATGATAATATGACGTTTGAACAAGCGGTAAATGATGTTTTACAACAAAGGAAATATGATCTTTTAATGGGGCACATGCTGGACTTCCGAGAGGCATTTCAAAATGCTTTGTGGAATTTTTTTGAGAATCTCTTTGGAAAAATTAACATAAAGATGCCGGATATGCCGGAATATAATATTTCAGTAATTACAAATATATTTATTCTTTTTACAGTGCTGCTTATAATTTTTATTATTTATTTAATTGTCTGCACAAAAAATAAAAAGATAATTAACACCTCAAAATCTATGGAGGAAATTTTCCACGAACTTAAAGAAAATAAGTTGACTTTTGAGGACTTAATAAGGTTAAGCCGAGACTATGCGGATAAAAAGCAACACAGAGAAAGCGTTAGATATATTTACATCGCCCTTTTATGGCTTTTTAACACGAAAAATATTTTGTCCATAGACCTTTACAAAACAAACTCTCAGCTAAAGCGTGAGTTATCCGCTTCCCGTCCGCAGTTTTCGGAAAAGTTTGCAATCATTGTGGAAACTTTTAACACAGTATGGTTCGGGCATAAGCAAATAAGCTCAGATAGTTATGAAAAATATATGGAATTAATTAATGGCTTAATGCAGGAGGTTTCCGGCTTTGAAAAATAGGACTCCACTGTTTTTTATATTTTTATTTGCAATATTTATAAGCGCTGTTGTGTTATTAACCGCTAATACAGAAGGGACAAACCGTCCGGATTACTCCGTTTTCAGCACAAACGAAAAAGGTATTTCAGTTTTATACGAAGCCTTTAAAAAAATAGATTATCCCGTCAGCCCATATTATGAGCAAATTAACAAAAACACAGGTCTGGAGGATATTCATGTGGTTGTTTCTCCAACTCCTATGTATTTTACAGATAGCGACAGAGATAGTATGCTTGAATGGGTTGCTCTCGGCGGTCGGCTTGTATTTTTAGAAAAAAGCCCTTTTATTTTTAGCAACTTTGAAGACTCAAGAATTTCAACAGACGGCAAATTAAGCCTTTACAAACACGGCTTTGGGTTTATTGTTTCCGGGAATCCGGAAGGCATTACAAATGAAATAATGAAAACAACCCCAACTTCCGGTGCTGTTCTCCAAAACATTTTTAATAACTGGGGTTATGAAAATATATATTTTAATGAATACGCCCACGGCTTTAGAAAAGAGCAAACATTTTTTACAATGCTTCCTACTGGGCTTAAACTACTTATGTATCAAGGATTGTTATTAATCCTTTCGATAATTTTATTGTTAGGCAAACGCTTTGGTAAGCCCATACCTTTTTACGAGGAAACAGAGCGTGAAGAAAATGAATATTTAAAATCCCTTGCAATAATTTATAAAAACGCCGGAAAAGGCGAAGTCATTTTAGAAAATTACTACGAAAGCTTAATTCATTATACATCACTTTATTTTAATAAAAGCCATAGCTATGTAAAAGAAAATTTATTAAAACTTTGGAAGGAGGGCAATCTTCCAAAGTTTAATGATTTAGTTCAAATTGAAAAAGAAATGAAACCTACGCTTAATAAGCCTATAAACACTAAAAAACCTAAAGGGCATAAGGAATTTGTTAAAAACTCGAAAATTTTAATAAATCTTATTGAAATAATAAAGAACAGAAAGGGAACTTACTAATGGAAGCTGGATATACTAAAAACTTATGTGATAAAATAAAGTCTCAAATTAATAAAGTTGTTATAAACCAGGAAAACCTGACGGATATGGCCTTAAATGCTCTTTTATCAGGAGGGCATGTGCTTATTGAAGGTGTGCCGGGGCTTGCTAAAACATTGTGGGCAAGAGTATTTGCTAAAACCATTTCAGTGGATTTTAAAAGAGTTCAGTTTACGCCGGACTTAATGCCTTCGGACATTTTAGGAACGAAAATTTTTGATATGAAAAGCTCTGAGTTTGTGCTTAAAAAGGGGGCGTTGTTTACAAACCTGTTCCTTGCGGACGAAATTAACAGAACACCGCCTAAAACTCAGTCTGCACTGCTGGAGGTTATGGAGGAGCATTCCATTACCATAGACGGAGAAACTAACAGACTTTCCGAGCCGTTTTTTGTTATTGCAACACAAAACCCTATTGAATACGAGGGCACATACCCTTTGCCGGAAGCTTTAACAGACCGCTTTATGATGAAGCTTATTATGGGTTATCCCGGAGTTTCTGCGGAGAAAAAAATGTTACAAATGTACAATTCCGGGTTTAATTCAAACCAGCTTGAAAGCGTTGGCATTGAGCCTGTTTGCAAATCAGAAGAATTATTGACATGCCGTGAGGAAATAAAAAATGTTAGAGTAGACGATAGTATTTTTAATTATATTGTGAGTATTGTGGAAACTACAAGGCGTGTAAGCACAGTTTCCGCCGGGGCAAGCCCAAGAGGAACAATTGCCTTATTAAACAACGCAAAAACCTACGCCGCTATAAACGGTAGGGATTTTGTAATTCCTGATGACGTAAAGGAGCTTGCCGCTCCAATTTTGCGCCACAGAATAATTTTAAAGCCGGAAGCTATGATAGACGGCATAAAGACGGACAGCGTCATTGAAAGTATATTGTCACAGGTAAAAGTGCCACGTTAGGAGCGGTTTAATGTCCGTAACGAAAAAGTTTATTTATTTAATTGCTGCAGGTCTTCTGCTGTTGTTTGTTTTAAATTCCGTTTTGCTGTTTTTTGTTTACAATGCAATTGTTATTGGTACTGCCGTTATAGACTATATAACCTCAGTTAAAGCAGCTGATATAAAGGCTTCAAGAGGAAAAAATAATAAGCTGTATTACAAAGCGGAAAACGAAGTTTATTTTGAAGTAAAAAACCTATGGGGAAAGCCTGTTTTTATTGAACTTAAAGAAGATTTACCGGATTTCCATTTTAAGCTTTTAAAAAGTGATTTGTCCGGTTTTGTAGAAGATTTAAAGGAATTCAAATATACCGTTATGCCCTCAAAGCGTGGAAGCTTTCAGTTTAACACCGTAAATGTAAAGGCTTTAGGAAACTTAGGGTTAGTTCATAAATTTTTCACATACAGTCTTCCTGTTGAAATAAAAGTTTACCCCAATTTAAGTGATTTAAGCAAATACAGGCTTGTTATGCAAAACAACAGGCGTTTCTCCCAAGGAGAAAGACGCTTGCGGCTTCAAGGCGTGGGTACGGAATTTGAAAGCTTAAGGGAGTACGTTGAGGGAGACGATTTTAGAAAAATTAACTGGGCTTCAACCGCAAGGGAGAATAAGTTAATTGTAAATCAATATGAATCGGAAAAAAACCAGCCCATCTTTTTGCTTATAGACACAGGCAGACCTTTAAGCTACAGCCTTAAAGGGTATAAAAAGCTTGATTATAGCATAAACGCCGCTCTTATCCTTTCTGACATAATTAATCAGAAGGGTGATAACAGTGGGCTTATGGTATTCGACACAGACATAAAGTCTCTTATTATGCCGTCTAAAGGGGATATTCACCGTAACAACTTAATGGAAACCCTTTATCATATAAAAGACACAAAAAACACCTCCGACTATGAGGGGGCGTTTTTAGAACTTGTTAACAGGCAAAAAAGAAGAAGTTTAGTATTTTTATTTACTGATTTTGAAACTCCAGAGGAAGCTGAAATGCTTTTAAACAGCGCATTTACTATAATGCGCCGCCATATGCTTATTATTGTTTTAATGAAAAGCCATAGCGTTTTAGCTCTTTCTGCAAAACAGCCAGAGGGCTTAAACCATTACTACGAAAAGGCCATTTCTCTTGAATATTTACGCCAAAGAAGCTCTATAATAAAAACAATGAACGCAAAAGGAGTTTACTGCATTGAAACTGACTGCGAAAACTTTACCCTTTCAGCTGTTAACGCTTATTTAAGCATTAAAAACAAAAATTACTCTTAAAGAATTACTTAAGTCTGTCTGTTCTAGGATAAAAATAAAAAATCAAAGCAACAAGGGTAATAACAGCAAAACCAAGCTTTAAATTTGGGGAAATGTCAAGAGGGGTGAAAAAGCCTTCAATTATCCCGGCAATTATAAGCATTGCCACAACCCCCGGCAAAAGATACGCTGCTTCTTTAGCGTTTTTAATAATAGCGTGTTTTCTGGATAAATCCCCGGGGATTAGCATTGCCTTACCAAGCATTAGCCCTGCAGCACCGCTTATAAATATAGCTGTTAGCTCAATAAAACCGTGGGGCAAAATAAGGGAAAAATAAGCTAACATAGAGCCCCCTGAGCCATGGATATAATTTGTTAGCGCTCCAAGCATTGCACCGTTATAAAACAGGACGTAAAGAGTGCCTAGCCCAAAAGTTATGCCAAAAGAAAATGCCATAAAACTAACCCTTATATTGTTTGTCATAACGAAAGAGCTTAAAAAAGGGTAGTCTACAGTTTTTTCTGACTGTGAAAGACTTATATTGTTAATGGGAACAAAAATGCGCATTATGTCCGAATTTATTCCAGACAAGACGTAGCATAAAACAGCCCCAAAAACAAACACGCATATAGATATAATAAAATAAATTTTGTGCTCTAAAAGCTTTTGGGGAAATGTTTTTTTAAAATAATTAAAAAATTCGCTTAGAGCGGAATTTTCTTTAGTGTAAAAGTTATTGTGGCTTACACCTAAAAGAGAGTTTAAGTAAATTTGGGTTTTGCTTCCGTTAAAATGAGTTTTGCTATATGCAAGGTGATGCCCGGCAAGGCGGTAAAGCCCTGTATATTCCTTAATTTCATCTTTCGTAAGCTTTTCGATTCCTTTTTTAGCAATAACTTTATTAAGGCTATCCAGCCTTTGCCATTTTTCTAAATTTTTTTTATTAAATAATTCTTCTTTCAAAATACACCTCAAGGAGTTGGTTTAGTTATGAACGAAATTATCGTTACAACGCCGGAAAATATTGAAATTACATACTGCCTGGCAGGTCCGCTTTCTCGCACAGCCGCCGCTGTTATAGATTTTCTCATAATTTCTATAGCCGTAACTATTGTATCTGTTATTGCCTTTTATTCATTTATAGGCAATGTGCCTTTTGAAAGGCTTATGGACAGATTAATAAGCTTTAACTTCAGCGGTATTATTTCTGCGGTTTATTTAATTATTGTTTTTGCAATAATTTTCGGCTATTTCATTATAAATGAAATGGTGTTTAAAGGTCAATCCATTGGCAAAAAAATTTTAGGGCTTCGTGTTATAAGAGAAAACGGGCGGCCAATTTCTCTGGCGCAATCTGTTATAAGAAATTTAATAAGATTTTTTATTGATAACATAGGCATTGGTATTGCTTTAATGTTTTTTTCTAAAAGATTAAAACGTGTTGGAGACATGGCGGCTGGAACAATTGTAGTTTCTGAAAACTCTCGAAAAATAGAAATAGACAGCCTTATAACCGATGCAACACAAGAAGTTGCAGCGGCGGATCCGGGAAAATATAAATTAAGCCAACAAGAAGTTTATTTAATAAAAGAATATTTCAGCAGAAAAGACAGCTTTTTAGACGGGGGCGTACACGTAAAAGCCCGTATTGATAAATACATGGCCAAAAAATTTGAAATAGACGAAAGTAAAATTTCGGAAGAAGCTTTGCAAAAGCTTTTAGTTCTAAATAGTTAAATGCATAAATTTCTCCTTGCTATAGATACTAATTGATAATATAACAAGGGGGTATTTGTTTGAAAATTAAATTCAAAACCACGCTAATTGGCGTTATAACAGGGTTTGTCAACGGTCTTTTCGGTTCTGGCGGCGGCTCTTTTCTAGTACCCTCAATGCAAAAATTTTTAAAAGTTGAGCAGTACCACGCCCACGCAACCGCCATTGCCGTCATTTTACCTCTGTCTATAATAAGCACAGTCGTTTATTATTTAAAAGGCATAAAAAGCTATAACCTTCCTCTAATAATAACCGTAAGCTTAGGCGGAGTTGTTGGAGGGTTTATTGGGGCAAAGTGCCTTAAAAAAATACCTAAAAAGCTTTTAAGCAAAATTTTTGGCATTTTTATTATTATTGCGGCGGTGAAAATGCTTGCCTAATATTGCCTTATACGCAATTATCGGCTTATTATCAGGGGTTATAAGCGGCATGGGCATTGGCGGCGGCTCTGTTTTAATACCATCACTTGTTATATTTACTGGCATTTCCCAGTTAGAAGCACAAAACATTAATTTAATATATTTTATACCTACAGCAATTATTGCACTAATCGTTCATTTTAAAAAAAAAACTATTACAAAAAAACTTTTGCCCATATTAATAATAAGCGGTCTTTTATCCGCTTGCGCCGGTTCATTTATAGCGGCGGTGATTAATGCGGAACTATTGCGAAAGCTTTATGGCGGTTTTTTATTTTTAATCGGACTTTACGAAGTGTTTAAGAAACATGATAGCACCAAAGGACAGGAGGGTTAATATGCAAACTGACCAATTTGAGAAATTAAAACAACAATTCATATCTGCTGATGTTAATGAAAAAATAAGGATATATACCGAAACTGAGGATTTAATAACTGATCAGTACAAAGAGCTTTTAAAGCATTTCCCACTGGAAAAAATTGATATGCTTGAAGCTGCTTTGGCTTAAGCATAAGTTTATAGTGTGTTCATGCCTTTAGTGCTTAGAGCCTAAACAGGCTCTTAAAGGCATAACACGCATTGTGTTAGGAGCGGTACATATGTATACAATTGAAGAAGTAAACGATTTGCTGGACGAAATTGCAGCGGAAATCCCCAATGAGTTTTACAATTATTTAAACGGGGGTATATTGCTTTTTCCAGATGAAAAGCTGCATCCCCAAGACAGAGCTGGAAATCTTTTTACATTAGGCGAATATAGAATTGATAATTTAGGCAGATACATAGTAATTTATTACGGCTCCTTTATGTCTTTATACGGTTATCTTGACAAAAATTCTCTTAAACAAAAGCTTAAAGAAACGCTTGTACATGAGTTTACACATCACATAGAGTCTTTGGCTGGTGAAAAGGGGCTATGCATTAAAGACGCCGCTGATATTGATAGCTATAATAAAAGATGGAATAGTCGGTAAGAATCATATAAATATTAATTGCTTACATTAACCTTGATAAAAGTATATATAAGTGGAGGGATAACTATGAGACTGAACGAGAACTACAAATTGCTGAAAGAAAACTACCTGTTTATTGAAATTGCTAAAAGGGTGAAGGATTATAAGCAAGCTAATCCGGATAAGTATCTTTACAGGCTAGGTATCGGTGATGTTACCCTTCCCTTAGTACCTGCCGTTATAGAAGCTTTACACTTAGCTGTAAGCGAAATGGGCGAAAAGGTAACTTTCCGTGGTTATGGGCATGAACAAGGTTATTCGTTTTTACGCAGTGCAATTTGCGGTTATTATGAAAATAAAGGCGTTTCCATTATGGAAAACGAAGTTTTCATAAGCGACGGCGCAAAAAGTGATATCGGCAATATTTTAGAGATTTTCGGCAAAGACAACACAGTACTAATTCCTGACCCTGTATACCCGGTTTACGTTGAAACAAATATCATGGCTGGCAATAAAATAGTATTCATAAACGCAACGCCTGAAAAAAAATTTATACCACTGCCGGATTATAATATTAAAGCGGACATTATTTATATATGCTCGCCGGATAACCCAACAGGCACTGTTTTTACAAAAGAACAATTAACAGACTGGGTAAATTACGCCCTTGATAACAATGCAATAATTATTTTTGATTCCGCTTATGAAAAATATATTGTCGATAAGACATATCCGTCAAGCATCTTTCAAATAGAAGGGGCTAAAAAATGCGCCATAGAGTTTTGCTCTCTTTCAAAAACCGCCGGCTTTACCGGCACAAGGTGCGGTTACACTATTATTCCAATGGAGCTTTTACAGGACGGGCAATGTGTTAATAAAATGTGGCTTCGTAGGCAAACAACAAAGTTCAATGGAGTTCCTTACATAGTTCAAAGAGGTGCTGAGGCTGTTTTTTCAGAAAAAGGTCTCTCTCAAATTAATGAAAGTATAGAATATTATTTACAAAACGCTAAAATTATAGCAAAAACATTAGATACCCTTAATATTTGGTACACCGGAGGTAAAAACTCCCCATACATATGGCTTAAATGCCCGGACGGCATGAGCTCCTGGGAATTTTTCGACCACTTGCTTAATAACGTCAGCATTGTTGGCTCTCCCGGTATAGGGTTCGGGCAAAATGGCGAAGGCTTCTTCAGATTAACCGCCTTTGCAGACAGGCAAAACATAATTGGTGCTATGTATAATTTTTCAAAACTATATTAAAAATGCTCTTAGAAACTGTTTAAACATAATCATAAATGAGGGAGAACAATAAGTGGAGCGAGAAATAAGGTTTGTTACTGAAAAAGACTGTGAAAAGATTTTAGAAATATATTCATACTATATAGAAAACACTGCTATTACATTTGAGACTGAAATACCGTCGGTTCATGACTTTTGCCTTAGAGTTAAAGGAATTGCTGAAAAATATCCCTATCTTGTATATTTAGATGACGGCGAAGTTGTAGGGTATGCTTATGCTTCAAAATATGCCGAACGGGCGGCATATTGTTATGACGTTGAGGTTTCAGTTTACGTAATGGAAAAATATCATGGTAGTGGTGTCGCCGCAAAATTGTATGAATGCTTGTTTAAAATATTATATGAGCAAGGTTTTTATAACCTTTATGCCGGCATTACATTACCAAACGATAAAAGCCAGCGCTTCCATGAAAAATTCGGTTTTACACAAGCAGGACTTTTTCACAATACAGGCTATAAGTTTGGTAAATGGCTGGATGTAGTGCGATTAGAAAAGGCCTTGAAAAAACATGATACACCTACTCCCATAATACTAATAAACGAACTTCCGGCAGACATTATATCGGCTATTTTATCACCATATAAATGATTCTGTAGCCATTTGCAAAAACATAATTTTCATCGAACTTTGATTATATTCCCACAATTTGCGGCAAAAACCGCCGTAAATTGTCGCTCATAACATGAGAATTGCTCCGCAATTAAGCCGCTAAAGCGGCTTTTCGACTTCGTCGAACTCACGTTAAAATAGTCCAACATTTGTGAACTTCTCTCAAAAGTTGGACTATTTTTATTTATATTTTTTTAAAATTCTTTGATTTTAAAATTTTTAACCATCTCATTAAGAAGCCCTGTCTGAGATGAAAGTTCGTCGCTTGCGGCGGCGGATTCTTCGCTTGTTGCGCTGTTTTCCTGCACAACCTCTGCAATTTGGTCAATACCCTCCGCAATTTCTCCAATTGATACAAGCTCCGCTTCCACTGTTTCTGATATAGCCCGTACATCCGATGCAACTTCTTTTGTTGTGCTGTTAATAGCATCCATGGTTTTAACTGTTAATTCAGCATTTTGAGCGACAACAGCAATAGAGCTTACAGTACTGCTAATTAAGTCTGCTGTTTCTTTTGCAGACTTGGCAGATCTACCTGCGAGGCTTCTCACCTCTTCTGCTACAACAGCAAAGCCTTTTCCGGCATTTCCGGCACGTGCCGCCTCAACTGCGGCGTTAAGTGAAAGAATATTAGTTTGGAAAGCTATATCTTCAATTGTTTTTATTATTTTACTTATTTCCGTGGATTTAGCATTAACCTCATGTATTTCGTTCATAAGATTTTGCATTTTTTCAAATGTCAGGTGCAAATCTGTTTCAACAGCTTGAGTATCACTGGTAATTTTCACTATGTTTTCGTTGGTTTGCCTAAACTGCTCCTGCATATTGGAAATTGAAGCTGAAAGCTGTTCCACTGCCGCCGCTTGCTTAACCGCACCTTGAGCAAGAATTTGTGAACCATCTGCAATTTGGTTAGACCCTATAGAAACTTGACTAGCAGATATACGGATAGAGGATATTGTGTTGGACATATCCATAATAATTTTTCTAACGCTATCCTCCAGCACTTTAAAATCCCCTTTAAAATGCTGTTTAGGTTCTGGTAAATCGAAGTTTCCTTCGGACATACAGCCCAAAGCCATAGTTAAATCTGAAATATATAAACCAATGTCTTTTACCATTTTATCCATGGAAGACATCATTTCTGCAAAGCGCCCTTTGTAATTCTTACTTATGCTGACACTAAAATTACCATTTGATAACTCTTGAAGTATGCTATTAGATTCCGATACAGGCTCGTTAATAGCATTAATTAGATTGTTAAGCCCAGACATAATTTTATTCCAACCGCCGCTGTATTTAGAAGTATCGGCTTTAATGTCCAAATTTCCTTCTGCAGCCCCTTCAATAAGCGTTGATAAATCATTGCTTATTGAGTTAATATTGTTTTTAATAGCATTAAATTTTTCATTAGCAATAATTTTTTTCCCTTTAAACTGTGTAAGCTCCGTATTAAAATTACCGTTTCCAAGGTTTCCAAAGGCATCTAAAATCAATAAAACCTCGTACACCATATCTTCAAAAATACTATTTATTTTTTCTGTTATAATTTTAAATTCCCCTGAAAAATGGGTTGTATCTATTTTTGCTTCAATATCCCCTACACTGTAATTGTCGGAAAGCTCTTCAATGCTTTCTGTTAGGTTACAAATAGTATCTCTTAAAATATTTAGAGCACTTATAATCTCCGATACCTCGGACGTGTTGCCGCTAACTTCAAAGCGTTCAGAAATTTCACCATTTGAAAGACGAATCATTTCTTCGCAAATTTGCGCAGTTGGTTTAATAAGCCACCTTGTAATAATAAACCTTAACATGGTCTGCAAAGCAATCAGTAAAACTATTAAAGCTAGCATTACCGTTTGGATAACAACCAGTTTGCCGTCAACAGCATTAATTGTTTCCGCCATTCTTTTACCAATAGCTGCTAAGAACTGATCCTTAAGCTGACTTATCTGTTCAATCTTATCGCTGTATTCCTTACCGTAAACAGAGGCAATCGCCGCCTCTGTGTCACCCACTTTCGCTTTATCCATTGCTTCCTTTTCAAATGGTATTAGCTGGTTTGATATTTCAAGCATTTTGTCTACTATGCTTGTTTCTTCGTCCGTTAAGCCGATTCTTTTCAAGTTTTCCACAGCTTTAGTGGTGTTTTTGTTAACTTCTGTTTCCTGAATATAGTTGTTATAGTGATCAATCCCTGCAGAGGCGGCAAAAGAACGTGCTTCCTCCGACAAATAATCTGATGAGTAAATAAAAAGAATAGCATTCATAGTTAAATCATAATTGTCTTTGTGGTCTTTATCAAGTTGCCTCGTTAAGTCTAGTACAAAAATGAACAAGGCGCAAATAACAATAATTAAAATTATTGACGCAAAGTTTATTACTGTGATTAGTTTGGGTCTCTTAACTTTATTTTCCACTTTTAATACCTCACTTTACTTTAATTACAGATTATTTGGGCGTGTAGAATATTGATTAAAAAATTTTAAAACGATGTAAAAACGCCCTATTTGTAAAAAAACACAACAAATTTGCCGAAAAACCACAAAAAGCGAGATTCTAAACAGTTTTTATAGCCCTCGAACAAGGTTTGTGTGATAAAAAAATATTATGAAAAGAAGGTCTGACACGGCAAGTCGATATTTTATCCGCAAAGATGTGCTTATATAGCTATTTGCAAAAACATAAACAGCTATGTTTGCGAAAACAGCGGTGAAACGTTTGCTGTTTCTGCTTCACACCTGTTAATGTTTTGTCAAATTGCTTTAGTGCCTGTTCAAAGTCTCCATTTCAGTGTCTTTTCGGCAAATTTTCTTAATTGCTGCGTCAGAGGCAAACGCCCATACTTATCGTAGTATGAACTTCGCCTCTTCCTTGTAATTCAAAGAATTTGCTCGAAAATCCACTAAAACCGAGACTTTGAACAGGCTCTTAAATGATAAATTCCTACAAGATTTTTATCCCCATATACAAACACGTCATAAAGACAAGTATCCAAGATGCAAAATTATTTAAAACTCTTTCTATTGTATCTGGATACCCCCTTTTTTCGTAATTGTTATTATTATATTGCTTTAATTAAATTCTGGCAACCCCAGTTTCCACAGCCGCTTTGCTAACCGCCTCAGCCACCATCTTTCCAACTCTAGTGTCGAAAGCATTTGGAATTATAAAATCCTGGGTCAGTTCTTTTTCGTCTACAAGTTCGGCAATTGCATAGGCTGCGGCAATTTTCATTTCATCGTTAATGTCAGATGCCCTAACGTCAAGAGCACCTCTAAATATCCCCGGAAAAGCCAACACATTGTTAATTTGGTTAGGGAAGTCACTTCTGCCCGTTCCAACAACACATGCTCCGGCGTTTTTAGCATCCTCCGGCATAACTTCCGGCGTTGGGTTAGACATTGCGAAAACAATTGAGTCTTTGTTCATAGTGCTAATCATTTCAGCGGTTGCAATACCGGGGCCAGAAACACCTATGAAAATGTCCGTTCCTTTAATTGCTTCTGCTAGTCCGCCTTTTACTAAGCTTTTATTTGTAACTTGGGAAATAAGAAGCTTCTCCCCGGAAAGCCCTTCTCTGTCTTTATGAATAGCCCCTTGTCTGTCGCATAAAATAACGTCTGAAAGCCCCATTTTCATTAACAGCTTGCAAATGGCAACTCCTGCAGAGCCAGCTCCGGCTATTACACATTTCTGCTGGGAAATATCCCGTTTTAAAAGCCTCATTGCGTTTATTATTGCGGCAAGCGTAACAACGGCCGTTCCGTGCTGGTCGTCATGAAAAACCGGAATATCACATTTTTCTTTTAATTTTCTTTCTATTTCAAAGCATCTTGGCGCAGAAATATCTTCAAGGTTTATTCCGCCAAAAGAGCCGGAAATTAAGCTTATTGTTTCAACAATTTCATCAACTTCTTTGGAGCGTATACAAATAGGAAAAGCGTCTACCCCACCAAATTCTTTAAATAAAACGCATTTTCCCTCCATAACAGGCATTCCTGCTTCCGGGCCAATGTCCCCAAGGCCTAAAACCGCTGTTCCGTCTGTAATAACGGCTACTAAATTCCATCTCCTCGTAAGTTCAAATGATTTATTGTAATCTTTGTTTATTTCAAGACACGCCTGAGCAACCCCGGGGGTATACGCCAGTGATAAATCCTCTCGGTTGTCTACTTTTGCTCTTGATGTAACTTCAATTTTGCCCTGCCATTCATAGTGCTTTTTCAAAGATTCGCTGCTTATGTCCATTACTTTCTCCTCCATGGTTATACAAAATTTAATATAATTCAATTATAACTCAAAATTTAAAAAAAACCAATGCACAAAAAAGCGGAAAATAACTTATCCTTATTTTCCGCTTCTTTTACTCTAAATTTATTTTTTATATGCCTCTGAAAAACCTTCTTTTGATGTAGCTTTTACTCTAACGTAAATCGTTTGCCCTTCCGGGATGTTTACATTTGGTATTGTCCCTTTTGAAACGGCTTTCCATTTTGTTGTTTTTGTATTTATTAAGTCATCAACCGTTGCGGTTTCGCTTGCAACAACGTATTGCAAAGTTTTAAGGTTAATGCCTTGCCCAGGTACAATTTCAACATCTTTATAAATGCCGGGTTTTGTGCTAGGTTTTGCCGGGTCTAAAAGGTTTACAGTAACATCCGGGGCATTTGGAGAAACTAAAGTTTTAAAGCCTTTTGTTGCAAGAGAGGCAGGGGCTAATCCAGTTTCTGCTGTCCTTATAAATGCTAAACTTCCTACTGCTGCAGTTACGCCTTTCGCCTCTTTTGAATCAGGGCAATTTTCCCAAACCCCGTCAGTATCAACAGCAGCAGCAAGCTGATATTCAAGCCCGGGATACGGTTTAGAAAAAATAAGGTTTGTAGTTCCGCCAATTCCTGACGAAACGGATTTTACACTTGCAGAGGGTGCTTTAGCTCCTGATAACTGTGTTCCCTTTACAGCTGTTGAATAAATTAATCTGCTTGGATCTCTATAGGCAAAAAGCATTACTTTAGTGCCTGGTTTTACTGCAACACCTGTAAGTTCTGTTTTTGTAAGGTTTTTTAATATAAGCCTTTTTTCAGGTTCTAAAATGCAGTATTGATAATTTTGAGGAGAATCAGGAAGATTAAATACTACATCAATTGAGGAAGCTTTAGTTTTTGAAGCCGTTACTAATATTTTAGCATCTGTACTAATCACATAATTAGAATCAATTTTTAACTCGAGGGGGTTTATTTTTGAAGTTTCTCCAGATTCAAAAATCCAACAGTCGAAATTCTCATTTAGGTTTGACTTTATAGTTGCAATGTACTCTTTATTATCAACGTCATCTCTTTTAAAACCCTCTAAATTGATGCTACCCTCCTGTGCGTCCTTTATAGTATAAGATTTATCATCAGAAACCTTCAAGTACGTCACGGGGTTATTTTCAAATGCGGCATAATAAAGTTTCGTAATAGGAGAAATATCAATGGATTTAACCTTGTTGTTGCTTATGCCTAAAATCTCCAAATTAGTTACGTCGGATAAATCAATTTCTGTTAAGTTGTTGTCGCTTAACTCAAGGCTCTTTAAATTACTTAACCCAGACAAATCAATTTCTGTTAAGTTATTTTTCGTGAGGTTCACAGTTTCTACACTAGGCACTCCGGATAGGTCAATGGCAGATAATTTGTTTGTATCAAGGTTTAAATTATTAAGCGCTGGAAGATTAGCAAGAGAAATTTCCGCTATAGCCCCCTGACTAAGAGACACATCTGAAAGGTTAGGGCAACCTGTAATAGAAACAGACGTTAAACTCTTGCATTCGCCGCCAATAATATAGGTTAAATTTCTAAGGTTATTAGCATTAAGCTCTGCAATATTAGTTTTATTAAAAATTACCTGTCTAAGTTCATTAAGCCCTGTAATATTAAGCTCGGTAATAGGGTTATCATCTATAGTTAAGTATTGAAGCTTTGTAAGCCCGGAAACATCTAAACTGCTTATATTATTACCTGATATATTAAGATTAGTGATATTAGTAAGCCCAGTTAGCTCAAGAGAGGTTAGCTTATTATTATATACCTCCACAGCACTAAGATTGGAATGCCCTGTAGAAAAATCAAGGCTTTCAATCTTGTTATCATTGCATTTAAAATTAAGCAGGTTAGGAATGTTTCTAATATCAAGTTCAGTCAAGAGATTACTTGCGCATGAAAATGTATCTAAATAGTCATGCCCGGCAATATTTAGCTCCGTTAGTTTGTTGTCTTGGCAATACAGTGTTTTAAGATATTTGTATTCTTGTGCACTTGCATCAAACTTAGTAAGACCTGTCTTATTTATATAAAGATACCCTATTACGGATCCAGTAAAATCAACATTATCCTCGTTAAGTAAAGGGTTCTCTCCGCAATCCATAAAAACACCTTGATTATTAGGTATTACCCCTATAAGATTTTTAGCCGTCAAGCTTGAAATGTTATTTTTGTTTATATAAAGTTCAGACATTTCTGTAAGTGTAGAAACATCTATATCTCCGTATAAATCTCTGTCGTTAATATGAAGCTGTACAATCCGCTTTGGGTTATTCATACTCCAGGCTACAAAACCGTCCGGATTTTCTCTTTCATTCCAATTTTCAGGTTCATTTACATTGGCGTCCCTTAATCCGTGGTTTTCAATTAGATCGTTTATTACTTCAACATCCCCTTGGTGGTATTCCGATGGGTCGTATGCATAAGCCGGGGTTATGCACAGCACTTGAAATACCAAAATCATAAACAACACAGTAAGTAATTTTTTCATTAATATCCTCTCCTTGTTAATATAATTTTAAACTGATAGCCCTGTTTTCAGAAACTTTGTTCTGATTTTAAAAGTTATTATTATTGTACAATATTTTTGCAGAAATGTCTTCACCCAAAAGTGTGATTTTTATTATAGAATTAATTTACAAAAGGAGCTGGCGTATTTAAAGAAGACGCCAGCAAAATTTAAAGCTATTTAATTTTTATAGGCTGCTGAAAAACCTGTTTGAGAACTTGCTTTTACTCTAACGTAAATAGTTTGCCCCTCTGGTATGTTAACATTGTGTATCAAGCTTTTTGACACTGCTTTCCATTTTGTTTTCTTTGTGTTTATTAAGTCGTCAACCGTTGCGGTTTCGCTTGCAACAACGTATTGCAAAGTTTTAAGGTTAACCCCTTGCCCCGGTGTAATTTGAATGTCTTTATAATTACCCGGTTTTGTGCTTGGTTTTGTCGGGTCTAAGAGATCTACTGTTACATCTGGAGCATCCGGGGAAATCAATGTTTTAATTCCTTTATTGGGATTAGATGCTGGGTATTCTTTGCCTGCCTTACTTCTTATAAAAACTAAATCTCCCATTTGGGCACTTACTGCTTTTGCTGTTAAATCGTTTTTATCATTAGATACAGGGCAGCTTATCCAGCTTTCCTTTTGACCAATTTCGTTTGCTTTCGCAAGCTGAAATTCAAAATCGGGGTACGATTTTGAGAAAACAAGGTTTGTTGTTCCGGCAATTCCTGATGAAACGGATTTTATGCTTGCGGACGGTGCTTTGTTCGGTGAAATATAGTCCGGCGAAATAATAACGGAACTGATTATTGGTTCGGGCTTTTTGTATTCGGAAAGCAATACTTCATACCCACCTTTTGCTGTTATGCCAGTAACAATATTTTTTGAAAGCTTTTTCCAAGCCGCCTTTTTATTAGGAATTTTAACGGCGTACTGATAATTTTTTATGTCTCCTTCAATATTAAAAGTAATATCAACTGCCGCCGCTTTTTTTGCCGCCGGTTTAACGGATATTGTTTTTGGTGTTGAAACAGGAGTTATTTCAAGATTAGTGTCAACAGCAAAGGTGTATGGATTTATGTCGGAAGTTCCGCCTGTGTTAAGAATCCAGTGGCTAAAATCTTCTTCAGGAGTTGCTTCAAGGGTTGCTTCAAGGGTTGCATAGCTGAAACCAAGCGTATTAACGGTTAAGCCAGGGGCATTGTTAACTTTTAAAGATTTTTCTGGGGAAATCTTTAAACTCTTTAGCGGATTATTTTCGCATATCAGCTCATTAATATTTGTAAGCCCGGAAATATCAATAGTTGCTAAACCGTTATTACTGCAATCCAAAACTTCAAGCTTTGTTAGCCCTCTAACGTCTAGTGAGCCTGTTAAGCCTTTGCTTGCAAGAGAAAGCCCCACAATCCTTCTGGGTTCGCTTCTGTCCCATTTTACAAAGCCCCAACCCCTTGGTGAATTTTTTTCCGCTGCCAAGCCGTTATTTTGGATTATTACGTTAATAGCTGCTATGTCTTCAGAGCTGTAAGAAGCAACCGGAATATCCTTTAAAACAGGAGTTAACTCAACATTACCTTTAACTTCAAATCCATATGGGTTTTCTGCTATAGTTTCCCCTGTTCCAAGTTTCCAATTAAGGAAATCTTCGGCAGGTTCTATCTTAATTTCCGCTTTGCGTGTTTCGTAGTTAAACTCAGTTAAATAAACTAAGCAGTCGTTTGCGTTGTTTACTTTGTAAGAATTTCCTCCCGGAAGTTTAAGCCCTGTTAAGCTGTTTCCTTCACAGGACAGCCAAGTCAACTTACTAAGCCCTGAAACATCAAGATTACCTGTTAAATTTTTTTCTGAAATTTCAAGAGCAGAAACTCTTCTTGGTTTGCTTTCGTCCCAGCATATAAAATTCCAGCTTCTTGCTGCATCTTTTGTTGCTTTTAAACCATTATTTTGGATTATTGCGTTTATTATGTCTATGTCCTCTTTGCTGTATGAAAGAAAAACATCTTTTAAAACAGGGGTTAACTCAATGTTTCCGCTTACAACAAAGCTATATGGGTTTTCTGTTATAGTTTCGCCTGTGCTAAGCCTCCAGTGAATAAAATCATCATCGAAAGCCCCAACTGAAACAGTTGCCTCACGTGTTTTATAGTCAAATTCCTGTAAAAAGGCATAAGCATCAGAAGCGTTGTTTATTTTGTAGGAATTTCCGCCGGAAAGTTTAAGCCCGGAAAGAGGGTTTTCTTCACAATTTAAATAATCTAACTTTGAAAGCCCAGAAACATCAAGCACACCGGTCAATTCCCTATGAACAAGATCAAGCGAATTAACCCTTCTGGGCTTGCTGTCGTCCCAGCATACAAAATCCCAGTTTCTGGCTGCATTTTTTGTTGCCTTTAAGCCGTTATTTTGGATTATTGCATTAATTACGTTAATGTCATCTTTACTATATGAAAGAAAAACATCTTTTAAAACAGGGGTTAACTCAATGTTTCCGCTTACAACAAATCTATATGGGTTTTCCGCTATAGTATTGCCTGTGCCAAGCTTCCA
>CAZJGG010000038.1:0-7784 GCA_964545475.1 uncultured Eubacteriales bacterium | reverse complement strand
TTACAACAAATCTATATGGGTTTTCCGCTATAGTATTGCCTGTGCCAAGCTTCCAATAGACGAAATCTTCATCTTCGACTTCAACCAAAACAGATGCCTCACGTGTTTTATATTGAAACTCCTCCAAATAAACCCGGCAATCTGCGGCGTTATTTATTTTATAAGAATGTCCACCGGGCAGTTTAAGCCCAGAAAGCGGATTGCCTTCACAGCTTAAATGATCTAACTTAGCAAGTCCCGAAACATCAAGCACACCTATAAGCTCTCTCTGCGTAAGTTCAAGCGAAACAACTCTTTTAGGGTAACTTTCGTCCCAGCATACAAATTCCCATCCACGAGGTGAATTTGTATGTTCCATCAAACCATTATTTTTAATTATTGTGTTAATCACTTCAATATCTTCTCTGCTGTATGAAAGAAATATATCTTTAAAAACAGGGGTCAGCTCCACATGTCCGTTTATAACAAAGGTGTAAGGGTTTTTATCAGTACTTCCTCCAGTTTTAATATCCCAGCGAATGAATTCATCTGCTGGCTCTGCCGAAAGAACTACCTCACGTGTTTTATAGTTAAATTGATCCAAGTAAATAAAACATTCGGAGGCGTTATTTACCATATAAGAATTACCATCCGGCAGCATTAAACTGCTTATTCGATTGCTTGAGCAATACAGTTCTTTAAATTTGGGTAGCCCTGAAAGGTCTATTGAAGTTATATAGTTGTTACTGCAATCCATAGTTTCAAGCATTGTAAGCCCTCTAAGATCAAGTGCGCCTTTTATCAATTTGTCTGAAGGGTTAAATGCTACAATCCTTTTAGGCGTTCCTTTATCCCATTTTACAAAATCCCAGTTTCGGGGATCATTTATTGATGCCACTAAGCCGTTGTTCATAATTATTGAGTTAATTACAGAAACATCCTCCGGGCTGAAATTGTCTGCATAGTCAAAAATAGGAGTTAATTCAATGTTTGTGTTTATTGCAAAAGTGTATGTTGAACCCTCAATTTCTTCGCCTGTGCCAAGCTGCCAATGGCTGAAATATTCAGCAGGATATGCTTTAAGGGTTACTTGAAGCGTTGCATAGTCAAATTGATATAAAGAAACTGCATTTTCATCAGCACCAACAACAGTGTATGACATTGTTTCGCTAATCTTTAAGCTCGTTACCGGGATTCCTGAGGAGTCTACCGCTTGCAAATTTGTAAGCCCGGAAATATCAAGCCCTGTGAGAGCGTTTTGACTGCAATACAGGGATTGTAACTCCGTTAGCCCAGAAACATTAAGTGTACCCGTCAAAGCCTTTTGGGCTAAGTTAAGGCTTGTAATCCTTCTGGAGGTGTTCGTGCTATTATCCCAAGTTACAAAATCTCCCCAGTTTTCCGGTGAATCTTCGCTTGCATATAAGCCGTTGTTTTGGATTATTGAGTTAATTACAGCAACGTCACTTGGGTCATAAAAAACAGGAGTTAATTCAATATCGCTGTTAATTGTAAATGTGTATACAAGTTCCTTAACTACTTCGCCTGTTCCAAGCAGCCAATGACTGAAAAATTCAGTAGGATATGCAATAACGCTTGCTTCAAGGGTTTCATAGTTAAAGTTATATAAAGAAGCTGAGTACTGAAAATCATCAGCAATAGCGGCGGAGTTAACAGTTAATGACTTTGTATCGGTTAGCTCCAACCTTGTTAATGAGTCTCCTGCGCATACGAGCGATTGCAAATTAGGAAGCATGGAAACGTCAAGTGCAGTTAATTTTCCGTTGCCGCAAGTTATATTCTTCAAATTAGTAAGCCCTGTAAAGTCAAGAGTTTGCATTTGACCAGCGCTGCAATCTAATGTTTCTAGGTTAGTTAGCCCAGAAATATCAAGGGTTTGCAGTTGGTTACCACTGCAACTCAAATACTCTAAATTAGCAAGCCCGGAAACATTAAGGGTTTGCAATTCGTTGCCTCCACAGTGTAAGACTTGTAAGGCACTTTGCATACTAACATCAAGATATGTCAGTTTGTTTGCAAAGCAGTCTATTGACACCAAATTAGTAAGCCCTGAAATATTTAGCCCTGTCAAATCGTTTGAACTGCAACTAAGTGATGTTAACTCAGTGAGCCCAGAGACATCAAGAGTGTCTGTTAAGCCTTTGTCACTAATATTAAGGTGTGTAATCCTTTTTGGGCTTTCAAAACCATAACTCCAATTTACTAGACCACTGTTAATCCAGCTTTCTGGAGAATTTTTTGTTGCCGGCAAACCGTTGTTTTGAATCATAACGTTAATAATTTCTACGTCGCCCTGGTAATATTCTTCTGTGTCATACCCCTCCTCCCCATAGGCTGGAGTTATAAACAAAATCAGCATCGTCAGTAATGTCAAAAATACTGTAATCATTTTTTTCATTCTAAAACACCCCTTTTTTAATGCAATATAAAAAATCATCTACTATCCTCGTATAATATCTATCGTCTTTTTTAACCATTTCATTTACATAATTACTTAACTATGTATAAATTTTGTATATAAATTTATAATATCTGCACTAAATAATTTTCTTAAATTTTCTGATATGGAGCAATCTGGCAAAAAATCTTCCAAAGGAAAAACTAGTAAAAATAAAACCAGCGGTATCATATATTGATACCGCTGGTTTTTAGGCTTTCTTTCAGAGCCAAGACGTCGCCATGAAAAACAATTCCGTTCATTCCCACCATTTTAGCCCCGTAAATATTAGATGGAATGTCATCAATAAATAAGCACTTAGCAGGGTCAAGCTCAAAATGTTTGCAAAACTCACGATAAATTTGTGGATCAGGCTTTAGAAGCTTCCAGTCAGCGCTTATAAATTCTCCGTCAAAATATTTTAAAACACTGATATGACGTCTAAACTGATGGAAGCGTTTGCTTGTATTAGAAAGAAGATAAATGGAGTATCCTGCTTGTTTTGCCTGTTTAACCAGTTCCTCCATGCCCTCAATAGGAGGGATGTCATCACACCAGCGTTCTATAATACTTCGTGCCGGCTGGTGCAAGTGGCTTGGAAGGCGTTGGCAGCATATGCTTATAGCTTCTTCTTCATCTATTGTGCCGTGGTCTAAGCGAAGCCACTCAACACTGCGGAAAACATTGTTTAGCAGCATAATTTCATCACTTACAGACAGGCTGAACTTTTTAATATAGTGCATGGGGGAAAATAATATCAGAACATTACCCATATCGAAAACCAAATTTTGAATGGACATATATGTATTTCCTTTCTCTGTCTACTATAACCCTAAGAAATCGCACATTATCTTTGAAATATGCTGTGCTTCATTTTGAGTCGGCATTTCGCAGAATATTCTAATTAAAGGCTCTGTTCCTGAAAAACGAGCGATAATCCAACCGCCATTCTCAAAATATACTTTACAGCCGTCAACATAACTTACTTTTTGAACATTTATACCAAAATCGGGCAGCCTTTTATGCTCAAAAAGTAGTGCGAGAAGTTCTGCTTTCTTTTCATAAGAGAAACTAAAGTCTAATTCCTGCATATATGCGCTTCCAAACTTTTCTTCAATTTCCTTTAATAGTTCTGGTATGTTTTTGCCGGTTATACTTATCATTTCAACAATTAGGGCAGAAGCAAAAATTCCGTCTTTTCCCTTAATATGCCCTTTAATTGTAAGACCTCCGCTGGATTCTCCCCCGATTACAGCTTGAGTTTCCTCCATTTTTGAAGATATGTTTTTAAAGCCTACAGGCACTTCATGACATATCTGCCCGAATGCAGTGGCAATTTTATCTAATATATGGGTAGTGGCGATGTTGCGCACACAATCCCCTTTAAAATTCTTAAAAGAGAGCAAATAATAGTATAACATGGTTAAAATTTGGTTTGGGTGAATAAAATTGCCTTTGTTATCAACAATGCCAATTCTGTCGGCATCACCGTCTGTCCCGATTCCCAAATCATAACCTTTTTCGCATACCATGCCTTTAAGGCGTGCCAACATATCGGACGTTGGAGATGGAAGCCTTCCGCCAAACAGTGTGTCGTGTTGTTCGTGGATAACATCTACCTCGCAACGAGCGGTGATTAACACTGCTTGCAAAGCCACTTTGGAAACGCCAAACATAGGGTCTAGCAAAATCCGCAGACCACGTTCTCTAATGGCTTTCATATCTACCGAAGAAATTATACTGTCTACATATTCGTTATTAGGGTCGATAACCCTTATTTTACCCTCTCTTACGCCTTGCTCAAAGTCAATTGACGCAACAGAAACACCTTGGGCGATTATTCTTTCAAAAGCATCAGTAACTTCTTTAGGTGCATCTTGACCACCTTCGATAAACACTTTAATTCCGTTGTAATCTGCCGGGTTGTGGCTTGCAGTAACGGCAAGCCCGTATTTAGTTGCCGCATTTTTAACAGAAAACATTACCATAGGGGTAGGCGCAATACGCCCGATAAAATATACCGTTATGTTGTTCGCTGCAAAAACTTCTGCAACCCAACAAGCAGCTTTGTCAGAAAGAAATCTTCGGTCATACCCAATTACTATTTCGTTCCAGTTTTTAGCTTTCATATCATCAACAATTGCTTGAGACAAAATGCGAACGTTTTGCTTAGTAAATTCCTCGCCAATTAAGGCTCTCCAGCCCCCTGTACCAAACCAGCGAGCTCCAGATTCTTTTGCAACTGATTGCCAGTGTTTTAAAATCTGCTGGCAAAATTCCAAATCCTCTAATGTATCAATACCGTAAATTTCGTTGGAATTGTAAATGGTATAAACGTTTAATTTATGAGTGCCGTTCATTAACCTAGGGATATTTGTTAAAAAATATTCGCCTGACGTGTTTTTCTCCAATTGGTCAAGCATTTTAAGCAGAACATGCACCTTAAACACATAAATGCCTACATTCATTTCAGCAATTTTTTTCTGTTGAGGTGTGCAGTCTTTATACTCTACAATTCCTTCAAAGTTCCCTTGATTGCTAATAACACGACCATATGGAAGCCCTGAATTTGGTGCAATGGCAGTAAGTATTGTGCAATCAGCCTCAGATTTTTTGTGTTCATTCAAAATGCCTTGATATGTGGCACGGGAAATCAAAGGCATATCTCCGTAGCAGATTAACACATCATCACTTGGGTCATTAAGCTGAGAAATAGCTGCCATAACGGCGTGGCCTGTTCCAAGCTGCTCCTGTTGAACAGGATATTGATAATTTCCGCCAACAGTTTCCTTTACAAGCTCTTTTTTATAGCCCACAACAATTGAAATATCCTCTTGGGGGATAAAGCTTAAATTATCCAAAACATATTGCAGCATTGGCTTTCCCAAAATGGGGTTTATTACTTTGGGGAGATGTTCTTGTGTGTCGTTGAGTCTTTCTCCTTTTCCTGCTGCTAAAACAACTGCTTTCATTCTAATGCTCCTTTATATATCAATTTCAATTTCAAATCAAAAACTTATACTTAAAAAACTAGGGACTTGGCGTAAACATCCGGCACAGGTGTCGTTTGAAGCACAAGGTTCACTTAGTGTATAAACCGATTGATTATCACACAATGCCATAAAAGAAGATGCTCCGCCGTCTACGTTTATCATTTGCTTAATATTATCACCTAACAGTTGACGGGCAACTGTACACATTTCTTTATAATCAGCACCGGCGCTTAGCTTGCTTCTCCCTGAGAAAACCATAATAAAAAAATGATTTTCTTTGGTAATGCCTAGGGCTGTTCGGGGATGCCGTAAACTTTCAAAAATATTGCTTTCCTGGGTTTGAAGCCCCAGCGGAGAAAACCAACCCTCTTTTCCTAGGCTTTTGGCAAGCCCTTCCGGGGTGTCTGTAACAGCAATTGTATTGTCTATTAAAAACATTCCTCCTCCGTATACCCACTGAACATCTTCCCACTCCTCCTTAGAAAACTGGGTTGGAGGGGATAATTTCAGCGTGAAAGGAATATCATCAACTTTATAGTAGCCGTCCGCTAAAAGCGTAAGCCTTAATTTCTTCACAAGCTCCAAGCCTATTTCCTCTTGAAGTGATACAGCAACGCCAAAAGGCGGTAAAAGCACATCGCCATTGCGTATGCAAATAATTTCCTGCCCGACAAACACAAGGTTTATGCGGTTGCTGCCAACGATTTCTCTGTTTGGCAAAGATATATCCGGCATTTCTTCTCTTTTTTGATATGGCGTGTACACCAGCACTTCTTCTTGATGTAATGTGCTGTTAACATGCTTTTGCTCCCAAGCAAAAACCATATCATATATTTTTAATTGGCCAGCCGATAGTTGGTGGCGGAATATTCTAAAAGTATTATCCCTCATATGGGCAATACATGGTTTGTTATATAGCGGAAAGGTTTCCACTGCTTTTGTTTTTTGGTAATCCATGTGGTGGTAATGGTGTGACATTTTTTCAAATGGTCTGTCCTTGTTTAACAAGTTATATTTATTAACAAGCGTAGCCGTGATAAAAAACATAAAGTTTGATATTATGGCTTCATCTCGCATTAAGCCATTGCTTTTAAGGTACTCTTCAAACGATAGATTCCGGTAGTCATAAATTTGGTTAATGGCAGCGGCTTGGCATTTTTCAAAAACAACCCCATCTACCCTTACGCCGTTTTGAAATTCATTTGACATAACAGGGAAAGAAGTAAAGTCGCATTTATCGTAATCGTAATAACGTGATAATAATGTAATCCCTTTTTTTAATAAAGCTTGGGGTAAGTTGCTCTTTAAAAGTTCCTCATCTAATGGGGCTGATGAGTTATTAAACCTTGCCATTTGCAAATATGTACATTTGCTTTTTTCCACAATGGGAACAAAGGGAAATATAGAAAATAGCGGAGGAATATAAACTCCTGCTTGTACGTCCTCTGAATAAACTCCTAATATCGCCTTTGGGTAGTACCCTCTGTTTTTGCTGTAAACAAAAGCAGGTATTGTTAAGTCGTGAACCGACATTAAAACATCTTCGCCAAAACCGAGAAGGAATAATTCTTGTTTTTGCAAGGCATCTGCAAGCTTTTTTGAATATTGGATTTTGGAGTAATCAATGCCCCGTCCCGGTGTATATTCGGCTATAAGTTTAATATCCTCCAGCTTAAGACTTGATTTTTCGCTTTCCAAAAGTATTTGAAAATCATTTTTTGTTGCTAAAGGTGAGTTTATATTCTCTTTAACAAGGAAAAAAATTTGAATCCCTTTACTCTGTAATTCTTGAGCTTTATGTATGGCAATGGGCAAATTTTCATATCCACCTACAGCAATTAGCACTGATTTTTTTGTGCTGCAAAGCACATCTAAAAATTTTTCTTGATTTAAGTCTTTGTAAAGCGGTGGGAGAGTAGAATTTTTATTGGTTAAAAGCTTTTGGTTACGCAATTCAAGCATTTCTTTTTCGTAATAATATTTAAGGCGAATTAGGTGCAAAGCATCATACAGATTTTCTAAAGATGAATTCCAAATGCTTTCATATACAATTAAAAACTTATGTACAGCTTCTTTATATGAATCATAATCCTTGGAAAAACCTTGCTTGCCTGTAAAAAAAGCTTCCAAATATTTATCTTGAAAGCAAAAAGTGTCCGAGTTGTATTCAACCAAAAAATCAGCATATTCAAAGCGGCTGTATAAATTATATCCTAAAAACGATTCTCGTCTGTAGCTTCCGTAGTTGTATTTTTTAGAGCCCAAATTTAAGCTGTTCATCAAGTTCTTATTTCTCCTTTATTGAGAAAGCAGTAAATTATCCCATAAAAAAATTCTGTCATTACCTTGAGCGA
>CAZJGG010000037.1:0-30826 GCA_964545475.1 uncultured Eubacteriales bacterium | reverse complement strand
TGGCGGAATAATCGCTTTCAAAGGCGGGTAACAGCTTATTGAATACAGGTTCTAACATTTGCAAGTGTGCAGAAGCGGAGGAATAGGATGAAAAAGATAACCTTTATAGGAGCCGGTTCATTGGGTTTTACTCAAGGGCTGGTAAGGGATATATTAACATATAAAAGCTTTAACGATGCAGAAATATGCCTTATGGATATACACGAGGGACGCTTGAATTATGCCAAAAAAGCAGTAGAAAAGCTTATAAGCTTCGGCAAATATAAAGCTACCGTTACGGCAACTACAAACCGCAAAGAGGCACTTGAGGGCGCTTGCGGCGTTTTGATAACCATTTTGCAAGGCGGAGTGGACGTTTGGCGGCATGACATAGAAATACCAAAGGCTTACGGCATTGATATATGTGTGGGGGATACAAGAGGTCCGTCCGGGATATTCCGTTTTTTAAGGACAGCGCCCGTTATGCTTGACATCATAAAAGACATTGAAGTATACTGCCCTAATGCAGTAGTTATTAATTATACAAACCCTATGGCGCTGTTGTGCGGATATTTACAGCGGCAAACAAAAGTTCAGGTTACGGGGTTATGCCACAGTGTTCAAGGTACAGCACGCCTTTTAGCAAGCTGGTTGGGCTTAAAAGAAGATGAGGTAACCTATACATGTGCCGGTATTAATCATCAGGCATTTTATCTTGATTTTAAGCACAAAGGTATTGATGTTTACCCACAGATAAAGCAACTGGTTATGGATAACCAAGATATATACAATCAGGAACAGGTACGTAACGAGATGTTTATTAATTTGGACTATTACCCAACGGAATCATCGGGGCATAATTCCGAATATAATCCGTGGTTTAGAAAAAGACAAGACTTGATTGAAAAATATTGTACAAACGGCACAGGCTGGAATCCTGGGCATCATGCTTTTATTTTAAAGGAATACGAAGAGAAGGAACATACGTGGGAGAAGCAGTTTAATGAAGTTCTCTCTGCCGATAAAATCGATTTGAACAAGGGCGAGGAATATGCCGCTGGGATACTTAACGCCCTTTATGGCGACGGTGAATGTTACGAATTTAATGGAAATGTGCCAAACTACGGTATTATTGATAATTTGCCTTACGGGGCTTGTGTCGAAGTGCCTGTAATGGTATCTCCAAAAGGCATACGCCCGTTTAAGGTAGGCAATTTGCCGGATAACTTGGCGGTTATGATTAACACTTCATCACGTTGTGAAGAGTTAGCTATAAAAGGTGCGATAGAAGGCGACCCTTGGAAAATATTCCAAGCTATACTTTTTGACCCACTAACGTCCAGCGTGATTTCCATGAGTGAAATAAAAGCCATGACAAAGGATATGTTTAAGCAAAATGAAGCCTTTTTAAGCCATTATATGGGGGCGCTTTTATGATTAATGATAAAAAGCGGTTTGATGTTTTGGGCATAGGGGAGCTTAACGCCGATTTAATATTGACAGGACTTGCCGAACCACCCACCTTAGACAAGGAAGTTTTGGCAGACGAATATAAGCGTTCACTAGGCTCATCCACTGCCATCTGCATAGGAAATTTGTCGGCGCTTGGTTTAAAGACAGGGTTTTGCGGTAAGGTTGGCAGTGATGACACAGGCACATTTGTGCTTGAAGAATTAAACAGGCACGGTATCAACACAGGCAATTGCATTGTAGATAGTAATGCCAAAACGGGAATGACCGTCTCCTTAAACTGGAATGGTGACAGGGCGCTTGTTACAGTGCAAGGGGCTATGGCAGGTTTTTCCCTTAGGGATTTTAGTATTGACATACTGGCAAATGCCCGGCATATTCATATAGGCTCTTTTTTTCTCCAAACATCACTGCAAAAGGATTTGGTTTACATATTTAAAAAGGCTCACGAGTACGGCGCAACGACATCACTTGATGCCGGTTGGGATATTATGAATACATGGGATAGCGGAATATTAGACGTACTTCCTTTTGCGGACTTGTTTCTTCCAAATGAAGTTGAAGCTATTAAAATAAGCAAAGCGGAAACGCCCGAAGAAGCTGCAAGGAAACTGGCTGACTTGTGTGCAAATGTAGTAGTAAAGAAAGGTTCGAGGGGTGCTTACTGCGTTTCAAAAGGCTTGGAGTATTCCGTAAGTGCAATAGAAAACGTTAGCGTTGTTGATACTACAGGCGCAGGGGATTCTTTTAATGCAGGCTTTATTTATGGCTTTGTTAATGGGTTTTGTATAGAAAAATGCATGGAATACGCCAACGCTTGCGGTGCATTAAGCGTAATGAATATGGGTGGAATTACTTCGGAAATGAGCATAGTAAATGTTGAAAGAATGTTGAAAAACAGTTAGAGCCTGTTTTTCTGAACAAGCCCTTAAACTTTATATCCACAAAGGCAGGATGAGTTTATTTGAAGCCTACAAAAAACAAACGGTTTTCAATACGAGATATACTAGGCAGGCTGCATTTGCTGATAAGCGTTGTATCCTTGCTTTTGTGCGGTTTTATAATGTTTTTTTCTACTAAGTTTATAATGAATAACTTTATCAGCACCGAGATAGAGTATTACCAGCAAAAAACGGCAACAGATTTGTTTTTAAGAACCAATGTACTTGAAAATATAGTTATTACATTGAGGAACGATCCTAATTTAATTAAGTATCTGAGGCAAGTTAACACAAATGAGCCTACAGAAGCCATTCTTTCGTCGGCTCAGAATGGCTTTTTGTTGCGCACAGACCTTTATACAAACAGCAATATTTTAGAAAGCGGCAAGCCGTTTCTTGAAAGGCTTTATTTATTTGATAATAACGGGATTGATTTTAACGTCTGCTATTATCCGCTTACAAGCGACGAGGCAACAAGGCAAAAAGAATATATGCTGGGCATTTACAAAGACTTTAACATGGCAAAAAAGCTTAGAAAGCCAGATAGTCTTGATTATATGTTTATAAATAAAGATGGGTATATTTATTTATGTTGGGACTTTTTTGATAATTTTATGACACAGATGGGAACGCTTGTATTTGCTGTCTCTCACGATTCAATAAATGAAGTTATGAAACAGAGTCAGCAATATCAAGGTACAAAGTGGATTATAAGCGACAAGGCTAAAAATGTTATTGCAACAAATATACCCGAAAATGTATTGCCTAAGGAAACAGAATGGCTTTTGCATAGCGGTATCGGCGATAATGAGCATGAATACATCATAGACTATACTGACTTGTCTATGAATTTACGCTCTGTTGTGGCGGTACCTAAAAATCAGGTAAACCTGCTTTTGTATTCTTCTATTAAAAATTATGCAATATGGGTTATAGTTATTATTATAATAAGTTCTTCCTTTATCCTGCTTACAACGTATAAGCTTACAAAGCCGCTGGGCGAGCTTTCGGCTAAAATCAGCCTTGTAGGTCAAGGAATATTCGGTACAAAGCTGCCGGAGTATCAAGTTTTAGAGTTTGACGACATAAGCAAGGCGTTTAACTCTATGACAGACCATATTGACCATCTAGTAAAAGAGGTTTATGAAAAACAGCTTATAATAAGGGAAGAAGAGCTTAGGTTTATGCAATCCCAGATGAACCCTCATTTCATGTTTAATGTGCTAAACACCATTGCATTAAATGTTAAGCTTAACGGAGATGATGAAACGGCGGATATTTTAACCTCTTTTTCTCGTCTTATTCAAGCTACAATATTTAGACGCAATGAGGATAAAATATTAATAAGCGACGAGCTTAAATATGTTGAGTATTATCTTAATCTTCAGCGCTATAGATACGGTGACAGGCTTAGTTTTAGCCTTGATATGGACGATGAAAGTGTAATTTATGCACTGATGCCCAAGCTATGTATGCAGCTTATTGTCGAAAATGCTGTTGTACATGGCATTGAGGCAAAGGCCGGCATATGTAGCATAATGGTCAGCATAAAGCGTGAGGATAATGACGTTATTATATCTGTTAAGGACAACGGCATAGGGTTTGACATGGCTGACGAAAACGGATACGTTTCGCTTCCTATACGAGGGAAAAGCTGTAAGCTTGGTCACAACCGTATTGCATTAAATAATGCAAATGATATTATAAAAATAATGTATGGTGAAAAATATGGTATAGTTATCTTTTCAGAGGCTGGCAAGGGCAGTACTGTTACAGTAAATATACCCTATGACAGATACATACAACAAGAAAAGAATGGCGGTAATCAATGCTCCTATACTCCTTAACCACATAAAATAGCACTGCCTTGGGGCAAATTTTATATGGTTAAGGAGTATAAAGGTTTTCTGACTGTTGAAGGTGGTGTGGATTCAATGTTTCGTGTTATGGTTGCTGACGATGAACCAATTGTAAGAAAAGCGCTACAAATGCTTACTAACTGGGAGGACATAGACTGCCAGCTTGTTTATGTTGCTTCATCGGGTAAAGAGGTTATTGACAACATAGGCAAAACTAACCCCGATATTTTAATTACTGACATAAAAATGGCAGATATGACAGGTATAGAAATATCAAAGTATATCCACGAAAATTCGTTACCGATTAAAATTATTATTTTGACGGCGTATGCGGATTTTTCCTATGCTCAGTCAGCTTTGCAATATGGTGTCGTGGATTATGTAACAAAGACAGGCAGTTTTGACGAGCTGCTTGTAGCCATAGAGCGTGCAAAACAGGCTATTTTGTCAGAGCAGGTAACGGAGAATAAGGACAATAAGGAAGGGGCAATTGAGAACTTCTTTAAGTCACTGGTAGATGGTTCACTGTATGATAATGATGAAATACAGCTTAAAGCCAAAAGCCTTGAGATTTCCCTGTTTAAATATATAGTAGTCAGTTTAAACTTCCGAGTAGATGATAATATATCATTAGAACGTAAAAACAAAATAAACAAAAGCCTTGTTAATTTTTTTAAAATGGAGTTCAGCGAAAGTCAACCTTTTATAGTTTCAATAAGAAGAAATAATTTTTGCGTTATAATTAATTGCGCAGGAGATGATTACGAGAAATTTATTGAACGCCGTTGCATTGATATTTGTAATACTGTGCAGTATTTTATGAAGCTTGAGGTTTGCATAGGCATTAGTCAGCGGTTTTTTAGCCTTACGGATTTTAAATTGGCATTTGAACAGGCGCAAATTGCGTCAAGCGGGTTGTTTTACAAAACGGAAAGTGTTTTTAACTTTTACGACGAAGCTAAACAAAAAGTAAGTAAGGATTTATTAAAAAAACAAGGACAACTTACAGACAAGCTTTGCTTGCTTATGCAAACAGGCAGTAAAGAGGAAGCACTTACTAATTTTAAAAAATTATGCAGCTTGCAAATTACTAATACAATCCCACCTTACAGCGTAAAGCAAAACAGCATAGCTATTATAAATTGTGCTAAAAAGCTTGTGGGTGATGCAGGTGTTTCACTGTCAGTTATTTTTAAGGGAGAAACAGATGCTTTACATATAGTAAACTCTTGCTTTCATTTCGGTCAGTATGAAAGCATTATTCAGGAAGCTATATCTAAGTCCATAGATGTGGCAGTAAAGGCAACCAATAAAAGAGAGATGATTGTTTCGGAATGCCTTGACCTTATTGAAAACAACATCTTTGACCATATGTTTGTATCAGAACTTGCAGATTCTCTTGGTGTTAACCCCAGCTATTTAAGCAGAATTTTTAAAGAAAAAACAGGAGACACTATAATAAACCATATCAGTGCAAAGAAAATAGAAGTGGCGGAGCATTATATAAGAAACACAGACATGAAAATCTATGAAATATCTGAAAAATTGGGCTTCGAAAATACAACATACTTTTCTCATTTTTTTAAAAAGCATAAACATATTTCACCGATTGAATACAAGAAAAAATTCGGCAAGGGTGATGATTAAGTGAAAACTAAGAAAAATGTGCTTGTCTTTCTTTTAGGGCTTGCTTTATTATCATCATGTACTAATACGACTGAGCCTAGAAAAACACGTATACAAATAATGCATGGGTGGGGAGGCACAAAGCCCGTTCATGAGGCTGTTCGTGGGATTTACGCTGACTTTTTAAGGACTAACCCAAATGCAGATATATCCTTTATTACAACGCCGGACAGCAGCGTAATTATTAACAAAGCAACCGATATGCTTGCTGTAGATAAGATGCCAAACGTTGTCAGCACAAACGGTACGGCTATGTTTGTTAAAAATGCGGTTAAGAGAAATATGGCGTTGGACTTAATGCCTTTTGTAAAAGCAGACCCTGAATTTAGAAGCAGTATAGACCAATCGGTGTTTGATATGTGGACGACTCCCGACGGCAAGTTATATACTATACCTGATGCTTTAGAGGTTATGGGATACTGGTATAACAAGGAAATATTTGAAAAAGCAGGTATAACCTCGCCTCCTAAGACATGGGAGGAATTTTGGGAGTGCTGTGAAAAAATTAACACAACTTTTGGCGACGATTTAACGGTTTTTGCACTGGAGAAGGAGCAGTTGGTTTCAGGCTTTATTCCGGCAAGAATCGCCGGTACTTCACAACAAGGTATGGCGTTTGTAAGCAAGCAGCCGGACAGCTTCCGCTCAGAGCTGTTTGAAGCGGCACTTGACGATGTTGTAAAAGCCTATAGCTATTCAAAGCACATAACGGAAATTGAAGATGCCCGACAGCTTTTCCGAAGCGGAAAAACGGCAATTTATTGCAACGGTGTTTGGGAAGCTTCTGAAATAGACAACGATAACCTTAAGGATAAGCTGGCATATGCTAATTATCCGACGGAAAGCGGAAAAAGCCTTTCATACTTTTCTCCGGCTTCTGGGTATGTTGTTTATAAAAGCGGTGATACAAATGAGGAGGAAGTATCCATAGCCTTTATTAAGTACCTCCTCGCACCCGAACAGCAAAAAAGGATTGCCATTGAAACGGGGCAAGCACCATGCAATCCTAAAGTTGACATACAAGAAATAAAAAAAGAATCTCCGGTATTTGCTAATGCGATATGGCAGGCACGAGAAGCCGATTTTCATATTTTAAGCATTTCGTCTACATGGAACGGTGAAAGTATTGATGTTATGAAAAACGTAATTATAAATTTTTGCAATGGCGGTATGTCAAAAGATGAATTAATTTTGCTTCTTGAGCAAACGATTTAAAAGCGGTAAAAAAAACATAACATAATTGATTTTTTGTATAGAATTAATAAAAAAAGTAAAACTTAATGAGCTTGTTTGTTTATTCAGTTACAACCCTCTCAATGTTAAAATTAATCCGTTAGGATAATTATCATAGAGAGGGTTTTATTTATGAAAAAATTTGCATCTTTATTATTAGTTGCTTCACTGTCAGCTATAGCATTTTTGGCAGGCTGTAGCAGTCAACCAGCAAATGAGCAACCGGCAAACACTACAAACACTGCACCAACTGACACCAACGCCCAACCGGCAGGGGAAACAGCAGCAAGCGGTGAGCTTCCTGTAATCGAATTTTATCACGGATACTCACAGACAGACTGGAGTGTAGCTGTGGAAATGCGAAGCATTTATGACGATTTTGCTAAGGCGCATGAAAGTGAATTTGTGTTTAAGCCTATAGCACTAAACAGTGCGGAGGACGTTTATAACAAGTGCTTACAGGAGATGGCAGCAGGCGCATTCCCGGACATAGTAGATACGGCAGGGTACAACGTTGTTCCGGCAGGTGCTGCACAAGGGCTTATTTTAGACTTAAAACCTGAGCTGGATAAGGATGCCACCTTCAAAGCAGGCGTAGGCATTTGTTACGACCAAAATCAAAGGGACGGCGAAATCTATAGCGTAAGAGAGCAAGTGGAAGCAGTAGGCTTCTGGTATAACGAGGAATTGTTCAAAAAGGCAGGGGCTAAAGTGCCTTCCGAATGGCAGTCCTTAAAGGATTTTGAGGAGGCTTACAAAGTACTTTCCGATTCACCTGACGTAGCCGTTCCGGCTGGTATGAATCAAGGTTGGCCTACAAACCTTCTTTTATCTCAAATTTTGTTAAGCACAGCAGACGGCAGAGATATTCTTGCACAGGAAGAGCCGGATTTTAACTCTCCAGCCTTTAAAAATGCAATAACAACACTTACAAACAGCGTTTTAAAACTTACGCCGGACGAATATTTTACATCAGGTGGCGATGCTGATGAAAAGTACATAGAAGATTTTGTAAACGGCAAGGCAGCTATGTTGTTTAACGGCGTTTGGGCGGCAAGTGGCTTTGAAGATGCTCCTGCCGGCTTTGAAAACCTTAAACCTGCTGTTTTCCCAGCAGATGATGGTAAAAAGGCTGCTCTTATGACCGCAGGTACAGGTCTTGTAATTAATGCAAAAATGGATGAGGTTAAAACAAAGGCTTGTCTTGATTTTGTTAAGTATATGACGGGTGACGAGGTTGCTTCAAGGCTTTTAAAATGTGCAGCAGGTATGGTGCCTAGCACGAGCGTAGACTACAAGGCTTTGCAAAACGATTCATCATTAAGCCCTTCAACAAAGCTTCTTATCAATGCTTGTAACCTTGTAGGTGATTCAGATTATGAAGGTATGACTATCGGCAGCGCTTGGGACGAGGACGTTGCATCTGCTATAGCAGGCAAGTTTGCTGGGCTTCGTGACGGTTCAAAATCAGTTGACCAAGTGGCAGATGAATTAACAAGAGCAATGCAACAATAGTATATAGAGAGGGAGGTGTGCCCATGAGTCATACACGAAAAAGTATTTTTAATAGAAAGACAGGGTTTATTACAGCCTTTTTGCTACCGGGGGTTTTGCTATTCGCTGCTATATACGCCTACCCTCTCTTTACTATTTTTAAAACATCGTTTACAAGCTGGAACTATCAAAACCTAAACAGCCCTACATTTTTAGGCTTTTCTAATATGTTTGATAACTACATTAAGCTTTTTACGACGGACTACTATTTTATACCGGCGCTTATACATACACTGTGTTGGGTAGGCATTACGCTGCTTGTTCAAGTTCCGCTTGCCATAATTGTGGCATTGGTGCTTTACACAAAGCCTTACGGATGGAAAGTAGCAAGAAATGCCTTTATAATTCCCAACATTATTTCTACGGCGGCTATAGGGTTAATCTTTCTAAATATGTATGACCCGTCAAGAGGTGTTGTGAGGGCTATAATCAAAATGTTTGACAAAACAGCAAGCATAAATATTACGGCTAACTCCACACAAGCCTTTTGGGGCGTAACATTTGCTTATATTTTGTTCGCCGGTTCTTCAATGATATTGGTTTTATCACAAATATTTGCCATATCAGAGGAATTGTTTGAGGCCGCTAAAATTGATGGCGCTCGTGACTTTCAGGTTAATCTCTACATCGTGTTGCCGCTTTTAAGACCTATAATTGGTACAATAACCATTCTAGCGGCTAACTATGCACTGCTTTTATACAACGAAATATCCTTTATAACATCCGGCGGGCCGGACAATGCAACGTACAGCATAAGCTACTACATATACCAAAAGGCGCTAGGTAATACAAAGCTTAACTTCGCTATGGCGAACACCGCAGGTGTTATTCAGTTTATTATGGGCATATTGATTGTAAGCTTTATCGGGAAAATGTTCAGAACCAGTGAGTCAGACATATAGGGGGGGGGTGATAGTATGAACAAAGAACGAAGCTTCGTTTCAAAATTAATAACATATTTTGTAATTGCGCTAGTTTTACTTATATCACTTTACCCTATATTTTGGGTTATTATATCGTCTTTCAAGAAAGTTCCTGGGGGCTTGGAGCTGCCTACGGAATGGGTTTTTGACGGATATGTTACAATTTTTACAAAATTACAGGTATGGCGGTATTTTTTAAACAGCTTTATCGTCACCACAGCTTCAACATTTATTAGCATTATGGTTGTTTCTATGTCTGCATACATATCGGCAAGAATGGAATTTAAGCTTAAAGGTTTGATAACTGCCATGTTCGCATCTACGCTGTTTGTGCCTGCAATATCTATAAGCTTTCCTATATACAGGTTTATCCGTGACTTAGGTCTGAAAGATACACTTTCAGGGCTTATATTCGTATATTCAGGGCTGGGTATAGCTATAACATTTTTTATAATAAGAAGCTATTTCCTCACTATACCAAAGGAGATGGAAGAAGCTGCACAGGTTGACGGCTGCGGTTATGTAGGCACATATTTTAAAATCATTATGCCCATAGCACGACCGGGGCTAACGACAGCCGGAATATTAGCATTTTTAAACAACTGGAACGAATATTACTTCGCTTCCATCCTTTTAACGGATAAAAGCAAAATGACTATACCGGCTCTTTTAGGGCAGTTTAAAACAGCTTATACAACAGATTTAAACGGCACGTTTTCAGCCATAGTAGTAGCTGTTGTGCCGACTATTATATTATTCTGCTTTGCCTCAGAGGTATTTGTTAAGAGCTTAACAGCCGGTGCGGTAAAAGGATAAAAGAATAAAGAAAGGATTTCTAAATGGATTTTTTTGAACAGCGAGAAATTAAGACACAATGGTTTATGAATGCAAGGTTTGGTATGTTTATACATTTTGGCTTGTACGCCATTCCCGGGCGTGGGGAATGGATTATGAGCTACGAAGAAATAAGCCGCAAGGAATACAGTAAATATTTTGAAGAATTTAATCCGTCAAGCTTTGATGCGGTTAAATGGGCAAAGGCGGCAAAAAACGCCGGAATGAAATACGCCGTGTTAACTGCAAAACATCATGAGGGTTTTTGCCTGTTTGACAGCAAGTTTACTGATTACAAGTCTACAAACACAGCATTCGGTCGAGACCTTGTAAAAGAGTATACAGAGGCGTTTAGAGCTGAGGGTTTAAAGGTGGGGCTTTATTATTCTTTGTTGGATTGGCATCATAAGGACTATCCGGCATACGGTGATAAATACCACCCGGAGCGCAACAACGAGGAATGTAAGGACACAGCTTTTGACTTTAACAATTATGTTACCTATATGCACGGTCAAGTAAAAGAACTTATGTCGAACTACGGAAAAATTGACATATTGTGGTTTGATTTCTCCTACGATGAGTTGTCGGGTGAAGCTTGGAGAGGTTCAGAGCTTATTAAAATGATTAGCTCTTTGCAGCCGGACATTATTATTAACGGCAGACTTGAGGGCAGCGGTGAACATTACGGCAGCATAATGACAGACAACCCAAGTGTCTTTTCAGGCGATTTTGCGTGCCCCGAAATGCTTATTCCACCTCAAGGTTTAAAAACACCGTCAGGACGGAAGATACCTTGGGAGGCATGTTTTACCCTTGATAACAATTGGGGCTACTGCCCTACAGATAGAAATAGAAAAACATCGGCGCAAATTATTCGTAAGCTTGTAGAGTGCGTCAGCAAAAACGGTAATATGCTCATTAATGTATCACCCGATGCTAAGGGTAACATTCCGCAGTGGCAGTTAGATGTTTTATCGTCAGTAGGTGATTGGGTTAGTCAAAACGGCGAAAGTATTTATAATTGCTGTATGTCACCGTTTGAAAAGCCCGAATGGGGCCGCTATACGATAAACGGCAATAAGCTTTATGCACACGTTTTAGAATCCAGTATAGGTGCAATTGCCTTGCCGGGGATTAAAGGGCGGCTAAAAAAGGCACGCCGCCTTTCTGACGGCTTTGAGATGCTTATTTTAGATCCATGGACTGCAAAAGAATTTCCCGATTATGAATTTATCAATTTCAGCACACCGGATTGCTTCACGTTTGACATGGGTGAAAGCCCTGACATGGTAATTGAGCTTGAGTTGTTATAATCAAGATAAGAGTGACATGCTATCCAAAATGCAATTAATTTAGGTACAGGCTCTAAGTCTTTGCAAATAGCTATATGGACGTCTACAGTAAGCTTTATGTTGAAAGGAGTTCTGAAAAATGTTTACGCATCCTAAAAAAGCAAGAATATTGTGCTTGATTTTATCAATGTGTATTGCTTTTAGCACTTTGACTATTCCGCTTAACGCATTTGCTTTTTATGATAATGCTGCTATTGTCGGTGAGGATACAAAAGACGTAATTGAGGATAATGCAGCAGAGGATAACGAGCAACAGAAAGATAACGAGCAACAAGAAGATAACGAACAACAGAAAGATGACGAGCAACAAGAAGATAACGAGCAACAGGAAAATGACGAACAGCAAGACAATAAGGAGCAGCAGGAAGAGGCACTCGGCAATAAAAAAGCTGAGGATATTAAGCCGTTAATAGCGCCCTATTCTGTAGGCACTAATCTTGCACTTGCAGGCACAGCAACCTTCCATAATGCTGACGGAACGCCTGCAACGAACACGGCATCAAACAGACCAGCCCTTATGGCTAATGACGGTATTATATTTGGTCAGAGCGGAAATGAGAGTTCTGACCATAATTATGCTGAACTTAATGGCGATTCAGGCGTTACGTCCCAGTACTTGCAGATTGACTTGGGTGATAGCTTCGAGCTTAGCCAAATTAAGATGTGGAGATACTGGAACGATGGCAGAACGTATGATGACACAGTCATAGTTATATCAGACTATGCTGATTTTTCAACTAAAAAAGTAGTATACAATTCCGACGCAAATAACATTCACGGTTTTGGGGTAGGTTCAGACCCAAAATATAGTGAAACAAAAGAAGGCAAGGCATTCTCTATTACAGGAACTCCGTCTGAGCGAACTGCAAGATATGTAAGGGTTTATCTATTCGGTTCGAGTGCTGGGGGAAGTAGTCATGTCGTTGAAGTCGAAGTATACGGTCAAGATGCTTTAGGAAGTAATGTTGCACTTGAACGTCCGATTAAAGCATATAATACTGCCGATAATGTTGAAATTACAGCGAATGACCCTAATAATGTGCTTCATAGTGCAGTAGACGGTGTAGTTGCATTACCTCCTAATGGTAAATATGCAGATTTCGGCGCATACCAAACATCATCCTATTTGCAAATTGATTTTGGTAAGGCATACCCGATAAATACAGTAAAGCTATGGAGATTTTGGCAAGATGGCAGAACCTATGATGCAACCGCCATAGCCTTATCGGAAGACGCAAATTTTTCTTCTAAAGAAATTATCTACAATTCCGATTCCGGGAATGTACATGACCTTGGCAACGGTGATAAACCACTGTATGCAGAAAGCCAATCGGGCTTAACAGTTAATCTGGATAGCCCTGTCACCGCCAGATATTTACGGGTATATGTATACGGTAGAAACGGCACTAACGGCGACAACCACGTTGTAGAAGTTGAAGCGTGGAGCAGCGAAACCTTCGGAGATGTAAAAAGGCTTACAGGCGTTGACCTAGAAACACAGGTTTTCGTAGGACGTGCAGACAACGATGAAGCACTTTTGGACGGACGTGTATGGAGCTGGATGGTTGACGGCGTTAAGGATAACCTTAACAACTATGTAAGCTGTACAGATGCATTGGAAGTGGAGGAAAGACCGTTTGCCTACTTCCAGGTTGACTTTAGAAAGATACGAGAGATTACCCAGGTAAAACTGTGGAGATATTATGCAGATGCCCGTAAATATCAAGACACCATAATTGTAGCATCGGAAAATGCTACCTTTGGGGATTCGGATGATACGGTTATATGGAATGCAAATACAATTACTACAAACGTATACGGCGATTGCGCCACTGTTTACGGCGTAGGCACGGATTCTGCTTACTCGGAAAGCGCAGCAGGAAAAACATTTGAAGCGCCCGAAGGCACACATGCACGGTACGTACGTGTATATATGCGCGGCAGTGTAAAATCTGACGGAACAAGACATTTGGGCGACCATGTGCTTGAGCTTGAAGTGTATGGGTACAATAACGACCCGCCTCCATACATTGCCGCTCCTTTACAAAATTCAAACACATATTTCGAGTTGCCTACTTATTATGACGAATTACCATCGAACTATAGAAATGGTACAAAGTTACATATAAAAGGTCAGGCGACACATCCGGACGTTGTATACGTTCCCGGCGCTGGCTGGAATGGTTATAACTATTGGATGCTTTATACGCCAAACGTAATGCTCACATCAGCATACGAAAACCCACACATTGTAGCATCTAATGACGGAAACACATGGGTTGTGCCGAATGGTCTTACTAACCCGATTTCTCCTGAACCGTTGTCAACTCGTTATCATAACAGTGACACGGATATGTTTTACGACAAAACCAATAACTGTATGTTAGCTTATTGGAATTTTGCTGATGACCAGGCAGGCGGAGCAGGTTCAGAGGTGCGCCTAGCTGTTTCATTTGACGGTATAAAGTGGGGTAAGCCGTTAGACGCTAATGGTAAACTTACACTTAAACAATCGGAAATGGTAAGTATGTTAGAGGGTGCGAACGGTTTTATAACAGTTGTATCATCAACAAACCGCTATTCCATGCTGTCCCCTACAATTACCTATGATGATTTCCGCAAAACATATGTTATGTGGTCAAACAATGCACAAGACGTAGGTTATAGTAACGGCAGAAACAATTATGTTGAGGTGCGTTATTCCTCTGACGGTATTAACTGGACACGTGCTTATGCAGTAAAAGGGCTTACTTCAACCGATGTTACAGGAACACCCCTGAACATATGGCATCAGGATATTCAATATATTCCTGAATTTAATCAATACTGGGCTTTGGTTTGTGCCTTTACAGGTAATCAGCCGGATACTTCTGAACTATATCTGTCTAAATCAAACGACGGCTTAACTTGGGAACAAGTAAACCGCAGACCTATTTTAGCACGTTCTAAGGATGCAACCGCTTGGGACAGCTTCCAAATTTACCGCTCAACCTTCTATTATGAACCGGCGGCAGACGGTGAATTGGGCGGCGGAAAGTTTAGAGCATGGTATGCAGCCTTGCAGGATAATACTAAAGACAAGACTGTAAAAGGACCGGACGGCATCAGTACAATAACAGCAGGCCCTGACGACACAAGGCTTTGGCGCATAGGCTATACAGAAAATGATTATATAGAGGTTATGAGAGCGTTAACAACAGATTTTGAATACATAGAACAGCCCCGTACAAAAATAACAAGCTTAACATTGACTATACCAAACACAAATGTTACTGTCGGAGGCGCTCAGACCATTACGCCTACAAGAATTTCTCCCCCGGAAGCATTAGAGGAATCACGCTTGCGTGGTAACGTGCTAGCGTACACGTCGTCTAATCCTAACGTTGCTACGGTTGATGCCTACGGCGTTGTCACAGGAGTTTCCGAAGGCACAGCGACTATTACAGCTAAGGAAAAAGACGGCAATTCTTGGACTGTTGAAGTGACTGTTTCAGGATTACAGCAAGCACCTTTAAGGCACATAATTGACAGAGAGCACCCTCTCTACATGGAAAACTATTACTGGAGTGATGACCCTGCTCAAAAAGACGGGCTTAGTAGCAGTAAAAATTATGACGATGAAGATAGGGTAGACAGCCCGGTTAAGCTTTGGGAAACTGTACCTGACAATTTAAAGCCTTATACAGTTATATTGCTTATAGCAGAAAGAAGCCTTAACGGAACAGAACCTGTTAAGGAATGGATTAAAAGAAATGTTGAACTTTGCAACGAAAACCAAATACCTGTTGCCGTCCAAAACATAAATGGTGAAACACAGATGAATAATCGTGTGCCGTTAGAATTTTGGAGTGAGTTGGCAAGGGACAATGAATATCTCGTAGGTTTTAACGGAGCAGAGCTTTATAACCGTTTTTCCGGCGGTTATGCAAACGACGCAGATGTGTACATGACAAGCTTAATAAAGATTTGTGCACAGTACGGCTTAACAATGATGTGGACCGACACAAACACCTTCGGAAATGATGGTGTTTTAATGGATTGGCTGCAAACCAACCAGGAGCTTTCGGACACTATGCGTAAGTATAAGAACAATATAGCTATGATTTTTAAGGAGTCATACGGAGAGCCTAACACAGAAGCATTGTACCTTGGTATGTGGCTTGCAGATTATTGTGCAAACTGGGGTATTGCATCTGACTGGTGGCACTGGCAGCTTGACGGCAACGGCTCGTTGTTTAAATCCCAGTCTAATGACCAAGACGCATGGAAGCAATGCTACACATGGCCTGAAAATATGTATTCTATGGATATTATCAGAGCTGCAGCAAACGGTGCTACATGCTTCAAGTCAGAGGCACAGTGGTATTCTAACGCGTCAAGAGGCGAAAGAACACCTGCTTATCAGTACTCTATTATCCCCACATTAAACAGCATTGTTAGCGGTGAAATAAGAATACCAACAAAGGAAGAGGTAAAGGCAAGGACAAAGGCAATAGTTGTCGGTCGCAAAAACTGGTATGATTTTAACTATGACCGCAGCTACTCCAACCTATTTCCGAAAACAGGAAAATACGGTTTAATTCCTCTTGTTCCTGTTAATTGTCCTTCAAGTGCACTGCAAGGCTTTGAGGTGATTAATACTAACCTTGGGGCGACAGGGTTAAAAGCAAAGTTTGATACAATATATACTACAGACATTGCACAAGGCACAGCATGGGTACAAAACGACGGAAATACATGGTTTTTCATAAACTATTCCGAGAATAAAAATGAGACTCAAAATGCAACTATCGTTCCGAAATCCGGAACAAAGATTAGCAGTGTAAATGTATCCGCAGAACCTCACCTTTACGCTGTTTTAACCGAAAAGGCTAGCCCAGAACGTATTAACGTTAAGTTAAGCAACTATAGGGTTGATAAAAGAGAACTTTTCGACGGAACTTACAGCGGAGTAAACGGAACAGGCGGCTTTAGTGACCACGGGGCTTACGAGTACGTGTGGGTTCAGTCACAGCGTATGCTTAATAATCAACTAAAGGATACTCAAAAGCGTGACACGGTTATTACTGTTACTAGCACAGTTGAACCTGTACTGTATTTCCATACAGAAGATTCAGCTGCTTACGACTTGAACAATTACAACAGACAATACAGCTATACGGTGCAAAATACTGCTCCTAACCAATGGGAGATAACCGTTTCGCATAACGGCTTTGTATCATTTGATATATCCACAGTGGCTTATACAAAAGCTGCAAACGTTACGGCAAGTGTTGCACCTGGTGCAGTTGCTTCAGGAACCCAGGTAGCTCTATCCTGTGCGTCTCCGGGAGCTATAATTAAATATACGCTGGACGGCACAACACCTAACGAAGACAGTTTGACGTATACTGCTCCGATTACTATTACATCAGCTGTTACAATCAAAGCATTTGCTTATGGAGAGGCAATGTATCATAGTGATATATCTGAGTTTGCATACACTATTAGCCAAGGCGGCGGTGGTGGCGACGACGATGATGATGACGATGATGATGACGACGATAACGGTGGAGGCAATAACGGCGGCGGCAATGATGGCGGCGGCAATAATGGTGGTGGCAATAGCGGCGACCGCAATGACAGAAGAGACAAAAATGACGGTGGCTCACCCACTCCTTCTGTCGATACATCAAACGTTGCATCGGACGACAAACTTTATACAGGATACGTTACATCAAATGGAACTAAGATTGAAATTAAAGTCAGTATAGACGCTACCAACAATTCGGCACATGCCATTGTCACTAAGTTGGTTGCAGAAAATGCTGTTAAAAATGCACTAGAAAATTTGGCTTCAAAGGGTATAGCTGTAATTGAAATTGTAATAAATGTACCTGATAATATAAAGAATATTAACGTGGTAATGGACAAGGAAGCAATGAAGGCTGTTTCCCGTTCAGGCATTGGGGCTGTTAAAATTAAGTCTAATGTTGCTACCCTTGTATTTGATAAGGCTGCATTTAAACATATTGCAGCGGTAACAGCCCAAGATGTATCTATTTCCGCAAAGCTGGCTGAAAAGTCAAGCCTCAGCTCCGCTGTGCAAGAGGCAGTAGGCGAAAGGGATGTTTATGAATTTGCTGTTAAGAGCGGTTCAAACACAATAAGCAAGTTTGGCGACGGCATGGTTTCTGTTATAATTCCTTACTCATTAAAAGCTGGGCAAAGTGCAGTCAGAACAATAGCTTACTACATCAATAAGTATAATAGCCTTGAACCAGTTGCAAAATCCACGTATGAAGGCGGCAAATTGTCATTCGTTGTTAATCACTTCAGCAGATACACAATAGGCGACAAGCCAGTGGAATTTAAGGATGTAGCTGATGGTGATTGGTTTAAACCTTATGTTGAGTTTACAGCGTCAAGAAATATTTTTAGCGGCGTTGCAAAAGATACATTTGCACCGAATCAGACTATGACACGTGCTATGCTCATATCGGTTTTAGGCAGAATATCATCTGTGGATACTTCATTATTCCAAGGCAAACAGGTGTTCAGTGACGTAGAACCCTCTGCATGGTATGGTCCTTATATTGGGTGGGCTTTAGAAAACGGTATAACTGCAGGTGTAGGTGACAACAGCTTTGCACCTAATAAGCCTGTCACAAGGGAAGAAATGGCCTCAATAATTGCTAAATACTCAGAGGTAAGCGGCTTCTCGTTGCCTAATGTTAATAGCGGAAGTAACTTTACAGATATGTCGGTTATTTCTCCTTGGGCTGCAAATGCTGTAATCACAATGCGGCAGACAGGTCTTTTAAGTGGTAAGGGCGGCAGCACATTTGACCCTAAAGGCACTGCTACAAGGGCAGAGGTAAGCACAGTGCTAAATAAATTGGTTGAAGCGGTGGTTAAAAACAAGGCAATTGCTGATTAATTCGCTGGTTTCAAACCCATAGGCGGCAAAGTATCGTGCAGCAAAGCTGTATGATGCTTTGCCGTTTTGATGCTTGTATTATAACAAAAAAATAGCTGCCGACAATGGTTGTCGACAGCCTGAAACCGCCGTTTGGCGGTTATTTTTGTACTTTTGGACTTAACGTCGTTCGTTTAAGTAACTTGTTAAGGCGGCAGCAAGCTGATCCGGGCATGATGTGCTTTTCGCACCGCATTGTGTGCCTTTAAGCCTGTTTATAACATCTTCTACTTTCATGCCCTCAACAAGCATTCCGATACCTTTAAGGCTGCCACTGCAACCGTTTTTATAAACAACGTTTTTTACTGTGCCGTCTTGTATATCAAAATCAATTTGCGTTGCACAAACGCCTTTTGGTTTAAAACTGTACATATATTACCCCTCAAAATCAATAAGATTACCTATATCGTTGCCAAAATTATTTTTTGTAAGCTTTTTCTTTGTAACTGTAGTTGTTTTTCCCCCGGAAACATAAGCCTTGCCGCATTCGGGGCAAATATCTGTAAAAATTTGAATGTTATTACTGACAACCTCTCTGCCTTCCGAATTGGCTTTTGCGGCTTCTCTTGAATAATGCTCCCGTTCATGGCCATATACAGCGCTTGCCGCCGCCTCCGGCGAAAGCTTTGTAGGAGATTTAAAGGAAACACCCGGGTCGTCGGAAGCGTCTTGATAACGCCTGTTTTTACATGTTTGACATTGTTTTACGCCTTTTAAATCTTTTTTCTTGATGCCGGATGCGTTGTTGCCGTCTACTCGGTTTTTCATAGACATATCAATAGCAATTTCGTTTCCTATTTTATTATTGTAATTATAAGAATTTTCAGAACCTCCTCTAATACCATCCATGGCACTCACCTCTCCTGTTTTATGAATATTTGCCAAAATCTTTATTATTATAAACTTGGTTCTCGTTGTTGTCTAGGCTAAAGTTTTTTGAAATGTCGCCGTTGTTAACGTCATTTGCTAATTTCTGGTTAAGATTAATACTGGGGCGTGGCATTGGGCGAGTTTCAACCTTTGCTTTTGGTGCAATGGGTTTTTCTTTAATAACAACAGGTTTTTCCTTATAAACAACGGGTTTTTCAGTAATTGTCTTAAGTTCTTTTTTAATTTTAAACCTTCCAACCATGTTTTTGAAAACCTCTGCCTGGCTTGAAAGCTCTTGAGCGGCAGATGCTTCTTCTTCGGAAGCGGCTGTATTGGTTTGGGTTACGTTAGAAATTTGGTTAATGCCGTCGCTTATATTGTATATTCCTTCTTCCTGTAAGCTTGAAGCTGCGGCAACTCCGCTTATGAGTTCGGAAATTTCAGTAATTTGTTCAACAATCGCTTTTAAGGACTGTGCAGTTTGATTAGCTATTTTACTGCCTTCTGTAACTTTATCAACAGAGCCTTGTATTAACACTGTTGTATCAGAAGCTGCATTTTTGCTTCTGGCTGCCAAGTTTCTAACTTCCTCCGCAACAACTGCGAAGCCTTTGCCATGCTGCCCTGCCCTTGCAGCTTCAACAGCGGCGTTAAGAGCAAGAAGGTTTGTTTGGAATGCAATGTCATCTATAACTTTAATAATTTTAGAAATATTAACGGAAGAAGCGTTAATCTCTTCCATTGCTGAAAGCATACCCAACATTTCTTTGCTACCTAAATCTGCATTTTCTTTTGTTTTTATTGCAAGTTCGTTAGCATGTTTAGCGTCTTGAGCATTTTTACGAGTTTGTTCGGTAATAGAATTTAAGTTATCAACAAGTTCACTAACGGCGTTTGATTGCTCTGTAGAGCCTTGTGCAAGGTTAATGCTTGTTTCGGAAATTTGTCTTGCCCCTGCGTTTACTTGCTCTGCGGAGGAGTTTATTTCGCTTAAAACTTCGTTAAATGTTTTAATAATTTCGTTAAGTGAAGTTTTTATAGGAGCAAAGTCTCCAATATAATCAGCGGTAACGCTAATATCAAAGTTTTCGTTAGACATTTTTTGTAAAACGTTTGTTATATCATCGATATAGCCTTGAATTGTTGTTAGAGTTGAATTTACAGCGTTTTTCATAGTTAAGTACTGACCGTTGTAATCTCCCTCTATTTTTATATTCAAGTTACCCTTTGCCATAGCTTCTACAACATTTATTGTATCCTCTATTGGCTCTACTATACTTCTTAATAAGTTATTAAGCCCTTTTGCAATAATTGCCCAGCTGTTACTAAACTTGGATTCGTCCATGCGTTTTGTTAAATTGCCTTTGGAGGCTTCTCTTGCCAATTCACCTATATCTGAAGTAACCATAGTAAGGTTTGCTCTTAATTTTTTGAATACATCGCTTAAAACAACTTTTTTGCCAATATATACAGGTATCTCTACTTCAAAATTGCCCTCAGCGTATGCTTCAATGGTGTTTAAAGCGACAACAGTGTCTGAAACAAGCCCACCAACAACTTTATTTACGCTGTTAAGCATTTCTGCATAACCGCCGCTGTATTTTGAAGAATTAAGCCTAGCTTCAAAATCACCTTTATCCTGCATTTCCACCGCTAAAGCATTAATATCGTTAATAATATTTCGGAAGTTATCTATAACTTCTGCAAAGTCGTTAGAAAGCGCAGCAATTTCGTCTTTTCCGTTGCTACCAACAGAAATATCTAAATTTCCATTTACAATTTCTCTGGAAGCCTTCATTAAGTTTTTAATAGGGGATAAAATGCTCTTTGTTAACCAAAGCCCTATAACTGCGGCAAGTATTGCAGCTAAAATAGTGATTATAATTACAAGAAAAGACATACTGGTGGAATCTGCGGATAAGCTTTTAGATTCATCATTCATATAATCTATTACAGATTTATATTCCTCATCAAGTGATTCACTGATTTTATTAGAAATTGCACCGGCAGTTTCGTAAATGTTAATGGCTTCATTTATGTTGCCTTGGGATATTTGCGCTTGCATACTTTTGATGCTGCTGTCATATGAATTAACGTCTTGTATAGTTGCGTCAACCAATGTTGAGTCTATAGTTTGGGTGTCAACGGCAAACTTCTTATAACTGTCTAAAACCTGCAAAAGTTTACTAAGGGTATCGTTATATTCACTAACGCTTTTATCATGCTTCTGTTTATTGTCGGTGTAAATTACCATTTCACGCACTTTTATGCGCATCTCCAAATAATATTTTATGGCATTGTTAGAATAAGTTTGACCTTCATTCATATCAGCTTGGAGTTTAGTGTAGTTGTTGTCAATACTAATTAATTTGCTTACACCAATAAAACCAACAACCGCTGTTAAAACAACGATAACAAATATTGAAATAAGAATTCTATTGCCGATTTTTAAATTTTTCATTCGGTTCATCCTTTCAATTTCTTAGAATTTGCTTAGAACCTGTATTCAATAAGCTGTTACCCGCCTTTGAAAGCGATTATTCCGCCATTCTTTGTTGCGGCGGTCTATTATGTCTTCGCCGCCGCGCCGCCAATGGCGAAAAATCGTTGTTTCAAATTCGGGCAACCAATTATTGAATACAGGTTCTTAAAATTTTTTCGGCTTCTTCTTCCCAATTCTTTTCTGTCCAGTTATTAAAGTCCGAATTTTTTAAATTATATATTTCCCATTCCTCAAGAAATTCTGTGCTTTCTTCAGGAGCAAGTAAAGTAAGGGGGCCTAAAGCTTCCATTTCAAACATGTTATGATTTACGTAAGTTTCGTAACTGCATCCATTATCAGGGTAAACTCCATTAATAACAGGCTCGAAATATTTGAAAAAAACTTGGTCTTTTGTAAAAGCAGCAGCCCAGCCGCTTTCATTATTATACCCTAGCTTAAAAGGACTTTCGATTTTATCGTCCTGTTTAAGCATAATATATTTGTCTCCCCAAAAAACACGAGAATCATTCATTTTACTATATTCCCACAAAGAAATGGAACGATTTGGCAAAAATCCTGTTTTGCGAGATGGCATCGGCATAATTTCAACAGCGCCTTTGTCAATCATAGTAACCGTCCAGGGGGCTACTTCAATTTCCCAATTTCCGCAATTGGTTATTGAATGGGTTATAGTTATTTTTGGTGAATCTTCTGAAACAGTGATAGTTAACGATTTTTGAATAAAGTTTATGTTTTCAATAGGTGCGCTAAATGATGCACCGTTATGCAGTTTTTCCCATTTTACTGGGTGGTTATCAGGGTAATAACAAGCTGGCACAATTTCCGGGCTTACCCAAAGCCTGTGACCTCCATATAATTTACAAATATCACCATTATATACAGAAAAATAATCTCCTAAAGATGAGAAACTTTCATCTTTGTAAAAAATATTTTCCATTCCGGCGTATGAGAAGGATATAATCCTAGGGCCAAAATCTACTGTGATATATACTTCTGCAACACTATTAGATATTTTAACACAATTACCAAAACAACCATGTTTAACTAAATCAACAGTTATTTTACCCATTTAAACCCTCCGGATAGCTAAAAATTCTAAAATGAAATAATGATTATTATAACCCCAAAGGTAAATAATTACAAGAATATTTTTTACTTGTAGCATCCTATATTTATCTAATGTTTTATGTAATTTTTTCCGATAAATATAATATATTGTTTTTTTCACATAATAATAGAATCGAAATGATTTCTAAATAATTTACAAGGGGTGTTTATTAATGAGAATAGGCGCTAACATTCCCGCCTTATACGCACATAACAACGCAAAACGTTCCGGAATTAAACTTTCTGACCAATCTCTTAAACTTTCTTCCGGTATTAGAATAAATTCTTCTAAGGATGACCCATCCGGTCTTGCAATAGCAAATAAAATAAGGTTTCAAGTACGTGGTCTTGAAAGAGCAAGTGAAAACTCTTCCAACGCTGTTTCCTTTATTCAAACTGCAGAAGGTGCGCTTTCAACCGTACACGATATGCTGCAAAGAATTAGAGAACTTTCCGTTTATGCCGCAAATGACACAAACGAAGAGATTGACAGACAAAAGGTTCAAGATGAAATTAACCAGCTCGTTATGGAAATTAACGATGTTTCTGCTAAAACTGAATATAACAGAATTAAAATGTTAAACGGCGAATGTAACAGAATAATTTATACAGGTGTTCCCAGCAGAACTGCCAATGCTCCTAACGTTGAAATATTACGTATGAGTGATTCTGTTCCTTACGGCGATATTGCCTTTAGCGTTGTGGAAACAGCAACAAACCCATCAATGACAGTTGGTACGCCGCCTAATGCGGCTGTTGATTTTCCTATTGCAGCGGACTCACCGCTAAACGGGAAATCATTTACTGTTTACGGACGAAAAATTACTGTTGTTCAAGGGGACACTCTCGATTCAATAAGAGAAAGACTTAAAGCGGTACTAAACGAAGAACCAGCCGCCCCTATATTAATTACGCCGGATCTTAACCCAGGCGGATTTTTAACTTCAATAGAGCTTGATAAACCCGGATCTCAAAATAAGCTTGTTGTTGGGGGAGACCCTAAGCTTTTGGAAGCTTTAGGTTTTGGCGTAATGGCGTTTAATCCTATTGTTGTGCAGGGCACAAATGGAAACCCTGCAATAAAGAATTTAGTAAACACTTTACCTTTTACTTTACTGGCAGAACATGCAGGGGATATTGAAATTAACGGCACAACAATAACATTTGTTGCCGGAGACGATGTAAATTCTATAAAAGCCAAGCTTATAGCTGCCCTTGGCGCAGACCCAGATCTTAACCTTGTATTTGACCCAATAACAAATGTGTTAACAGGGATAAGCACAAACTCTACGGGGGAAACAGCACAGATAACTATAACCGGAACAAACAAAGACCTTGTGGAAGCTATGGGTTTTGGGCTTCTTTTTGAAGTTCCTTTTACAGCCACAGGAACGGATGCGGTTATTTCAATACCAAGTCAGGTTACAAGCAGTAACACAATAGTTACCAACGGCTCAGTGGGTACCGAAGCCGGTATAAACTTAGTAAGTACACTTCCGTATCCTATAACACCGGCTTATGACGGTCAAACGTTAACTATTAACGGTTTGACAATAACCCTTGCAACAGGAGATACCCCTACTATTATAAAAAATAAGCTTGAAAACGAATTGACATCAAACCTCACTCTTGATGTTGCATTAACTTTTGGTGCAGGGGATGTTCTAATAAGAGTTGAGACAGTTAGTACTGGTAGCAGCGCTACTCTTAATGTAACAGGTTCCGGCGTAGCTCTTCTTATTGGCATGGGTTTTGGAGCTTTCCCAACAGGACCTAACGGCTTGAACCCTAACACAGTAAGCTGGCGTGCAGAAGGAAACAGAATAACTATTTTTGACAGAAACAATGTGGAAATTTGCTTTGACTTAGTAAACCACCCCCCTGTAACCAGGGCTGATGCCCCTGTTGTAAAAGGTATTAATACAAAAGAAGGTCCGTTATACATTCAAATCGGTGCAAACAAGGATATGGGAATGTATATGACTATTCCGAAAGTTACAGCGGCTACTCTCGAAATTGATGATGTAGATGTTACCACGGTTCAAGGTGCAACAAGAGCGATAGAACTTGCCGACAGGGCAATCGGTACATTGTCCAAAATACGCTCAAAGCTTGGGGCTTACAGCAACAGGCTTGAATATACAGTTACAAGCCTTGATGGCGCTCATACAGACGCAAGCCAATCTTTATCTCGTGTTGAAGACACGGATATGGCTTTGACAATGACTGAATATTCCAAGGAAGGTATTGTTCAGCAAGCCGCCATGGCTATGATTGCTCAAGCAAATCAACGCCCACAATCAGTTTTGCAGTTAATTCAATAACTCTTTTAAAGAGGTGTGTATATGCTTTCAAATTCGGCAAAAAGCATTAATTCTGGCTACATGATTCGAGACTATAAAAACAATAACAATAATAAAAATGCGCTTATTGGTTCTTCAATAAGCGCTGTTGTGGTTAAAAAAGATGAAAAATACGCAACCCTTAAAACCGACGATGATTTTTCTTTTAAAATAGATTCTTCTAAAATTGTAGGGGAAGAGGGGGACAGGCTTTTTTTCGAGGTTATTAAAAACGATAAAAAAGAGCTGTTGTTAAAGCAAGTACGACAAGACTCAAACGAACAGGCTTACATGGCCTGCACCCAAACCAACATCAAAGGCGTTAAAGCGATGTTTGAACAGCAAGGGTTTATTAAAGACGAAAGCCTTAAAGAAAGCATTGAAAAAGACCTTGAAATTAAAAGAGCGCTTTCTTCTATAAGGGATAAGCTTATGTACAACCCCGGAGAAGTAAGCACAGCTGCTGTAAAAGAACTTATTTCCGCAGGGCTTTCTTTAGATAAAATAGATTTTCAGTCCCTCACAGGGGTAATGAGAGATATTCGCCTTAGCGTTAACCAAAAAGAAATTAAGGATATAAAGAAAAAGCTGGATCAAATCGGCAGTCTTAATGAAAAATCCGCCGCCCTTTTATTAAAACAGCAAAAAGGCATTACAGCAGACAGCATGTATATGGCGAAATTTTCAGAAGCAGACAGCCTTGTTGGCAAAAAAATAGACGAAAAAACTCTTCAAGAACTTGAACCTCAGCTTCAACGGCTTTTTGAAGCAGAGGGCATTGAAAATAGCCAAAAAAATATGGAAGCCGCAAAGTTTTTGCTTAAATATGATATTGACATAACAAAAGATAATATTTCAAAGGCATTGTTTTTAAGGAGCTTTTCGGATATTGCAAAAGATGGGGCTTTCCTTGAAAAAGTCGCTAATTACTTGCAAGATGGAGCAAGCCTTGGGCAAACCCCTATTTACGACCTTTATTATTCCTCCGGGGCGGAGCTTGAAGCCGGGTATAAAGAGGTTATTGAAGCTCTCCCTGCTATAGAGCAAGAGCCTGTTAGAATTGATTATTTAATAAAAAATAACATTGCTCTGACTCTTTATAATTTAAAAAATACAAAGATAGCTAAAGATGAAAAACCCCCAGAACTTAACGGTGAGCTAAAGGAAATTTCTGTTTTAAGTAAGTTACAGCTTAGAGAAATTCAGTTAAAGCTAACATATCAAGCGGCCCACAGGCTTGCAGGAAAAGGGATAGATATTAACACTATGCCTTTGGAAACCGCTTTAGAGCAGTTAAGGCAGGATGAATATGCCCAAAGCTTAAAACTTGCCGGGGCAGAAGAAACGCCGCAAGTTATGAACGAAATGGGCAGGACGTTTAATGCCTTATCTAGAATAAACCCACTGACAAACAACGTTTTTGCCAACATTATTAAGGGCGAAAACAAGTTCAGCCTTTTTGAAATACAAAAAGATGTGGCTTACGCAAAAGCCCACGAGGGTTACGAGCAGTTTGCCACAGTTCCAAGGGTTAAATATGGTGACAGCTTTAACATGCTTAAAGACAGCTTTGCAGGGCTGCTTGAAAACCTTGAAATTGAAGTGACAAAGGCTAACATAAAAGCCGCCGCTATACTTTCCAAAAATAGTATTGACGTTACTAAGGAGTCAATTGAGCAGGTTAAAGTCATTGATGCAAAAATTGATTACGTCCTTAATAGGCTTCACCCTGTTATTGCGGCAGATATTATTAAAAAAGGAAACAATCCTGCTGATATGCATATTGACGAGCTTATTACAAAAATAGATGAATTTAATGATACGTACGGCGAAAACTTAAAAGACACCATTGCAAAACATGTTTTAGAATTCGACTCTTCCGGCTTTTTAAACAGCCAAGAACGAGATGCTATGATTGCAATTTACAGAATGCTAAACGCCGCTTCAAAAAACAATGGTGCGCCTTTAGGGGTTTTAATAAAAAATGATGTAGAGCTTACTCTCGGCAACATGCTTGAAGCCTCTAAATATATGTCTAAGCCCAAAATTGACGGCGAAAGCGTAATGGATATTAACATTAACGATGATTTCGGGCTTTTACAAAGGCTTGAAGCCGGAGATAACAACATTTATAAAATACTTTCTTTCAAAAATTTTGCAAACAATGCTCATCCTAAAGCTTTAGCAGAATATTTGGGCAAAAACCCGGATTATAAAATGCAGTCTATTGAGAGTGCTGATGAAAAGCTTTCAGAAATTGCCGAGGATATGGACTTAACTCACCAAAAGGTTGTTAATAAAAAAGCGGAAGAAATTACGTCTCTTTACGAAAATAAATCAAACACAATAAATGCTCTTGCCCAAAATAATATTCCGGCAACCGCCGCTAATATTAATGCTTTTAATAAATTAATGAAAAATCCATATTTTATTGCAGATTCTTTAGATGAAACAGAAATCAGCTTTGAAGAATCTGAATTAAATATAGATAATATAAGCGGAACTAGTTCTGATTATGAGTTAGAGCAAATTTACAATAGGCTGGAAAGCATTAAAGATAATGAAACAGACGGTGATATAATTAAAAATTTAAGCGCTGTTCAAAATGCAATTAAATTACAGCAGGTTATTAACAAATCTGCCGGTGTTAAACTTCCGGCGGATTTTAAAGGCAAAATTGCAGGGCTTAATGTTTATATTATTAATGAGAATACAAGCAACGGGGAACTAAACGTTTTATTTTCTCTTAAAACTAAAAATTTAGGCAAAGTTACTATGGAAGCCGGGTTTAAAAACGGAGCTGCTGAAATTTTTGTAAATTCCGATAACCCCGAGGGTATTAATAGGCTTGAAAGCAACAGAGATGTTATAATAAAAGGGCTTGAAAACGCAGGTATTAGAGTTGATAGCATAAAATTCCCGGAAACAACAACATCAACAGGCGCTGAACAAAGCCAGCCTGTACCGGAAGGTTTAACCGCCGAACCCGGCAAATATGAAATGGTAGTGTAGCGAGGTAATGATGATGGAAAAAGATATTGATTTAACCACTATTGCTCATATTTTTGCCGATTTTATAGAAACGGCGGATAAACAAGAGAGTGCGCCCGACGGCGAGGAGGCGTAAAAATGAAACTTAATAAAAGCGATTATGTAGCGAAAATATCAACAGCAAGCCCTTTGGGGCTTGTTGTTATTACTTACGAGCTTATTATGAATTACATTGAAGAAGCAATAGAAACAGACGATACCGATATTTTTAAGGCAAGTTTAAAAAAGGCTCAAGGAGCAGTGGACAGCCTTGTTTCCGCTCTGGATATGAGCCAGGAGCTTTCTAAAAACTTAATTTCCGTTTACATTTACGTAAACAAACTTATTATAAATTCATATTTTGGCAAAGACAAAAAGCCACTTGACGACTGTTTGAAAATATTAAACAACTTGTATATGGGCTGGCTGGAAGCGGAAAAAGCATTAAAAACTGCACCTTCCGCAGAAAGCGAACAGGAGATTTACGCAGGGCTTACTTATAAAAATGGTGTTCTTGAGGAGTATGTAAAGGAAAAAGGCGACAGGGGCTTTTTTGCTTGAAAATATAAGAGTCTGAATAGGCTCTGAGGAGGAAACAAATGAAAGAATAAAAAGGCACAAAAACAGAAGCAAATTTAAAAGAAGCATTTGCAGGCGAATCCCAGGCTAGAAACAAATACACTTATTATGCAGGCAAAGCAAAAAAAGAGGGTTATGAACAGGTTGCAAAGTTTTTTGAAGAATCTGCTAACAACGAAAAGGAACATGCTAAAATTTGGTTTAAGCTTCTTCACGGCGGAGATTTGCCCTCTACAACAGATAATTTAAAAGATGCCGCAAACGGAGAAAATTTTGAATGGACTAAAATGTATGACAGAATGGCTAAAGAAGCAAAAGAAGAAGGCTTTGACAAAATTGCTTATTTATTTGAAGCCGTTGGTGAAGTTGAAAAAGAGCACGAGGAACGTTATTTACAGCTCTTAAAAAATATTGAGGACGAAACTGTTTTTGCAAAAAGCGAAAGCGTAGAATGGATTTGCGGAAACTGCGGGCACATACATAAAGGCGAAAAAGCGCCGGAAATTTGCCCTGTTTGTAACCACCCAAAAGCTTATTTTGAAATGCGGGTAAAAAATTACTAAGAGCCTGTCTAAACAGTTTCTAAAACAATATGCAATGAATTTTATCTGTAAGTAGTGGTTACTTAATGCCAACAATCTAATCCGATAATTTTGTAGAGGCTGGCGTCATCGACAGCCCGGAAACGTCATGCTTCAAGGGATTCCGGGACGTCGAGGACGCCGTCCCCTACTAGAGCTAGTCCGAAAATAATCAATATAAGAGTCTGTCTAAGACCTCGCTTTCGGTAGGTTTTCTAGCACAATTTTTCGACTTAAACTAATGACATTGGATGATATTTAATGAAATATTCTAATATAAAAAAAGCGAAGTTTTTATCACGCCCAAACAGATTTATTGCTCATATTGAAGTTGACGGCAAAACGGAGATTGCCCATGTTAAAAACACTGGGCGGTGCAAAGAGTTATTAATACCCGGAGCAACAATTTTTGTAGAGGAAAATAACAGCCAACACCGTAAAACCAAGTTTAGCTTGATTTCTGTTTACAAAGGCAATCGGTTAATAAACATGGATAGCCAAGCGCCAAATAAAATATTTTATGAATGGGTGCAAGCAGGGAACTTTTTGTCTGACGTGACTTTAATTAAACCGGAAGTAACTTACAAAAGTTCCCGTTTCGATTTTTACATTGAAGCTGCTAATAAAAAAATTTTTGTAGAGGTAAAAGGCGTAACTCTTGAAGAAAACGGCGTTGCAATGTTCCCAGATGCTCCAACACAGCGTGGGGTAAAGCACGTTGAGGAGCTTTGTCATTCATTGGAAAACGGCTACGAAGCCTATGTAGTGTTTATTATCCAAATGAATGGCATTAAATATTTTATTCCCAACAACAAAACTCATAAAGAGTTCGGGGACGCTTTGAAACAAGCAAAGCAAAGCGGCGTAAATATTATTGCTATTGAATGCTTGGTTTGGGAGAACGAAATAATTGCAGATAAAATTGTTAAGGCGGAAATAGTGTAAGCATTGCCGCTTCATTACTTATTAAAAAGAGAGGGTAAAACGTTTCTAATTGTACGTTTTATACCCTCTTTTTTTAATAA